>NZ_JAAVVD010000038.1:0-54604 GCF_018449755.1 Variovorax sp. dw_954 | reverse complement strand
ATAGCCTCGAAATTGGCCCCATGATCTTTGGTCTTTCCGTAAAGATCGGCTTCGGCAGGACGCTTGGCGAAGTAGCCGAATAAGTCCTTCAGAGCGTCAGGACTGTAAGTAAAGTCGTCTTCAACTAATTTGCACCGAGGACCAGTTTCTTCGCGAACTTGAGCAAAGAAGTGAGTTAGCCTTAAAGCGGTGGCAAGCTTGTATTCATCCATCATTGAGCCAATTTCATCAACGATCGATTGCAGTCTGGCCTTATCCCCATTTGGAAATATTACCTGCAACATTTCCAGCGTAAGTCGACTACATGTTGGGAAGTTTGCTGCCAAACCCACTGGATGAAAATGGTAGACAACCGGACTGCTCGGAAACGCATGCTTACCAGCCAGCTCGGACCACCATTGCAGTTCGTAGATCCGCAGTTTTTCCCACGCCCAGTCGCCCGCAAACTCGCCCATGTGGGCATCCAGCGCATCCCATTTGCCCATCGCCCCGCCCCATTCACTTTCGTATCGCACGATCAGGCGTGACAGTGTCTGCGCCAGCCAGGGTTTCCTGAGGGCCGCCCGCAACTCGGCGGTGCTCAACTTCTCATCCTTGTCGGTATCGAGCACGTCGTAGAGCTTCTGGAACAGCGCACCCTCCTTTGCACGGTCGGCCTTGGCTTCGAAATTGTCCTTGTCCTCGGGAATTTCGAGCTTGTGGTCTACGACCTGCTTGCCATGCAGATCCGCAGGCTTGACTGCCCTTTCCTCTACGATTTCGAAGCCCGGCCAATCCCATGGGGATTGCAGATTCCCTTTCTCGCAAATCCAACCTGTGGTGTTGCCTTTGCCCTCGGCCTCGTCGACATCCATCAACCACCAGCGCACGCCCTTGTCGTCCGTCGCGCTTCGCTTCAAGGTCTTGACTGCAGCGACTCGCAAATAGTTTGCCTTTGCGCCTGTAGCGTTGGCTTGCTGCAAAGGGAAGTCAGTCCAACCGTCCAGTGCTGACCTTGTTGAAACGCGCCTGCCATTTGGTCCCAACTGCGCTCGCTCAACCCAGAATGCATCGCCGGTGGGAGTGACCTTCGGCTTCGGGTGCTTGTTGTTGGCCGTGGGCGCCTCGGCAGCCGAGACGGTGATCTCCGTGACCTCCGCCCATTCGCCACTCGAGGGCGAGCCACCGCGCACTTGAACGTCCTTGCCGGCAGCCAAAACGCGGTCTGACCCCGCTGGCACTACGAGCTTCGTGCCCTTGCTCACAACGAGGAGTGTCTTCTTGCCGGGCTCCAGTTCCTTGGCACGGGCCCGGCTCTTTTCGATGAAGACCTTGACGTCTTCGCCACTAAAGACCTCGATATGCACCAGCGGCCGATCGCCCGCAGTGAGGATGCTGCCTGCGTCAGCGTGGCGTTGGTATTGGCCCAGGTGCCCGATCAACTCACCCGCCTTGATGGCCATGGGCTTGTCGAGCACGCATACCGCGTCCTTGGTCTTGGGCTCAGCGGGTGCGGGAGTCAACTCGCTTTGAAATACCCAGCCGAACGGCGCCGTGGTATCTGCCCGATTGAGCGGGTCGACTTCCATCTGGCCCCCATCGACGCTGGCGATCTTGCGCCAGGGCCCGCTGCCGGGTTCCAGCGTCACGGCTGTTCCGGGCGGAAGCCAACCGATCTGCGCAGTGCCCTTGCCGGCCTGTCGCACGTTGACGCCCTTGTGTTCCGTCTGCGGCGCCGCATAAGGGCTGAGGCTCGGTGCCTTATCGCCAACGACACGCTTGCACTCATCGCCCCAATAAGCCGGACGCGCCAGTTTGGCATCTGCGCGGTAACCGGCCCAATCGATCAGGTGCATGTACAGGCTGAAGAAGACCAATGAAGGCTCCTGCGGGGCCGGGGCTGGCGCGCTTGACGGCGAGGTCTTGGACGCCGGTTTGGCGGCGGCTGCGGGGGTGGGCGCGGGTGCCGGTGAGTGTGCTGGCGTTGTCGCGCCCGAAGGGGCAGGCTTCTGAGGAGCTGGCGGCAGTTGCAGACGGTGCTTGACCAGTACAAAACCTCGGGAATAGGCCACCTTGCCCTTCTCGAACTCGAGCTCTGGATACGCGCTGTCGATCCGATAGGCGATCACTTCGCCATCGGCCATGCAGCGCACGCCCGGGCCTTGCATCAAAGCGCCGGCTGTGGAGCCGTCGAAATGAATGCCCCCATGCCAGAGGCCATTGGCTCCGACGGGGTAGAAGCCGTCTTCCGCCATCGAAAGCACCGAGAAGTAGGTGTTGGGATCGGCTATTTCCTTGGGCTTTGGCGTTGCAGCCCTGGGATCGTCCACGCCCGAGAAGGGATAGACCCATTTGCTCACGGGCGCCGGGGATTTGCTTTGTTCGTCTGCCATGGGTTACTTCTTGTTCTGCTTCAGCCGGAAAAATCGACCATGCGGCGCGGCTTGGTGCTCGTCGTGGTTACGTCCGGGAATTCGGGCTCCTTTACCGGCAGGTTGGCCGGCCCGACCAAGCTGTGCACCGCCGCATGCTCGCGCCAGATTCCATTGGTCCCGCTCTCGATTCCCGAGGCGTTCCATTTGGTGTAGCTGGTGCCGCCGTTGATCACCACCTCCTCCTTCGCAGTGATGGTGATCTTGTTGGCGGTGTGGGTGATGTTGAGCTTGGCCAGCAGGTTGATGCTGTCCTTTAGCGCGGTGATGTCGATGTCCGAACTGGCAGCCACCAGCTTCATGCCGGACTTGTAGGCGAACATGCGCACCGCTTCCTTGACGCTGACGAGGAAGCTCTTGCCTGCAGAGACGCTGGTATGGGCGCCGCTGGTGATGGCGTGATGTTCCTTGCTCGCGAGATGGGTCGAGCCGGCGGTGGTCGCCTGGATGCCGCTGGGGCTGGCCAGCACGAGGTGTGGCTCGGTCAGTTCGGGGAATTCGCCTTGCGCGCGGTTTCCATGCGAACCCTTGATCGAATCGTTCTGCGCCTTGAGTTCCTTGGTGACTTCATCCTGGTCGCCGGTTTGATGCGCCTTGGCCTGATGCGCAGTGTCGCTCAGGCTCTCGTGCTGGTCGCGCCCAGCAGTGAGGCGGGCAACGGTCTCGCTCATGTCCGTGATGTGCGCATTCGCGTTGGCGCGCGGTTCCGTCGTGAGCAGCATGCCTTCGGCCGCGCGGACCGCCCCATGCCCATCGGTGCGCAATTCGAACCCCTGTCCTCTCGGGTCTTGCCGCCCCACGTTGCGCTCGATGCGCGTGATGTGCCCCAGGCTCAACTGGCTGGCATCGTGATCGCTGCGGATCTGCGCCTGGATCTTGCCCTCGGTGTCGTCCAGCAGCACATGGTTGCTGCGCCCCATTGGTGAATTGCCTCCTTGACCGGCCAGTTCGCGGCTGCGCAATCCCGTCAACGCCTTCTGCTGTGGCAGTTCCCAGGGCGGCATGCGCCAGGCGTTGTAGACCACGCCTGTGACCAAGGGGTGGTCTGGGCAACCATCCAGGTGCATCACGACAACCTCGGAGCCGACGCGCGGGTGCGAGACCATTCCGGTTTCCCCACCAGCCCAACTGCTGCTCACACGCACCCAGGCGGAGTGCCTGCCTTCGCGGTCCCAGTGGTACTGGATGCGAATCCGCCCGTACTCGTCCACGTGCAGCGAGCCTGCCCCCTCCGGACCGACCACGGTGGCGGTCTGCGGGGCCAGCACCTGCACGCGGGTGCTGTTGTGGCCGCGCCCCGGGCGCCAGTAGACGTATCGCCGGGACGCAATGAAGCTGTTGCTGTATTCGGCGGGCTTGCCGATTTCCTGCAGATAGTTGTTGCTGGCGGTATGCGTGGCCGAGACGATCAGGTACTTGCTGTCGTTGTCGGTGCGGCTCTTGACGCTGAAGTGCTCGATCAACTGGAACCAGCGGCCCGGTTGCACCTGGTAGTTGTTGCTCTCGGCCGCGTGGTACTTGGCGACGGCGTCGAGTTCGTCGGTCCGCAGGTTGACGTAGTCGCTGCCTCCGGTGGCGCGCAGGCCGTAGGCGCCGGCGTATTCGTGGACTTCGAGCCGCGGCATGTCGCCGGGCTGGTTGTGGGTGATGGTGGTGGCGAGGACCGGGCGCGGGTTCTTGAAGTTGAAGCTGATGGCGGAGTATTCGGTGGCGATGCTGTCGCGCGTGGGAGCCCAGGACTCGATGGCGTCTTCATCGGCGGGGCCCGCCGGCGGTGTGGAAGCGGATCTCGGGGCTGTCGCCATCGATGGCCGGGCCGATGGTGGTGTCGCCGGTGAGGACCAGCGTATGGCCGGCCTGGGTGTGCTCGTAGCGGTAGGCCATGCCGAGCGCTTCCCAGCGCGCGTGCAGGTAGTTGGCGTCCGTCTCGCCGGCCCCGCCACCCTGGCAGGCCATCGTCACTTGCGGGTCTTCGCGCGGGGCGAGCCATTGCCACTGCGGCAGCGCGCCGTAGTCCGCGAAGATGGTGGCGGTCTGGTCTTCCAGCGTCTGTGCGAGGAAGACCCGGTTGTTGCTGCGCAGGGTGAGGTAGTGCAGCCAGGGCCGGAGCACAGCCAAGTAGCGGGCCACGCCGTCGTCGGCCTTGACGAGGGTGAACTCGAAGCAGTAGCCGGTGAAGTAGCGCAGGCTGCCGTCGGGACGAACGAGGGAGACGACCAGCAACTTGCCCAGCATGTCCTTCAGCTTGAGCCTGGCGTTGTCGGCCAGCAGATGCAGCGTGTAGCGGAAGTCCTGGCTCAGCGCCTCTTCGGCCTCGAGGCGGTCGATGACGATATTGACGTCGCCCTGTCGTCCGTGGGTGTCGGTGACCTTGGGGGCGTCGTCGTGGGGGAAGGCCAGGCTGATCAGGCGCTTGCGCTGATCGAAGCCGAATGAAAAGAATCTGCGTGGCATCGCTGTCCGATGTGTCGAATACATCCAGGACAGCCTGCCGCGGTTTTCCGCAGTCCTTGTATCGCCATCCTCCCTTGCATCCATTTGGCTTGCACCAAAGAGCGCCGAGGATCGTAGCGCAAATTCCCTGCATCGATCCTGAGCCGAAGGCATGGAACACCTGCGCAGGGGCTTTGACCTTGGCTCCGCGACGCCGTTTTTTGCAATCGACTAAAACCGTCCTCAGGCAAAAAATGCCTGAGGAGCAAAGCAGATGAGATTCCTGGTGGTGGGCGCCGGCGCGCTCGGCGGGTACTTTGGCGGGCGGTTGCTGCAGGCGGGGCAGGACGTGACCTTCCTGCTGCGGCCACGGCGCGCGGCGCAGATCGCGGCGAATGGCCTGTGCATCAAGAGCCCCGCGGGCAATGCGCACATCCCCTCTCCGCCGCACGTGCTGTCGGACGACATCGCCGAGCCCTTCGACGTGGTCATCGTCGCCTGCAAGGCCTACGACCTGGCGCACACCATCGATTCCTTCGCCGCGGCCGTCGGCCCCGAGTCGGCGGTGCTGCCGCTGCTCAACGGCATGCAGCATCTGGACGTGCTGTCGGAACGCTTCGGCCGCGAGCGCGTGCTGGGTGGCCTCTGCCTGATCTCCGCGGCGCTGGATGAAGCCGGCAACGTACTGCACCTGAACGACATGCACGCCCTGACCTTCGGCGAACTCGGTGGCGGACGTTCGGCACGCGTCGACGCCATCGCGGCGGCCTTCGCGCCGGCCAACTTCACCAGCACCGCGAGCGACAACATCATGCAGGCGCTGTGGGAGAAGTGGGTCTTCATTTCCTCCATGGCCGGCATCACGACGCTGATGCGCGCCAGCATCGGCGACATCGTGAGCGCGGGCGCGGCGGACCTGGGGCTGGCATTGTTCGAGGAATGCCGTGCCATCGCGGCGCACAACGGCTTTCCCCCCAGCGCCGCTGCAGTGGAACGCGGTCGCGCGATGGTCAGCGCGGCAGGCTCGCCGATCACGGCGTCGATGCTCAAGGACATCGAGCGGGGCGCGCCGACGGAAGCGGACCACATCCTCGGCGACCTGCTCAGCCGGGGCGCCGAGGCCGAGGCCGATCGCTCGATGCTGCGCATCGCGTATGCCCACCTGAAGACCTACGAGGCGCGCCGGTCGCGCGAGGAAGCCGCGCGCGCCGCATGAGGAGACCGCTGCCGTGAAGCACATCGAGGGCATCGTCTTCGACCTGTATGGCACGCTGTTCGACGTGCATTCGGTCGCGGCCCGCTGCGAGGAGTTGTACGCCGGGCGCGGGTCCGAGATCAGCATGCTCTGGCGCCAGAAGCAACTCGAGTACACCTGGCTGCGCAGCCTGATGGGTCAGTTCGTCGACTTCGAGAAGTGCACCGAGGACGCACTGGTCTTCACATGCGCGCAGCTTGGCCTGCAGCTGGGCGCAGGACAGCGGCGCATGCTGTGCGACGAGTACCTGCGCCTCCAACCATTCACCGAGGTGCCAGTCGCGTTGCAGGCGCTGAACGCGCTCGGGGTGCCGCTGGCGATCCTCTCGAACGGATCGCGCCATTCGATCGACGCGGTCGTGCGCAACGCGGGCCTGCAGGATGCCTTCGCGCACCTGCTGAGCGTGGACGAGGTGCAGGTCTTCAAGCCGGACATGCGGGTCTATTCGCTGGCCGAACGGAAGCTCGGGGTGGCGCGCGCCGACATCCTGTTCGTGTCGTCCAACGCGTGGGACGTCACCGGCGCGCGCTGCTTCGGCTTCGAAACCGCATGGATCGATCGGCGCGGCGGCACTTTCGACGAGATGGGTCAACGGCCCGACCATGTGCTGGGCGGGCTCGACAAGCTGGTGCACCTGCTGTCGCACACCGACGTACCCGGACTACAGGACCGCGGCGCCTGAGTGGCAAGAATGGTGTGCTTCGCAGACGGGAGATCACCATGCACACCGAAGCCATGAACACGAGCGCGCGGCGCCAACCTCTTGCGCTGCTTCTTCTCACGACGGCGCTGATGGGCCTTGCTGCATGCGATCGCAAGCCCTCCACGCCGCCTGCACCGTCCGCCGCGATGGCGCCTTCGGCCAGCGCGCCCTCTTCCGGCGCGCCGGCAGCCACGGAATTGCGCCCGCAATCGAGCGTCGCGCCTGCCGCCGCCACACCCGCCGACAACGCCCCCAAGGACGTGGACAAGGCCCAGGAACAAGGCACGTCGAGCAGCAGTCCGAGGGTCGTCGGCCCCACCGACGGCAACGGCGCCCCCCCGAAGTAGCCCTCATCCGCACGGTCGCCGGCGCGGCCACAATCCAGCCGATGCGCGCCACCCACAACGACAACTACCAGCCCGCACGGGCCTGGTTCATCACGGTGCTGCTCGCACTGTTCATGCTGATCAACTTCATCGACAAGGTCGTCATCGGCCTGGTCGCGGTGCCGATGATGGCGGAGCTGAAGTTGTCGCCCACCGAATTCGGCTGGATCGCGGGCAGCTTCTTCTGGCTGTTCTCGGCCTCCGGCGTGATCGGCGGCTTCGTCGCCAACCGGGTCAGCGCCAAGTGGATGCTGCTGGTGATGGCCGCGACCTGGAGCGTCGCGCAGTTGCCGATCATCCTGTCGTCGTCGATCGCGATGTTCGTGTTGTCGCGCGTGCTGCTCGGCATCGGCGAGGGGCCGGCCGCGCCCGTGGCCTATCACGCCTGCTACAAGTGGTTCCCGGACAGCAAGCGGGCGCTGCCGGTCTCGGTGGTCAACCAGGGAGCGGCCATCGGCGTGCTGATGGCGGGCGTGCTGATTCCGCTGATCACGGTGCATTGGGGTTGGCGTGCCAACTTCCTCGTGATGGCAATCGCCGGCGCGGTGTGGGTGCTGGTCTGGCTGGTGTTCGGCGCCGAGGGGCGCGTTGCCGATGAAGCCGGCAGCACGCAGGCAAGCGGGGCCGAACGGCGCCTTCCCTATCGCGTGCTGCTGACGGACTCCACCGTGCTCGGCGTGCTGGTCATGAACTTCATGGCGTACTGGGGTCTCGCGTTGACGCTGACCTGGTTCCCGGCCTACCTGCAGAAGGGCCTGGGTTTCGACGGCCTCGCGGCCGGGCGGCTGTTCGCGATGCTGACGCTGGTCAACATCGTGTGCAGCCTGGGCCTGTCGTGGTGGTCGCAGCGCCTGCTGGCGCGTGGGGTGCCGGCGCGCAAGGGCCGCGCAGTGCTGGCCAGCGGGGCGCTGATCGTGGGCGGCTTGATGATCGTGGCGGTCGTGCTGCTGCCGATGCCTGTGATGGCGAAGGTCTTCCTGCTCGCGGCCGGTGGCGGCATCACCGGCGTGATGTTCTCGCTGGCACCGGCGATGGTCGGCTCGGTGTCGCCCGACACACAGCGCGGCGCGATGCTGGCGATCCTCAACTCAGTCGCGTCCATCGCGGGCGTGCTGTCGCCGGTGATCACCGGCAGCCTGATCCAGAGCACCAGCGGCGACATCGCCTCCGGTTATGAACATGGCTTTGCGCTGAGCGGCGCACTGCTGGCGGCCGGCGGCGTGATCGGGCTGCTGTGGGCGCACCCCGAGCGGTCGATCGCCCGGCTGGCGCGGGGGCGGCCCCTCACCCCAGCCCTCTCCCCGGAGGGGCGAGGGAGCAAAGCCGGCGGCTGACGCCTTCACGACAGACCACGCGATTTCCCTCTCGCCTTCAGAGTGCGCCTGTGGAACGATGGCCTTCTGCACAGTCCCACGTCACAGGAGAAAGCATGCCGCGCGTCCGCCCGCAGAAGTTCGTTCACGTCGTCTATCGCACGCGCCGGTTCGAGGCCATGCTCGACTGGTATGCCAAGGTCTTCGATGCCCATGTCCAGCACAAGAACCCGGCGATCGCCTTCCTGACCTACGACGACGAGCATCACCGCTTCGCCTTCATCAACCTGGCGGTGCTGCAACCCGAAGGCACGGAGACCAATCGCGCCGGCATCATCGGCGTGGACCACGTGGCCTACACCTACCAGTCCATCGACGACCTGTTCGAGAACTACGTTCAACTCAAGGCGCAAGGCATCCTGCCCTACTGGTGCATCCACCACGGCGTGACGGTGTCGATGTACTACGGCGACCCGGACGGGAACCAGATGGAGTTCCAGGTCGACTGCTATTCGAGCAACGAGGATGCGAACGCCTTCATGGAAGGCCCGCACTTCGCCGCGAATCCGATCGGTGTCGAATTCGATCCTGAAGAATGGCTGGCCCGCCAACGCGAGGGAACGCCCTTGACCACATTCCTGCCGCGCACCGCGCACATGCCGGTGTCGCCGGTGCGAGGTTCCGCCGCATGACCGATGAGTTCGTCGACGTGCTGGTGGTGGGCGCAGGACTGTCCGGCATCGGCGCCGCCTACCACCTGCAGAAGCTCTGCCCGGACCGCAGCTACGCCATCGTCGAGGCACGCAACGACCTCGGCGGCACCTGGGACCTGTTCCGCTATCCCGGCGTGCGCTCGGACTCCGACATGCACACGCTGGGCTATTCATTCCGCCCCTGGACCGATCCGAAGGCCATCGCCGCAGGACCGACCATCCTCAATTACCTGCGCGAGACCGCGAGCGACAACGACATCGACGGCAAGATCCGCTTCGGCCACAAGGTGGTGCGCGCCGACTGGTCTTCGCAGGAGGCGCAATGGACAGTACAGATGCTGCGCGAGAAAGACGGCAGCACCGTCAGCATGCGTTGCGGTTTCCTGTTCATGTGCAGCGGCTATTACGACTATGGCGGCGGCTACCAGCCCGAGTTCCCCGGCATGGACCGCTTTGGCGGCCGGTTGGTGCATCCGCAGAAGTGGCCGGAAGACCTGGACTACGCCGGCAGGAAGGTCGTCGTCATCGGCAGCGGCGCGACCGCCGTGACGCTGGTGCCGGCCCTCGCCGCGAAGGCCGCGCACGTGACCATGCTGCAGCGCTCACCGACGTGGATGGTCTCGCGCCCCTCGGTCGACCCGATCAACACGAAACTGCGCGAGCGACTGCCCTTGAAGATGGCGCTCAAGCTGACACGATGGAAAAACGTGCTGATGGGCATGTATGTCTTTCGCCTCTGCAGGAAGAGTCCGCAACGCATGCGCCAACTGTTGCTCGGCGGCGTGCGGCAGGCGCTGGGGCCCAAGGCCGACATCGCCACACACTTCACACCGCGCTACAACCCGTGGGAACAACGCCTGTGCCTGGTGCCGGACGGCGATTTCTTCAAGGCGCTGAACAATGGCAGCGCGTCGGTCGTCACCGACCAGATCGCATCGTTCACCGAAAGTGGGCTCCAGCTGCAATCGGGCGCCTCGCTCGACGCCGACATCATCGTCAGCGCCACCGGGCTGAAGCTCGCGATGCTCGGCAATGCCGCGTTGTACGTCGACGGCCAGCGCGTCGAACCGGCGCGCACGGTCAACTACAAGGGTCTCATGTACACCGGCGTGCCGAACCTGGCCAACACCTTCGGCTACACCAATGCCTCGTGGACCCTGAAGGCCGACCTGACCGCGCAGTACGTCTGCCGGCTGTTGAATCACATGCGCAAGACCGGCGCGCGGCAATGCCTCGTGCCGGAACTCGGGCCCGATACGCCGCTGCAGCCGTGGGTCGACTTTTCGTCTGGCTACTTCCAGCGTGCCGCGGACCAGTTGCCCAAGCAGGGCACGACCAGGCCGTGGAAGCTGAACCAGAACTACTTGACGGACATGGTGGCGATGCGCTTCGGGAAGGTCGCGGACGGGGTGCTGAAATTCAGCTGACCGTACTGAGTCACAGGGTTCTCCGGCCAGGAGTCAAGCGGCGGGTCCAGCAAGTTGGCCGCAGTCGATGATTTCGAGGAACATCCCTGCCTTGCGGGCGAGCCGCACCATTTCCGCCGTGCCGTCTGTGGACGGATCGAGTTCGTTCCGATCCCAGAGGGCGAGCAATGTGACCCGGTCGGCGCCCCAGGCCTGCGCCTGGCGCAACATCCATCGATTGCCGCGCGACCAGGGTGTCATGCCGCGTGCACTCAGCCAACGGGGCAGACCAGCCGCGCTGTGCATGAGGTAGGTGCGCTCTTGCGACTGCGCATCGACAAGATCGAAGAAGCGGTTGCGCCAGTCATCCTCATACTGCTTGAACACCTCGTCCGCGACGGCGTTGCGCGACATCGGCAGGCACAGCCAGGTTTCGATGCCAAGCGGCTTGCAGCTCTCCAGCGCGAGGATGTCGGCCCCGGGCGCCGCCGATGCGAGCATGGTGATGCGCTCGTCTTCGCGCTTCATTCCACGCAGTGCGTCTTCGATGAGGCTGCGGGCTCTTTGCTGTGCGGCAGAGGGAAAGCGCGGCTTCGGTGCATTTGCCTTGTCCACGGTATGGCCGCTGAACACGACAAGATGGCGCCTGCCCGATTGCACGCCCGCCGCAGGACCGTCGAGGGCCGTGATCACGGCTTGCGCCACGTCTGCACGGATGCCGAGCTGGGCGAACAGTTCCAATTGGCCCTTCGCGGCGTCCCAGTAGAAGCTCCCGAGTGGAACGGCGTTTCGATAGGCTTCCGCTGCAATAGCGGGATCTGCTTGCAGCACGCTCAAGGGCTCTGTCAGGAACACCAGGTCTGCGGCACTGATGGCGGCCCAGACACGATCATCATCGTTGCCATCGGTGAATGCCCGTTCGATCGACGCGCGCACCACATGCTGCAGCGTGGCCAGATCACGCTTCAGGACTCCCACGTATTGCTTGGCGGCACGCTGCCTGTCATGGGTGAACAGGTTCGCGAAGCCCGGGCTTTGGGCGAGCGATTGCAGGATGCACCCCATCTGGAACGCCGCGATTCCGGGGAAGAAACTGTTGAGATCGGTCTTGTAGGCGTCCCGATAGGCTTCATAGGACAGCTTGGCCTTCACGTCGATCGCCCTCGCGCGACGTTGCTCCGGCGTGTCCAGTTTGCTGAACGCCAGGCGCCAGAGCGTCTTCAGGTTGCGCCCCTTGAGCGCAAGTGCCTCCGCACGA
This sequence comes from Variovorax sp. dw_954, assembly GCF_018449755.1. Taxonomy (NCBI): domain Bacteria; kingdom Pseudomonadati; phylum Pseudomonadota; class Betaproteobacteria; order Burkholderiales; family Comamonadaceae; genus Variovorax; species Variovorax sp. dw_954. The sequence goes on along the minus strand of NZ_JAAVVD010000038.1, from coordinate 42,726 downwards.
TCGGTGGGCGGCAGGGGCTTGCGAGCGAGCACGCGCTCGATCGCTAGGTTGGAGCGTTCGAGCAGCGTCGCCTCGCCTGTCTGCTTGAATTGGCGTTCGTACAAGTTGGCAAGCGCGAGGTTGGCGTCAAGATCGTATGGAGCGGCCCCGCGCACGATCTCCCAGGTTGCAATCGCCGCCTCGTAGTCCTTCGCATTTTTCCACTGAGCCCGGCCGATGGCCTTGAGACCTTGTCGTTCGAAGCGCTCGCCCATCACATCATCGGCCAGCAAACGCAGCCAGCCCTTGTCGGACCGCGCCGCCGCGAGTTGGACCTCCTCGATGAAACTCAAGTGCAGCACGTCGACACTGCTCACGTCGGCTTCGGGCAGCTTGGGCAGCGTGAGGAAGATCGGGCTGTCAGTCTCGCGCGCGCCGGCAAGACCGGCTCGTATGGCGGCTACGAGATCACCCAGCGCCGCGCCCGGGTTGGCCACCGGGTACGGCATATACCGCCCACCCGCGATGTCGAATGGCGTCACGTCCGCGGATGGGTTTCCCTTGATCAGCACCGTGTGCTTCTTTCGCAACGCATGGCGAACGCCGAGCTCGTAGAACACGTTGGCGTTGTGCACGGTGATGTCGCATATGACGATGTCAGCCTGAAGGATGAGCTGGAACATGTCCTCGTGAATGCTGCCCGCGTCGAGTACCTCCGCGGTGGTGTCTCCCATGAGGTTGCATTCCTTGATCGCCTCGGCAATCAGGTCACGGTGGACCCGCTCGAAGTCGATGACCTGACCCTCGGAGTCCTTCTTCTTGCCGAAGCCTCGAATCACGAAACAGCGCATCGCATATTCCTTTGAGTCGAACGTTGCTCCCCCCGGCAGGTTAGCGAGAGCCCGTGAATGGCGCCTCCCATCCATTGGGGATCAGTCGCTCGCGCAACTCGATTGCGCACGTCGTAGCGATCTCGCAATCGGCCAGGCCAGGGTACGACCTGGGTGCCGCTTGCGCGTCACAATCGCCCCTCGGTTGAATTCCAATGGAGCCAGCAAACCATGATCGACGCCGCGCAATTGCGCGAACTGAGTGCCCAGAGGATGGAGGCCAAGGCCCTCGGTTGCCGCTGCACGGCCTTGCAGCAACCATCGTGGGAAAGCATCACGGACGATCGCTGGCCCACGGGGATTGAGCAGGTCGGAACGCTGCGCCCGCCGGGTGTCGACGAGCCCACCTTCGAGGAATTCCACCCGGATGGGACGCGGTACGACTCCGCCCGCGCACCCATTGCCGTCGCATGGTTCCCCGCCAACCGCAGCGACGTATATCTGTGCAGCGTGTGCTGCAGCGTGTTCCTCCGGTACACCGAGTACGGCGGCTACTACGTGGACCATCGCGTGCGCCTGGTCGACCCGGCGCTGGTTGTCTGAACTTTGAATTCCTGAAGGAGAAATCGATGTCGGAGAAAGTTGCTGTCGTGGTCGGAGGCGGAAGCGGCATGGGCGCGGCAGCCGCGCGCAAGCTGTCGGAAAAGGGGTTCGCAGTGACCGTCATGTCCTCGTCCGGCAAGGGCGAAGCGCTGGGCAAGGAACTGGGTGGCATCGGCGTGACGGGGTCGAACCAATCGAACGAGGATCTGCGCCGCCTGGTCGACATGACGCTGGAGCGCTGGGGCCGTATCGATGTGCTCGTGAACGGCGCGGGCCACGGGCCGAAGGGACCTCTGCTGGAGTTGACCGACGAGCAGTGGCAAACCGGCATGGACTTCTACCTGCTCAACGTGATCCGGGCCACGCGCCTCGTCACGCCCGTGATGGAACGCCAGAAGGGCGGCGGCGCCATCATCAATATCTCCTCGGCGTGGGTGCTGGAACCGAGCGCGTTGTTTCCGACATCGGCCGTCTTCAGGGCCGGGGTTGCCGCGTTCACCAAGCTCTTCGCGGACCAGTACGCGGCCAGCAACGTGCGCATGAACAATGTGCTGCCGGGCTGGATCGACAGCCTGCCCGAGAAGGAAGACCGGCGCCAGAGCGTGCCGATGCAACGCTACGGCACCAGCGACGAGGTCGCTGGCACCATCGCGTTCCTTGCCTCCGACGAAGCTGCGTACATCACGGGGCAGAGCATTCGTGTCGACGGTGGGTTGATGCGGTCGCTGTAGGGCGCCTCGTCCTCGGTGCTGCGGGTGCTCCACTTGCCATGCTGAAAGCCCACGGCAAGGGGGAACCTGGCCTTGGCGGGTTGCCCCCTTCGCTATCCCGAGGCCACGATCACATGCGCCTGGATCTTGCCGGCCACCGGGCCTTCGCCATGGCGGATGGCGATGGCCTCCGTCGCACGATCGGTGGCGAGTGGGAGCAAGCTGGCGTCGCGCGCCTCGATCTCGTTGCGCAGCGGCGTTCCGTGGCAATAGGCTGTGGCGACGTCGCGTGCCGAGGCCGAGCGGCTTGTCTCCGCGCGCGTCTCGATGACGATGTCGGTGAACCCCGCGCGGCCGAGGTCCTCGCGGATCAGCGCAATGTCGTGATAGCCGTGCGGCGTGCGGGCGAGGAATCGCGGAGGGTCGACCGGAAACACGGTGGCGACGGCGTTCGTGACATCGTCGGCAAAGGCGTTCTCCTCGATGCGGTCCCAGACGCTGAAGACAAGGCGCCCGCCCGGCTTCAGCACGCGGCGCGCCTCGCCATAGCCGGCCGCCCGGTCCGGAAAGAACATCGCGCCGAACTGGCAGCAGACGACATCGAACGAGGCATCTTCAAACGGCAGGTGGAGAGCGTCCGCCTGCCGCCATTCGATGCGGCTGTCCGCACCTTGTCGGGTGGCGCCGTAGTCGAGCATGGGCAGGTTGAGATCCGTCACCACGTAGCGCACACCGGCGCCCAGCCGTGGCGCCAGCGCCCGCGCGACCACGCCGCTGCCGGCTGCCGTCTCAAGCACCGCGCCGGGCGAGAAGGCGGCGACTCGCGCCGCCATGTCGTCCGCATAGGCCGCGAAGATCAGCGGAACCATCAGCGTGTCGTAGAACTTCGGGATCGACCCCGCGAACACCTTGTCGCTTTCAGCCATGTGACCCCTTTAAGATTTGATCGCGGTTCGAAGAGCCGGCCACCGGGTCGCGCAGTGGCGACGAAGGCGCAATGGTGGCCCCGCACGCCGGCCCCGTCAACGTCGTCCGGCGGCGATCCAGGCAGGGTCTGACACCCTCCTCCGGTGACGGAAAAGACATGCCGCCGCGGGATCTTGAAAAGCTCGCTGGCGCTCCTACCTCGCTCCATGGAAGCGCCGGAGGCGTCTCCGGCGCTCCGCTCAATCCTGATTGGAGGTTCTCGCCATGTATCGATCCTTTTTCCCGCGCGACATGTTCGCCGAGATCGATCGCCTGCAACGCGACATGCAGCAGGCGTTCGACCTGTCCCCCACCATCCGCGGATTGGGCCGTGGCTTCCCCGCCCTCAACGTGGGAAGCACGAAACGCGCCGTCGAGATCTACGCCTTTGCGCCGGGCCTCGACCCTGCGGCCATCGAAGTCACGCTGGACCGTGGCCTGCTGACTATCGCCGGCGAACGCACTGCCGAAATGCCCGACTCCGCGAGCGACAAATCGACCACGCACATCGACGAACGATTCGAAGGCGCCTTCCGCCGCGCGCTGACGCTGCCCGACGACGCCGACCCCGAGTCCATGAGCGCGACATACCGCGACGGCGTGCTGCACGTGACCGTGCAGCGTCGTGAATCGACCGTGGCGCGCCGCATCACCATCCAGTAAGGAGACGAGTCATGAACAACAAACTCACCACGCAAGATCCCGCTACCGATGCCATGCGCAAGGCCCAGGCGCCCTATCGCGACGATACGCTCACGCCGCCGGTCGACGTGATCGAGGACGCAACAGGCATCACGCTGTATGCGGACCTGCCCGGCGTCTCGAAGGACAGGCTGCACCTGCAGGCGGAGTCCGACATCCTCACCATCGAAGGCGAGATCGACCTCGGCTTGCCCGAGGGCCTGCAATCCACGCACAGCGAAGTCGCACTGGGCCGGTTCCACCGCAGCTTCACGCTGAGCAAGGAACTGGATGCCGCCCGAGTCACGGCGAAGCTGGCGCAGGGCGTCCTGACCTTGCGGATTCCAAAGGCCGAACACGCCAAGCCGCGACGCATACCGGTCGGAGCGTGAAGGCCGCCTTCCCGCGCGCACCGGGGCAGCAGCGCGCGGGGAGGCGCGAGCGTCACGCGTTATGCGTCTTGATCCACGCCACGTACTTGTCCATCCACCCCTGCAGGAACTTCTGCGTGCTCTCGATGCCGATGTGGCCCTTGTCGTCGAACAGGCCTTCCTTGGCCTGCACGAAAGCCTCGGGCTGGCCCATGGTGGGCACGTCGAGGTAGGCCAGCACGTTGCGCAGGTGCTGCTGCGCCATCGCGGTGCCGATGGCGCCAACGGAGATGCCGACGACGCCCGCCGGCTTGCCGGCCCAGGCGCTCTGGCCGTAGGGCCGCGAGGCGTTGTCGATGGCGTTCTTCAGCACGCCGGGAATCGAGCGGTTGTATTCCGGCGTGACGAACAGCAGGCCCTGGCAGGACACGATCTCCGTCTTGAAGCGCTTGACCGACTCGGCCTGGTTGCCGTCCTGGTCCTGGTTGTAGAGCGGGAGGTCGTCGATCTGCAAATGCTCGAAGACGAATCCGTCGGGCGCCAGCGCCGCCAGCGCCAGCGCCAGCTTGCGATTGAACGAATCCTTGCGCAGGCTGCCGATGACAACGCCGATCTTGAAAGTGCTCATGGAATCTCCGTGTGGACGGGTGGAAGAAAAACCTACTGCCCCGACTGGGCCAATGCCTTGTCGATCACCTTGTGCAGGTGGTCGAGCCCGAAGGACACGTCGCAGAACGCGCCGTTGACATAGAAGCTCGGCGTCGAACGCACGCCCAGCCGGCGACCGCTCTCGATCTGCTCCTGCACGCGCTGCCGGTAGACGTGGTCGCTCATCTCGTTGGCAAAGCGCGCCATGTCGAGCCCGGCCTGCTGCGCGTATTGCCGCACGTGCTTGTCGTCGAGCTGGAGCTGGTGCGCGAACAGCAGGTCGTGGAACTGCCAGAACTTGTGCTGTGCCCCTGCGGCCTCGGCGGCCTCGGCGGCGAGTTCCGCATGCGGATGCACCTCGCGCAGCGGAAAGTGGCGGAACACGAAGCGCAGGTCGTTGCCGAAATGGTCCAGCACGATCTTCAGCGCCGAGTGCGCCTGGCGGCACGACGGGCATTCGAAGTCGCCGTACTCGACCAGCGTGACGCGGGCCGAGGTGGGACCGCGCACATGGTCGGTGGCCGGGTCGACGGCCAGCAGGCTGGCGGGGTTGAACGCAGTGGTCATGGGACTCCTTCGGTCAGGAAAGCCATCGGTGGCACGCGGCCATCAGCGCCGCAGTATCTGCCAGATGCCGCTACTCTGCTGAGGTCACGCCGGGTGCAGCCGTGGGATCGCGCGCCAGTTCGCGCGCGAGCGCCTGCGTGACGCTGCAGCCCGGCGGCACGTCCTGCGTGACCCAGACATTGCCGCCCACGGTGGCGCCTTTGCCGATGGTGACGCGGCCGAGGATGGTGGCGCCGGCATAGATCACCACGTCATCCTCCAGCACCGGATGGCGCGGCAGGCCCTTCTTGAGATGCCCGTCGGCGTCGGTCGGAAAGCGCTTGGCGCCGAGCGTCACGTTCTGGTAGAGCCGCACGCGCTCGCCGAGCACGGCAGTCTCGCCGATCACCACGCCGGTGCCGTGGTCGATGAAGAAGCCGACGCCGATCTGCGCGCCGGGATGGATGTCGATACCGGTGTGCGCATGCGCCCGCTCTGCCACGATGCGCGCGAGCAGCGTCAGGCCGAGCTTGTAGAGCTGGTGCGCGAGGCGGTGATGAATCATCGCCAGTACGCCGGGGTAGCACAGCAGCACCTCGTCGACGCTGCGCGCGGCCGGGTCGCCATGGAAGGCGGCCATCACGTCGGTGTCGAGCATCTTGCGGATGCCCGGCAAGGCCGCGGCAAATTCGCGCACGCGCTGCTGCGCATCGGCGTTCAGGCCGGCCAGTTCGGCTTGCGTGTGGCGGCGCTCGTGGCGCAGCTCCAGCGTGGCTTGCACGTGCAGGTTGTGCAGCGCGTTGTCGAGCGTGTGCGCGACGTAGAAGTCTTCGCTCTCCTGGCGCAGGTCGGTCGGGCCGAGCCGCATCGGAAACAATACGCCGGTGAGCGCCTCCACGACCTGCTCCACCACCTCGCGCGACGGCAGCTCGCGCTCGCCGCCGGTCTGGTTGCGCTGCTGCCCCTCGCGCCATTCGCGCCGCACGCCTTGCAGCGCCGCGACGACTTCATCGACCTGGAAACCTGACATATCAATATTTCTCCATGACGCCAAGCGTCTCCTGCCCCGCAAGCGCATCCCGGGGCGGGGTTGCTTCTTGCGCATCCTCGCACCGTTTGGCGGCCCGTGCTCTGCGCGCGGCGTCACTATCGGCGGAGTCTGATCAAGCGTCAAGGCACGCTACAAGAGCCTTTGGACCGGGCTGGCATGCGCCTGGCGACTGTGTTGACGAAGGTTTCTTTGGAAACTAAACTACCAACAAGTTTCCAGGGAAACCATATGAAGACAAAGACAAGCAGACCCTCACCATCGCCACTGGAAGCGCATCTGGGCTTCTGGCTGCGCTACGTATCCAACCATGTTTCCACTCGCTTTCAGCAATTGCTCGAGGCCGAGGGCGTGACCGTCACCGAATGGGTGGCACTTCGCACCTTGTGGGCCAGGGACGAGGCCAGCCATGCCGAACTGATCCAGACCCTGGGCATGACCAAGGGCGCCGCTTCCAAGGTGGTCACTCGTCTTGAAGAGAAGGGCTTGGCGCAGCGGCAGTACGCCAGCGAGAGCACCCGGGATCAATCCCTGGTGCTGACCGCATCAGGCAGGAAGCTGGTTCCACGGCTGGCCGGGTTGGCAGACGCCAACGATGACCACTTCTTCGGCCATCTCGATGCCGGGGAGCGCCAAGCCTTGATGAATGCCATGCAGGCACTGGTGCAACGCCATCAGCTCAAGAACATCCCCGCCGCCTGACTGATCGCAGGCATTTCATTCCGGGTCAGGAAACACCATGAACGAAACCACCCACGCCGTCATCGAGGCCACCTTCGAGGCGTCAAATGAGGGCCGTATCCACTTCGGCGAAGTGATCGGCCGACTGATGAGTGTCGAAGTCGAGGCGTACCACGTCGACTACCGGTCCGGTCGGACGACCTGCTACCTGCCCGATGGCGCCACGCTCGATCTTGGTTTTGAGCGGCCACAGCAGCTCATCGGAGATATGTTCGACGGTGACGGGGTGCGCGCCGCCATCCTGGGGGCGCAACAGGGTCGGGTGATGTACCCCGAATTCAAGCTTCTCTCGCAGCGCGCGGGATGCATCGGGTACACGGTCTGGATCGCAGGACGCCATGTCACCTATCTCGGCCGCCGGGGCGAGACGCATGTCGAGCGCTTTCCGGACTGAACCCCGAAGCCAACTCCCCTTTTCCGCAGGTTGGCTGCCCATCGAGAGCCTCGGCACAGAGAATCTCCAAAGGATTCGATCGCGGCTGCGGTCCCGCACCGGCACCGCCTGCCGGGCCGTTCGCCAGTTATGACGATGCAGCCGGCGGTCGCGGCCCCGATCATCGACGCATTGCAACCCCAAGGAAATCCGGCATGAACAACGATCTGCTCAGGCTGCCCGCAACGGAACTGATCGAAGGCTATCGCACGGCGCGGTTTTCGCCGGTCGAGGTCTGCCGCGCCACCTTCGATGCCATCGCGGCGTTCAACCCGACGCTGAACGCGTTCCAGCACCTGGACGAGGACGGCGCGCTCCTGCAGGCGCGGCGCTCGCAGGAGCGCTGGGGCCGCGGTGCGCCAATCGGCGCCCTCGACGGCGTGCCCGCGACGGTCAAGGACAACATCCTCACGAAGGGCTGGCCCACCCTGTCGGGCTCGCGCACCGTCAATCCGCAGCAGGCGTGGGAGGAGGACGCGCCCGGCACCGCGCGGCTGCGCGAAGCCGGTGCCGTGCTGATCGGCAAGACGACGATGCCGGAGTTCGCCTGGAAGGTGATGACCGACAGCCCCTTGTTCGGCATCACCCGCAACCCGTGGAATCCGGGCTTCACGCCGGGCGGCTCCAGCGGCGGCGCGGCGGCGGCCACGGCGGCCGGCCTTGGCGTGCTCGCACTGGCCAGCGATGGCGGCGGCTCCATCCGCGTGCCAGCCAGCCGCTGCGGGCTGGTCGGGCTGAAGCCGACCCACGGCAGGGTGGCGGACTATCCGCCCTCGCGCTTCGGCACCAACTCCAACATCGGGCCGATCACGCGGACGGTGCGGGACTGCGCGCTGATGATGAACGTGATCGCCCGACCGGATCCGCGTGACTGGTACGGCCTGCCGCCGCACGAGGGCGACTACCTCGATGCGCTCGCGGGCGGCGTGAAGGGGCTGCGCTTGGCGTGGTCGCCGGATCTGGGCTCCGGCGTCGCCGTCGATCCGGAAGTCGCGATGGCAGCGCACAAGGCCGTCGAGGTGTTCCGCGCGCTCGGCGCCCAGGTTGACGAGATCGCCATCGACCCGGCGCTGTACGCGTTGGGCAGCCGTTCTTACTTCGTGCTGCGCTGTGTCATGCAGGCGGGGCTGCTGCGCGCGCTGCCGCCGGCGCGCCTGCCGTTGATGGACCCCGACCTGCTGGCCAGTTGCCGGGAGAACGATTTCGACGTCGTCGCCTACAGCGAGGCCGAGCAGGACCGGCGCCGTTTCGGCGTGGCGCTGAACCTGCTGCTCGACGGCTACGACGCCCTGGTCTGCCCGACCATCCAGAGCCTGCCCGAGCCGGTCGAGGCGAAGACGCCGGAGCCTTTCCTCACGGCCATCTTCAACGCCTCGCGGCATCCCGCGATCTCGATCCCCTGCGGCCTTTCGTCCGCCGGCCTGCCGATCGGCGTGCAGCTCGTCGCCGCGCACTCGCAGGAGGCGAAGCTGCTCAGGATCGCGGCGGCCTTCGAGGCCGAGCATGGCTTCCCGCCGCTGCCGATCGGACCGAAGGTGTGAATATTTCTACTGCGGCCACCGATCTCGGGCCTGCGGTGTTGGCTCCGGCATGACAAGCGCTTCGCGCAGTTGTCAGCCTCGCCGCAACTTCGTTGTCACCGTACTTGAGTACGGTTCCGCTACGCGAACCGGCCTCCCGGCAGGCGCCCTCGCTACGAAATCTTCACGCCTTCTGAGCTTTCGCCGCTCCGCTCAGGGCCGCCCGGTGGCCTGGCCGCCGGGCGTCCGGCTTCATACGACTTTGCAATCAAGCGCAGAACAAGGCGGAGCGCCGCAGACAGTGCTGTAGCACGGCAAGGCGGTCCAACGCAGTTATGCGTTTGATTGCGAAGTCGTATCAGTCGTCGCCCCGCGTCTGCCGCCATTCCCGCGGCGTCATGCCGCACTGCGACTTGAACGCCCGTGACAGCGCCGCTTCGCTGCCGTAGCCGACCTCGATCGCGATCATCTTCAACTGCCGGCCTTGCCGCAGCGCCTGCTGCGCCAGCTTGACGCGCCACCCTTGCAAGTAGGTGCCAGGGGTGCAGCCGACAACGTCGCGGAAGGTCCCGGCCAGCACGCTGCGAGACATTCCCGCGAAGTCGGCCAACGCCTCCAGCGACCACTCCCGCCCTGGCTGCTCATGCATCGCGACCATCGCCTTGCGAAGCCTGGGATGCGACAGGCCGGCCAGCATGCCGCCGCCGATCTGGCCCGTTTCCATCAGGTGCCGCAGCACCTGGATCAGCACGACCTCGAAGAGCCGGTCGATCAGCGCATGCCGGCCGCAGTTCTCGCCGAAGGCTTCGTCGAACAGCAGCGTCAGCACCTGGCCGGCGCCGTCGATGCTCTCCAGCGGCAGGCAGATGACATCCGGCAACGCCGCTACGACCGGGTTCGCGGCACCGCCATCGAAGTGAAGCTCCGCACAGGCCAGGTCGGCGCCTGACTCGGCGTCGGTGACAAAACGGCGGGGCACGGGTCGCGGATAGAGCAGCAGGCTGGGAACGCTCACCTGAAGCGTGGCGCGCCCCGGATGGATCACCTCCATCGTCCCCCGCCTGACCAGGTGGATCTGGCCGCCCTCGCCCGGCGCGGAGAAATCCGTGATGCCGCACAGGGCGCCCGAATGAAACATGCGCGCGCGGACCGGGAAGTGGTTCAGCAGCGCTTGCAGGCGGTCGGTGCATGCGTCGGCCAATGCAGTACTCCTTATCAAGTTTTCAGCACTATTCGTCACCTTCAGTACTGATCCCAGTCCTAAAGTTCAGTCTGCCAAGCGGCTCTTTCATACGTCTTCAACCAAGGATCGACATCATGAAGTTCACACGCAGACTCCTCACCGCTTCCGTCCTGGCCCTGGCCTCGACCCTGTCCCTGGCCGCCGGCAGCCCCGGCGTCGAGCGCAACGTCCAGGCCTTCCTCGACACGCTGGCCAAGGGCGGCGGCCAACCGATCGAGACCTTGTCGCCGGCCGATGCGCGCCAGGTGCTCGTGGGCGCGCAAAAGGGCGCCAAGCTGCCCCCTGCCGATGTCAGCCAGAAGACCATCACCGTCGACGGCACGCAGATCGTGCTCGATATTGTGCGTCCGGCCGGTGCCAAGGGCGTGCTGCCGGGCTTCATCTTCGTCCACGGCGGCGGCTGGATCCTGGGCGACTTCCCGACGCACGAGCGCTTCGTGCGTGACCTGGTGGCCGACTCCGGAACGGCGGCGATCTTCGTGAACTACACGCCCTCGCCCGAGGCGCGCTACCCGGTGGCCATCAACGAGATCTACGCGGCAACGAAGTGGGTGGCCGAGAACGGCGCGCAGATCAACGTGGACGGCAAGCGACTGGCCATCGCGGGCAACAGCGTGGGCGGCAACATGGCCACGGTGGTCGCGCAAATGGCCAAGGACAAAGGCACGCCCGCGCTGCGTGCGGAGGTGCTGTTCTGGCCGGTCACCAACGCGAATTTCGAGAACGCGTCCTATGACGAATTCGCGAACGGCCACTTCCTGTCAAAGGACATGATGAAGTGGTTCTGGGACGCCTACACCGTCGACCCAAAGCAGCGCCAGGACATCCACGCCTCGCCGCTGCTGGCCACGCCCGAGCAGTTGAAGGGCCTGCCGCCGACGCTGATCCAGACGGCCGAGATGGACGTGCTGCGTGACGAGGGCGAGGCCTATGCGCGCAAGCTGGACGCAGCCGGTGTGACCGTGGTCGCGACCCGCTACAACGGGACGATCCACGACTTCGGCCTGCTCAATGCGCTGGCCGACTTGCCGACCACCCGGGCGGCGTTGCACCAGGCCAGCGAAGAGCTCAAGCAGCGCTTGCGCTGATGCCCGGTCGGCCGGACCGGCGGCAGCGGGCGACAGAGCCGAACCTGCTCTGCCACTTCTGCCGGTCCAGGCCGTGCGCACGACCTTCCCGTGGGGCGCAGCGCCCCACCCCTGACGAATCGCTGACGGCCTCCTGGCGCGGGCCCCGGCATGTCTCGACGCGCCTCGGCGAACCCCAAGACCCCCCTCAACCCACAGCTCCCTTACAGCCATGAACACTCTTGCCCGCACCCACACCTCTGCCCTGCAGCCGCGGCGCACGCGCCTGGCCCTGGCCCTCGAATGCGCGCTGACGGCGCTGGCTGCCCCGGTGCTGATGCTGTCGTTCAGCGCTCCGGCCCTCGCCGATGACGGCACGCCCTGCAGCCCGACCAACGGCCAGAACTGCGTGATCAATGCGACGGGCTCCACCGGGGGCCAGAACAAGGACCACAGCGGCCAGGGCGGCGGCAATCCGACGCCGAGTTCGATCAACCGCAATTTCACCGACACGCAGACCTACACCGCCTCCGACGGTAGCTACGGGGCCATCGACTTCCGGCTGATCGGCGGCGCCGGCGGAGCCGCCACCTCCGGCCTGGACGGACACGGCAAGAACGGCGGCACGGGCGGGGCCGGCGGCGCGATCACGGTGACGACCGGCAGCAACGTGAGCACGACCGGCGCCTACGACGGCGGCCTGCAGCGTTTCCTTAGCCAGGGCGGCGGGGGCGGCGGCGCCGGGGGCCATGACACGCTGACCGGCCAGTCGGGCACGGGCGGCACGGGCGGTGCGGGCGGCACGCTGCAGATCAACACCGCTGCCAGCGCTTCCAGCACGGACGTGGCGACCAGCGGGATCGAGGCGATCTCCGTCGGGGGCAACGGGGCCGGCGGCACCGATGGCCAGCCGGACTTCTTCGCGCCCTATGCGGGCGCAGGCGGTGGCGGCGGCGCGGTCACGCTGAGCGCGAGCGGTGCGATCACGACCTCGGCCACCGGCGTGTACGTTCGCTCGCAGGGCGGACAGGGCGGGCAGGGCCCCAACGACAACGGCGGCACACAGGCCGACGGAAGCAACGGGGGCCAGGGCGGCGGGTCGTCCACGGTGAACGTGACGATCACCGGCAACGTGACGGCCACGGGCAGCGGGCAGAACGGCGTGGACGTGGGTGCCACGGGCGGCAGCGGCGGCGCTGGCGGCTATGCACAGGGCGCCCCGGAAGCCATCGGGGGGAACGGCGGCAACGGCGGCAACGGCGGTACGCCGACGGTGGTGGTGACGGGGGCCCGCGTCAGCGGTGCCGAGGCCGGCGTCATGGTGAACAGCAACGGGGGCGACGGGGCCGCCGGGGGTTACGGCAACGGCAGCGGCACGAGTTCGGGAGGCAACGGCGGCGGCGGGGGAACAGGCGGCCAGGCCGGCACCGCCACCGCCACGATCCAGGGCAATGCGCAGGTGAGCGGCGGGCTGGAGGGCGCGCTGGTCTACGCCAACGGCGGCCGGGGCGGCGCGGGTGGCACCGGCCAGGCGACCGGAACCAGCGGCGGCAACGGGGGCGCGGGCGGCGGCGGCGGCGCGGCCAACGCGAACATCGGCCCGGCGAGCGTCAGCGGAGCCCCGGGCGCGGTGGCGACTGCCGTCGCCGCCATCTCGGCCGGCGGCGACGGCGGTGCAGGCGCCGCGGCCGGCGGCGGGTCCAGCGCCGTGGCCGGCAACGGCGGCAACGGCGGCGCCGGTGGTGCCGCCAATGTGCAGATTCAGAGCGGCGGCAGCGTCGCCACGACCGCGGCCGACACCCCCTCCCAGAGCGCCAACGCGACGGCCGGCGTGCTGGCGCGCTCCAATGGCGGCGTGGGCGGCGCAGGCGGCAATGCCTCGGCGGTGCTCGGCGCCAAGGGCGGCGGAGCCGGCTTCGGCGGCACGGGCGGTTCGGCCACTGCGCTGATCGACGGTTCGGTATCGACCACGGGTTCGACCGCGCACGGCGTGCTGGCACAAAGCGTGGGCGGTGCCGGCGGGGGCGGCGGCGAGGCAGCCAGCCTTTTCTTCTCGCAAGGGGGTGCCGCGCACAACGGTGCCACCGGCGGCACCGTCACGGTAGGCGGCAACGGGGGCACCATCCAGACCGCGGGCTCGGGCTCTGCGGGCGTCGTGGCGCAAAGCATCGGCGGCGGCGGCGGCAGCGCGGGCAACGCACTGACCGTGGGCATCGGTGTTTCCGTGGCGATCGGCGGCAACGGCGGCGGCGGCGGCAACGGCGGCGCGGTGCGGGTCGGCCAGGTCGCGGGAGACGCGAGCACGGCGGCGATGAACGACACGGTGATCACGCGCGGCAACCAGGCGGCCGGCATCGTGGCGCAGAGCGTGGGCGGCGCGGGCGGGCACGGCGGCAACGCCGTGTCGGCGGGCACGGCGCCGGTCCATCTCGTGATCGGCGGCGACGGCAAGGGCGGCAGCAATGGCGGGGCCGGCGGCCAGGTGGACGTGAACAACGCTGGCCTGGTGACCACCTTCGGCTCGCGCGCGGGCGGCGTCCTGGTGCAAAGCATCGGCGGCGGCGGCGGCATCGGCGGGGCTACCTTCGCTGCCTCGGCGAACGTGCTGAACATCGGCGTGGCGGTGGGCGGCCAGGGCAGCGGCGGCGGCAGCGGCGGCAACGTCAACCTGAATAACACGCAGCAGGTCACCACCTACGGCAACGACGCCTACGGCCTGTCCGCGCAAAGCATCGCGGGCGGCGGCGGCCATGGCGGAGCCACGACCGACGTGGCCGTGGCGGTCGGCCTGGTGCCGGACCTGCCGACAGTGGCGATCGACGTGGCGGTCGGCGGCTCCGGCGGCGCGGGCGGCAACCAGAGCCAGAGCACGGTGGCGCTGAACAACGGCGGCTTCGTGTCGACGGCCGGTGAAGGCGCGATCGGCGTGCTTGCGCAGAACATTGCCGGCGGCGGCGGCACCGGCGGGGATTCGTCGGCCCTGTCCTATGCCTATGGCGACGGCGCGACGGTCTCGGTCGCCGTCGGCGCGGGCGGCAACGGCGGCGGCAGCGGCACCGGCGGCGCCGTGAACGTGAACAACAACGGCCTGGTGATGACGATGGGCGGCTCGAGCCACGCGATCGTGGCCCAGAGCGTCGGCGGCGGCGGCGGCATCGGCGGCGCGGGCGATTCCTCGGCGCTGGGCACGGGCACCGACTCCCGTGGCGTGTCGGTCGGCGTGTCGGTCGGCGGTCAGGGCGGCAGCGGCAGCGCCGGCGGCGCGGTCACGGTGGTCAACAACGCCGGCGTCGGGACCCGCGGCGACGGCTCGCGCGGCATCCTGGCGCAGAGCATCGGCGGTGGCGGCGGGGCCTCCGGCGGCGGCGCGGCAGTCGCCAACGGGCAGGACCTGTCGGTGGCCGTGACGGTGGGCGGCAGTGCGGGTGCCGGCGGCAACGGCGGCAGCGCCATGGTGACCAACAAGGGCACGATCGTCACCAACGGCGCCGACTCGGACGGCATCCTGGTGCAGAGCGTGGGCGGTGGCGGCGGGCTGGCAGGCAAGGGCTCGTCGACCGCCGGCACCGCGGCAACGCCGGGACAGGCGGCCGCGGCGCTGTTGAGCAGCGTCACCAACGGCCTGGGCGTCGGCAAGGGCGTGACCCCGATCGCGGACAAGGTGTTCAAGGTCGGAGACGGCATCCTTGCCGACGTCAACAACGTCAAGGAGGTGCAGAAGGCGCTCGGGGTCGGCGGCGACAGCAGCAGCGATGGCACGCTCTCGGTGGCCGCGACCGGCGACGACAACGACAGCGGCATCGCCAAGGGCATCCAGCTGGGGCTGACGGTCGGCGGCAAGGGCGGCGGTGGGGGCAGCGGCGGCACGGCCGGCGCGAGCAACGCCGGCAACATCCTCACCGCGGGATCGCGCGCCGACGGCATCATGGTGCAGAGCATCGGCGGCGGCGGCGGGGTCGGCGGCGCCACCACCTTCTCGGGGACGGTCGGCCAGAACTCCACCGGGAACGCTTCGCTGGCACTGGGCGCGAACGGTGCCAATGGCGGTGCCGCCGGCACGGTCACGGCGACCAACGCGGCCGGCGCGTCGATCATCACCTCCGGCATCATGGCCCACGGCATGGTCGGCCAGAGCATCGGCGGCGGCGGTGGCGACGCCGGCATCCAGGGCAATACCGGCGGCGCGCTCGCCAACCTGTCGGTCGTGGTGGGCGGCAGCGGCGGCGCCAGCGGCGCCGGCGGTGCGGTGACGCTGGACAACGAAGGCGCCGTGCAAACGCAGGGCAGCTATGCGAGCGGCATGGTCGCGCAGAGCGTCGGCGGCGGCGGCGGCACCGCCACAGTTCTGAGCAGCAATGCCGTCACCGCCAGCATCGGCTCGATGCAGCTGAGCCTGGGCGGGCGCGGAGGCAAAGCCAGCGATGGCGGCGCGGTCACGGTCAACAGTGCGCAGACTGGCAGCGGCCTGGCCCTGCTGGAAACCCAGGGCCAGGGCAGCGTGGGTGTGCTGGCGCAGAGCATCGGCGGTGGCGGCGGCTCGCTGCAAGTCAGCGACGGCACCACGGGCACGCTGCCGGGCACGCTGACCCTGCCCCTGACGCTGGGCGGTGGAGACGGCGCCAGCGGCAACGGCGGCGCCGTTACCGTGAATCTGGGCAGCGCCAACAAATCGGCCCTCATCAGCACCGGGGGCCAGGACGCGCACGGTGTCGTCGTGCAGAGCATCGGCGGCGGCGGCGGCCTGGTGGCCGGCGCCTCCAACACACCGGGGGCGCTGGCGACGCTGTTCGGCGCGGGCGCGCACCAGGGCAACGGCGGCGCCGTGGCGCTCAACCTCCAGTCGGCCAATGTCAACACCAGCGGAGACGGTGCCACGGCCCTGTTCGCGCAGAGCATCGGCGGCGGTGGCGGCCTGTTCGGCGCACTGTCGCAGTTCACGCCGGGCAGCACGATCCAGTCGACGCCGGTGAGCACCTCGGGACAGGGTGGCAACGTGAACGTGAACCTCAACGGAGCGGACATCACGACCTACGCCGCGCGAGCGCACGGCGTGTGGGCGCAGGCCTTCGGCGGCGGTGGCGGCGTGATGGGCTCCAGCGATGGCACCGGCGTGACATTCGCAGGAGCGTCCCCTTATGCGGGGTGCAGCGGCAGTGCCTGCACCGGCGCCATCAACGTCGCATTGACCAACGGCGCGTCGATCAATGTCAACGGACCGCAGTCGTACGGGGTGTACGTGCAAAGCCGCGGCAACGGCGTCAACGACACCACGATCAGCCTGGACAGCACAAGCGCGATCGAGACCTCGGATCCGACGGGCATCGCGATCTTCGTGGACGGCGCCGGAACCAACACGATCAAGAACTCGGGGGTGATCGTCGCCAACGAAGGCAACGGCGTGGCGCTGGCCGGCAACCAGCCAGCCAACCTCATCAACGACACGAACAGCACCTTCAGCGGCTCGATCAAGCTGCCCAAGGGGAACAGCGCCTTTTCCAACATGCCGGGCGCGACCTTCAACGCAGGCGACACCGTCGACCTGGGCGCGGGCGGCCTGCTGAGCAACGCCGGCACGCTGACGGTGGGCGGTGCCCGCATGGCCCAGACCAACGTGCATGGCCAGTTGCAGCAGACCGCCAGCGGCCGGACCGTGATCGACGTGGACACGGTCGGGCGGCGCAACGACAGCCTCGTGGTCGACGGCAGCGCCAGCCTGGCCGGCACGGTGCTGCTGCATCCGACGACGCTTTCGCCCACGAGCTTCAACGTGCTCAGCGCCAGCGGTGGACTGACGACCGACCCGGCACTGCGCGTGCAGGACGGCGGTGGCAACCTGCTGTTCGGCTACGCCACGACCGTCAGCGGCAACACCGGCGCCGCGCCGGCTGGTAGCCTGTCCAAGCCGGATGCCGGCGGCGCCACGCTGAGCGTGACGCCGTACTCCAAGCTCGGCTCGGCGGCCGTGCAGGGCGGCCTGGGCGCCAACCGCAGCGCGCTGGCGATGCACCTCGACGCGGGCTTCGGCGGCGGCACGACTCCGGCGCAGGGGGCCGTGTACGCCCAGCTCGCCACGCTGGGCTCGCTGCCGGCCTACTCCAACGCCCTCGACAACCTCTCGGGCGAGCTCCTGCAAAGCGCCAACATCACGCGCGTGGCCAGCAGCGTGACGCTGGCCGAGCGCATGAACACAGCGCATTGCGCGGGCCGCGGGGACATGGGCGAACTCGCGCCCGAGGCCGACTGCAACTGGGCGCGCGTCACCGAGAGCAGGACCAGCCGCGACGGCACCGCCGACGAAGCGGGCTTCGGGATGTCGAACTCCGCGCTGCAAGCCGGCGCGCAGCGCCGCATCGCCGAAGGATGGTTCGCCGGCGGCGCGGTGTCTTACGACAACACCCGGCTGCATGCCAACGGAGTCGACCAGAGCGTCGACGGCTCCAGCGGCTCGGTGGCCGGGGTGCTCAAGTACCAGACCGGGCCGTGGACCTTCTCGGGCTCGGCCGACCTGGGCTACGGCAGCTACAACAGCACGCGCCACATCGCCTTCGCGCAGACCGTGGCGCAAGCCAAGGGCGATTTCCATATGTGGCACGCCGGGGTGCATGGGCGCATCGCCTACGCCATGCCGATGGACGGCTTCTACCTGCGGCCCTACCTGGACCTGCATGCGGTGCGCGTGCAGACCAGCGATAACCGCGAAACCGGCGCTGGCGCGCTGGACCTGCAGGCCTCCGGCGGCGGGCAGAACTTCTTCGCGGCCTCGCCCATGCTGGAGATCGGCACGCCCGACATGAAGCTCGGCGGGATGGAGGTGCGCGGCTACGCCGCCATCGGCGCCACGCTGTCGAAGGAGAGCCAGGCCAGCGGCCAGGCGCGCCTCGAAGGCTGGGCTGCTGCGCCCGGCATGCAGCCCTTCCAGGTGAATTCCAGCATCCCCGAGCGGCGCGGCCGCGTGGAGCTGGGCGCCACCCTGCTGTTGGGCCACGGCCAGGAACTGACACTGTCCTACGGCGGCGAGTTCGCCGGCGGCTTCCGGTCGAACTCGGGCACGGTGAAGTACCGCTACGTGTTCTGAACTGAGGGGGCGCGGACGCGGCGACGCGTTCGCGCCCTTCTCGCCATACCGACATCCATCCCAGTGCCCGCGACGCGCAACTCGCGGCGCACCCCGAATTCCGCAAGCGCCCCTGTTGAACCCGTCACCAGCTCGCTCGCGTCGAAACAGTGATCAGGCGTGCCCTTGCACAACGAGCGCGTACACGCATGCACTCGGGAATCACGCCCCACTCGGTGGCTTGTGAAAAATCATCTCCATGCTGGTGATGACGGCCTCCACCAGCGCCATGGGCTCCCGGATCGAATCGGCCGCAAGCGCCAGACTGGTGAGCCTTCCGTCGATCAACAACATCGACAGGCCATGGACCAGGCTCCATCCGCTCGCCATGGCGATGACTTGTTGCGCTTCGAGCTGCCCGAACGGACGCAACGGTGCGCCGGGCACCGATGAGGGCTTGCCAAAGACGCCTGCCAGTGCGCGTGCCGAAATGCCCACCGCCTCTGCCAGGGCAGGCCGATTGAAGTCGAGCATGTCCTGGCGCGACATCAATCGAAAAAGGTCGGGGTTGTCCACGCTGAACGAGATGTAGCCACGCGCGATGGCCTGGCGGCGCGGCCTTCCGGATTCGTGCCCCTGGGCACTGGCTTCCATGCACGCCGCGAGCCTCAAATGACCGCGCGCGCCCAGTTCGCTGCACAGCCCGACCATGTCCCCGAAGTGATGCTTGAACGCCGTGTGCGACACGCCTGCTTCCCGGGCAACGCCGCGCACCGTGAAGCAGGCCAGCCCGTCGCGCCGCAACACGGCCTCCGATGCTTCCATCAGCGCGGGAACCAGCGATCCATGGTGGTAGTTGTTGCGCCGTGGCGTACTGGGCTTGGTCAAGATGCAGAAGGATTTGAAGTTCTGGCTGCAGCACGCGAAAACCACGCGCACCGCATCGCTATCGAAAGGAATATTGACACCGGAAGACCAGAGTACCACAATCTTTCCAGTGGATAAATAAGCGTGCGGGCGTTTGGCCGTCCGCGCTTCGCAGGTCTGAAACCTTTCCAGTTCCTGGGAGAAATCGATCATGGGCATCGTTCTGTCGTTCGCGCCGTTCATCGCCTTCGCACTGGTGGACCGGCTGATCGGATCCACGGCTGGCTTGCTGGCCGGCGCGTTGGTGTCGGCGGCATTGATCGCGCGAGATCTGGTCGGCAAGCGTCGATCTCCCCGGATGCTGGAACTAGGCTCGCTGGTCCTGTTCGGCGGGTTGGCCGTCTACGCCGCGCTGGCGTCGCCTGACTGGTCGGTCGTCGGCGTGCGGCTCAGGGTGGACTGCGGCCTGCTGCTGATCGTCGTGGCGTCCCTGGTGGTGAGGCGGCCTTTCACGCTTCAGTACGCCCGGGAGCAGGTGCCACTGGAGTACTGGAACACGCCTGCGTTCCTGAAGACCAACGATGTGATCTCGACAGTGTGGGCCCTGGCCTTCGTCGTCCTCGTAGCCGCAGACCTCGTGATGCTCTATCGGCCGGACGTGCCCATGCGCGCCAGCATCGTCGCGACCATTCTGGCGCTCTACGGCGCCATCAAGTTCACCACCTGGTATCCGAATCGCGCATCGCGGGCCGACGCTTGAGCGGAGACAACCCACCTGTTCCATTCATCAACCGAAGAACCCATGGACCTTGCGACACAAGAAGCCATCCTCGAGGCCGCCAACGGCTCGAGTGAAGGACGCCTCCATCTCGGCCAGGTCATCGGCCTGCTGATGCAGGCGGGCGTGGAGTCATATATTGCTGCCATCTTGTTCCTGTTCAGCACGGCTGTGGCAGCCCAGACCGCGAACTGCACGCCCGACCGCGACGGGCGCATGGTATGCCCGCAGCCCAACGCCAGCTGCCTGTCGGATCGCCTCGGCGATGTGGTCTGCTCAAGGCCCGGTGGGGGTATCGCAGTGGATCGCTATGGAGTGGCCGCGTGCGGTCCGGGCGTTTGCGTTGCGGATGCCGAAGGTGTCCTGTATTGCTCGGGCTCACCGCAAGGCGCGGCGTCGGTCGGTCGCGATGGCAAGGCGGTCTGCACGGGCACTTGCGTGGCTGCCAGCGCACAGGCCTGCGTCAAGCCGGTCGCAGCGAATTAGCGACGGGGCTTGCGGCAATCTTTGCTGGGGGCGCTCGCAATCTGTGTCGCGGAAGTCCAAGAGATTCCCTGGGCAAAAGGGGCTGATCTCCGCGACTAATTGTGAGCGCGCCGTTCTCAGAGCCTGGATACTGACAAATGACTCAGGTCGCCGGATCAATCTTCGCGAGTTCAAGGCAAATATCGCGAACCACCTTGAGTGCCGGCGCCTCTGTGCGCCCTTCCAGCGTAATGAAAGCCAGTTGAACGCCCAAGCCGGCGTCTGGATTTAGTTTGATCTCCACGACTTCTTTCTTTTCCAGGAGCGCGCGTGCAGCTCCTATGACGCCCAGAAATATCGCATCGCTATTTTGCACGGCCTCGATCAATGCGCCGATTTCGTCCGATGAAATGTGAAGCCATTTTTGCGGGTTTGCGCTCGGACCGTAGCGCTCGACGAGAATTCGAGCCACGTCGTCACTGACATTTGTCGAAATTATCGGGTAGCGCGTGATTTCATCGAACGAAATTGCAAGACCATCTGGCCTGACCAGCGGATGACCACTTCGACAGACAAATCCAGAGCGCATCGTGGGCAGGAGTTCAATGTGTAGATCACCGCGCGGCACAACCGCACGATAAGTCAATACAACTGCGTCAATTGCACGGGCACGAAGCGCAGCCAGCTGCAAATCTGCAGCGCCACTGCGAATCTGCAAGCTGACCTTGGGATAGTCGGTCAGCATCTTCGTGAGAAGGGGCGCTGAAAAAAGCGCACTGGAGGCGCCCCCCAGCCCAAGTCGTACCAAGCCCGCATACCCTTCGACGAGAAGCGCGGCAGTGCGCTTCAGCTCGTGAGCTTCCATCGAAATGCGCTTGGCACGCGCGACCACCATTGCGCCAAACGGAGTCAGTTCGTTTCGCTTGCCGATGCGGTCGACCAGCGGAAGGCCAAGTTCCTGCTCCAGCATCTGAATGCTTCGACTGAGAGCGGGCTGCGTCACGTGCACTTTCTCGGATGCACGACTGAATGACCCGGTGTCGGCCAGCGCCAGCAGATGGTTGAGCTGTTGAAGGTTCATGCGGCAGGATCATAAGCACAACTCATGATAATGAGAAAAATAATACATTGGACGCCAATTCACGGGGTTCGTAGCATCCGTCGCACTACTTTTTGTGACTGAGGATCCCCGATGAACAGGCTCACTCGATGGCTCTGCGCAGCAGCGCTAATGACATTTTTCGGCTCGGTATCGATGGCGGAGAGCCGCTATCCGTCGAGAGTCGTTTCGATGATGGTTCCCTATGCGGCTGGAGCCGCCAGCGATTTCACGGCGCGCGCCTTGAGCGGGCCGATCGCCAAGGACCTGGATGGTCAGGTCATTGTTGAAAATCTTGGCGGCGCCAGCGGCGCGATTGCTGCCAACAAGGTGCTTGCCGCAGCCGCGGACGGCTATTACCTTTTCCAAGGCTCGCCGAGCGAGCTCATCCTGCCGACGCTTGTCAATAAGAGCACGCGCTACAAACCGGAAGATTTCCAATGGGTCGCACCTGTGGCCGTGTCACCACTGATTGTGGTAGTCAGATCGGATTTACCGGCTCACTCGCTCGATGAGTTGGTGGATTTGGCGAAGGCAAGAAAAGACGCACCACTTTCTTATGGAACGCCAGGAGCAGGAACGCTGTACAACCTGCTTGGCGAGTTGTTCATCAAGAAAACCGGTGCCCAGATTACCCATGTGCCATACAAGGGAGGCGCCCCGCTCATCCAGGATTTGATTGGCGGCCAACTCGATTTTGCGTTCATGCCATATCAGGCAATTTATGCTGACTACGCGAAACAAGGACGCTTGCGTGTCATTGGCGCGCTTTCGTCTGGAAAGAGCCTGCCGGCTCCATTCAACTCCGTTCAATCAAGCGCAGAAAGCAAGGCACTCAAGGCCTTTGATTTCACGATCTGGACTTCCTATGTCGTAAAGAAAGGAACTCCCCGCCCGATTGTGGAACGCCTCAACGCGGCCATTTCGGCCTCGCTCAAGGATCCACAGGCCCGTTCGTCTCTTGAATTGCAGGCCAAGACTGTATTCGAGCCGATGACCGTCGAGGCTGGCGAGAAGTTCTATGCAAGTGAAGTCGAGCGATACAGGCAGCTGGTCAAGACGACTGGCTACGAATTGCCGTAATTCCACCTGAAACGAAAGAGACAATCAATGAAGCAGATCAATTTCGCGCTCCCTGCGATCGCCGCAACGCTCGCACTGACAGCATGCGGCGGCGGTGGAAGCAGTGGTTCCGCCGGATTTGGGCTCGTCCCGCCCGTTGCCGCCGCTCCGGCGGTGGCAACCCCGACTGCACCGACTTCGACGCCACCCGCTGAGCAGGCGCCCAACATCGCCGTGACGACCGAAGGGACGGTCGCGGGCGTAGCAGGAACGGACTCCGTCGCCTTTCTGGGCATCCCCTACGCGCAACCGCCAACAGGCAACTTGAGGTGGGCACCGCCCCAGCCGCCGGCCGCGCACAGCGCCGTCCTTCAGGCAACAAAGTTCGGCAGCGCTTGCGCCCAAGGTCCGGGCATCGAGCCGACCTCGTCCGAAGACTGCCTTTACCTCAACGTGTGGAAGCCCGCAGGGGCAAAACCCGGCGACAAATTGCCGACGATTTTCTACATCCACGGCGGTGCTTTCACCCTGGGCTCGGGCGCGCAAGGCCCTGGCACCCTGGCGAGCAGCGGAGTCGTCGTGGTGAGCATGAACTACCGTCTGGGCGCGCTCGGGTTCCTGGCGAACAAGGCGCTGCGCGCGGCAAACAAGGACGGCAGCCTCGGAAATTTCGCGCTGATGGACGAACTTGCCGCGCTTGACTGGACGAAGAAAAACATTGCGGCGTTCGGCGGCGACCCCGGCAACGTGACGCTCTGGGGACTCTCTGCCGGGGGCACCCAGACCTTCACCCTGGTGCAGTCGCCGAAAGCAAAGGGACTCTTCCAACGCGCGGTCATGGAGAGCGGCGGATCTGGCGAGTACTCCAATCCGACCATGGACAGTTCACTTGCAGTCGGTGATACCGCCGTCGCGAACCTGGGCTGCACCAATGCGGCGGATGTTGTCGCCTGTCTGCGCGCCGTGCCGGTGTCTGCCTTGCTGGCGCAAGGGGGACTCAAATGGCGTCCGACCGTCGACAACCAGATCGTGACGCAGGTGCCCGCGCGGGCCTTCGAGACTGGCAATTTCAACCAGGTGCCGGTCATGATCGGTGGCGTCTACGACGAAGGAACGATCTTCGCGGACACCACGGAGACGGCGGCCAACTATGGGTTGTATCTGCACTCCCTGGCCCCGACGGGATACGACGCGACGAAGCTCGATGCGGCGTATCCGGGCGCCAGTTTCGCAGTGCCCGCGCAAGGCTATGCACGTGCCTTGGGTGACTCGTTGTATTCGTGCGCAAACAGTTCTCGTCGCACGGCCCTGTCCGCCTGGGTGCCTGTGTACGGCTACGAATTTGTCGATCCGCAGCTCTCGTTCCCGGCTGTCGCCCCCACGGCTTTCTACTACGGCTCTTCCCATGGCATGGACAGCTACTACCTCACCGGCACGGTCGATGCACTGGCCAGCTATCCCTATTTCGACCAGCGCAACGCCGCGCCCGATGTCGCCACGATGGCTCAGCGCAAGGCGCTGTCGGTCCAGGTGATGACCTATCTGCTCAACTTTGCGAAGAACAGCGACCCCAACGGGGACGGTCGAAATATCACGACGCACTGGCCGCGCTTCACCGGGCCGAGTGACCGCACGATCGTCAGCTTCACATACCCCTCGGTCGTGGCGACAACCAATGCGTTCGAGCAGGCGCACCAGTGCGACACCGTGTGGGGTCCCGCCGTGTTCCCTCCCCTCTACTGATACTGGCTGAAAACCTCATGACCGAACAACTTGTCATTGCCCATCTCGTCGCGCGACAACCAGCCATCGTGGATTGGCTGAAGACCTTCCTGCGCATCCCCAGCGTCAGCGCCGATCCCGCATATTCCTCCGACATGGCGGCTGCGCGCCTGCTCTTGCTCGAACGACTGCGCGAGATCGGACTGAGCGGGGTTCGCCTGCTGGATGGAGGCGGTGAGCCAGCGGTCTACGGGGAATGGAATGGCGCGCCAGGCAAACCGACCTTGATGGTCTACGGCCACTACGACGTACAGCCCGCCGACCCGGTTGAGCTCTGGCGCACCCCGCCATTCGAGCCGACCGAAATCGGCGACCGGCTGTATGCGCGCGGAACATCCGACGTCAAAGGCTCGACCACCATCGCGCTCGAAGTCGTGGCCGCATATCTCGCAGTGCAGGGCGGGTGCCCCGTCAACATCAAGGTGTTCCTGGAGGGTGAAGAAGAAACGGGCAGCCCCACGTTGCGCTCGATCGTCGAGCGCCATCGCTCGCTGCTGATGGCCGATGCCGTGTTGTCAGCCGACGGGGGCCGCGCCAGCGCGATGGTGCCGACAATCAATACCGGCGCCCGTGGAAATGCACAACTCGAAGTGCGCTTGCGGACTGCGGACAAGGACCTGCACTCCGGGCGATACGGCGGCAGTGTGAGAAATGCGTTGCACGAGATGGCGCGGCTTGTCACGTCGCTCCACAACAGCGATGGGAGCGTGGCTGTCGAAGGTTTCTATCTTGGCTCGGCACCACCGACGCCGAAGCAGCGTGCCGACACGGCCGCCTTCCCATACGACGAAGCTGCTTTCTTTTCGGACGTGGGCGGCAGCTCTCATGGTGAGGTGGGCTTTACGCCGCGTGAACGCGTGACTCTGCGCCCGGCATTGGACGTCAACGGTCTTTGGGGCGGCTACACGGGAGACGGTGGAAAGACGATCGTTCCCTGCGAGGCCGGTGTCAAGCTGACCGTACGGGTCGTCGAGGGACAGGATCCTCCGGCCGTCCTTCAATCGATCCTGGACCATCTGCGACAGCATTGCCCGAAGGAATGCGCGCTGGACGTCGTGGCAATGAACGACGGATCGCCCGCCTCGAGCCTTGCCCCTGATCATCCACTCGTGCGCGCCGCGGAGGCGGTTCTCGAGCGGGAGACCGGCCATCGGGCCATACACGTCCGGCTCGGCGCGACCGTGCCGATCACGGCGATCTTCAAGCAGACATTGGGTATCGACACCTTGATGTTCGGCTACAACCTGCCCGACGAGGATGTTCACGCACCCAACGAGTTCTTCAGGTTGAGCTCGATTCAGGATGGCACGCGCGCGTGGACAAAGCTCTTCGCCGAACTCGCGAACTATTCGCCTGCGGCATTCGTACGCTGATCCGCCACGCGTTCGAGTGAAGTGTGCTCCGCTGATCGATTCAGTTCGCATCAATGCGGCCATAAACCCCGTGAGACTCGCCGTTGGGCCCGGCGGCGAAGAACAGGGTCGTCTTGGGCTGGCTGTCGAGACCGTTGCCGAATGCGATGCCCCACAGGCCGTCGATCACCAGCGGCGCGCCGGTGCCATCCGACAGGGTGCCCAGCATGGCGCCGGTGTTGGGGTCGTAGGCATTGATCTTGCCGTCACCAAAATTACCCACCAGCAGCGCGCCATTGAAGGCGCCGAAGCCGCTGCCAGGCGCCATCGCCATGCCCCAAGGCGCGTTGAGTGCGCCGCCCGCCCCCACCAACTCCCTGATGAAGGTGCCGGCAGTATCGTAGACGTCGATGAAGCCAAGGCCGGCGCCGTCCACCTCGTCATGGGCGTCGGCATCCTGCATCGCGTAACTCACGTAGATCAGATTGCCCAGGGCCTGGATGCCGAAGGGGGCAAAACCGGCAGGCAGCGCCGGGTCGTGAAAGGCTCCGCTGGCGGGGTTGAGCTGGAAGCTGCCATTGAACACGTCAACTGCACCGTTGTGGAAATCGGTGGCATACAGCAAGTTGGCGCCCCCCGAACTGCCGATGGCCAGACCTTTGTAGACCTTGCCCGCGCCGCTGCCGTCGTAGACCGCGAGGGCTGCGGTGGAATCGACGGCTGGCGACCATGCGGCCAACATGCCGCTTTCTGTCGCAAACACGAAGGGGCTGGCGCCGCTCTTGCCGCCGCTCGTCAGCGTGAAGTCGGTGCTGCTGCCGTTGAAGACGATACCGGTCGGGCTCGGCGGGGTGCTCACGACGAGCGATTGCGGCACGCCATTGCCGTCATACAGGGTGGAGCTGTCCGTGCCGTTGTCGGCCACCCAGACGAAGCCTTTCGGGTTGAAGGCGATCCCCCAGGCATTGACCAGATGGGTGTCGCGATTGGTGGCGCTGTACGCGCTGAGGGCAACGTCGGACACCAGGGCGGTGGCGCTGAAGCCGCCAACCATGGCGGGCGCGGCCGCGGGTGTCGGCGTGGCCATGGGCGCCGGCGTAGCCGCAGGGATGAAAGCCCCGTTGTTGCCGCCGCCGCCGCAGCCTGGGAGGGCCAAGGCGATGAGCGAACCGATGAGAAGTGGCCTGCGCGGTAATGAAGTGTTCATCGTTGCTCTCCACGGTTGGTCGTTGCGGTGCCGCGCCGAACAGCACCGGACCGTGAATTCCCGCGGAGGCCGCCGGGGTTCACTGCGTGGAAGTAAGAAAAAGCAAGCGCCAGCATCGACGCGAGAACGGTGCGCCCCCTGCTGCGCCGGGCTCATGAACCCCCGGGCTCATGAACCCCTCTGGACAGGGGCCCACCGCGGCTGGCCGCGACCGGGAGTGTTGCAGTTGCGCTCGCCAAAGGCCGTGGCAGGCGACACGCGGAACCCGTGCCCAGGCTTCATGGGTATTGAACCGATCGCGCGTTTCCGGGAATGAACGTTCCGCCTCCAGCGCGGAATGAACCGCGCCGTGGGCTGTCTCCAGTCCCGAACCGCAGCGAATCGAAACCGGTGGGCGCCGTACTCCGCGGTGCGCGAACAAGAAGGACCAACGAATGAAGACCCTTGCTCCCCTCATCCTGGTCGCCACTTGCGGCGGCTTTTCCATGTCGGCCGGCGCGCAGTTCGCCAAGACCGAAGATGCCATCAAGTACCGTCAGAGCGTGATGTTCATCCAGGGCCAGCATGTCGGCCGCCTGGGTGCCATGGCCGCCGGCAGGGTGCCCTACGATGCGACGACCGCGGTGGCCAACGCGGAGGTTGTGGCCGAAATATCGAAGCTTCCCTGGGCCGGATTCGGGCCCGGTACCGAAGGCGGCAAGGCCAAGCCGGAGATCTGGCAGGAGCAGGCGAAGTTCAAGGAGCTCAGCGAGAGGTTGATGTCCGACACCCAGAAGCTCCAGGTCGCCGCGAAAGCCGGCAACCTCGACGCACTGAAAGCCGCCATGGGCACGTTGGGCGAGACCTGCAAGACCTGCCACGACACCTTCAGGAACAAGTAGCCCCCAGGCTGCCCGCAGCGCGCGCGACCCTTGGCAATAGCGGCGTGGCGTTCTCGCGAGGCCGCCAACCCAACTGGACCGATTGAGGAGTCCAATGTCGAACTGGCGCCCGTCGCTTGAGCGGCGGCGAAAGGGCTATGTCTGCACCACCTTGAAACCGAACGTCAAACTGGATGCCATGCGAACGCCGCCACTCTCCCGCCTTTTCGTGCTGCTGGGCGCGCTGTTTCTTTGCGCCACGATCTTCCTGAGTTGCAGTGGAGGTGGCGGCGGAACTCCAGGCATCGCCAGCACCGTTGCCAGCGGTTCGGGCGGCCCGACGCCCGCAGCGGTCGGCGGCGGCCCAACGCCCGCCGCGGGCAGCGTCAGCCCGACGACCGCAGCGGGCGGCGGCAGCACCACCGGCGGGACTGGAAGCACGAGCGGTACCGCCACCTCGCCGGTCGGCGCCGCGGTGTCCGCGGCCGCCGATGTCGTGACCTACCACAACGACATTGCGCGCACTGGCCAGAACCTCCACGAAACCATCCTCACGCCCGCGAACGTCAACGCAACGACCTTCGGCAAGGTCGGCTTCTTTACGGTCGACGGCAAGGTGGATGGGCAGCCGCTTTTCGTCGGCGCGCTGGCGATGGCCGGCGGCACGCACAACGTGCTGTACGTGGTCACCGAACACGACAGCGTGTTCGCGCTCGATGCCGACACCGGCGCGCAACTGTGGAAAGCATCGGCACTTGGCGCTGGCGAGACAACCAGCGACGATCACGGCTGCGGCCAGATCACGCCCGAGATCGGCATCACGTCGACGCCGGTCATCGACCGCTCACGCGGGACGCATGGCACCATCTTTTTCGTCGCGATGACGAAGGATTCCGGCGGCGGCTACCACCAGCGCGTACATGCGCTCGACCTCGCGACTGGCGCCGAACAATTGAACGGACCGACCGAGGTCGCCGCGTCGTATCCGGGTAGCGGTCCGAACAGTTCGAACGGCCGCGTCGTGTTTGCGCCGTCGTCCTATGCCGAGCGCGCGGGGTTGCTGCTGCTCAAGGGCGTCGTCTACACGACGTGGACCTCGCATTGCGACGGGGGCGCGTACAACGGCTGGATCATCGGCTTCAGCGCGGACACGTTGCAGCAGGCGTCCGTACTCAACGTCACGCCGAATGGTGCGCGCGGATCGGTCTGGATGAGCGGCGCCGGCCCCGCATCGGATGGCTCATCGATCTACCTGCTCGACGCGAACGGCACGTTCGATACCACCTTGAACGCCAGCGGCTTTCCTGCGCAAGGCGACTTCGGAAATACCTATCTGAAACTCGGCACGAGCGGCGGGCTGTCGGTCGCGGACTACTTCGCGATGTCGAAGACTGTTCAGGAGTCCAACGCGGATGAAGACCTCGGCTCGGGTGGCGCGCTTGTGCTGCCGGATCTCGCGGATGCGAGTGGTGTTGTTCGTCATCTCACCCTGGGAGCGGGCAAGGACAACATCATCTATGTGCTCGATCGTGACTCGATGGGGAAGTTCAACGCTGCTGGCGACAACATCTACCAGGAGATTCCTGCACAGCTGGGCGGCGGCGAATTCGGCATGCCGGCGTATTTCAACAACACGATTTATTTTGGCTCCGTCAGCGATCACTTGAAGGCGTTCAAGATTGCCGATGCGAGGTTGTCGGCGACGCCGTCCAGTCAGACAGGCATGACTTTTGTTTTTCCCGGCACGACACCGAGTGTGTCGGCCAATGGGTCTGCCCAAGGCATCGTGTGGGCGGCCGAGAATGGCAACGTTGCGGCCTTGCATGCGTTCGACCCCGGCAATCTCGCCACCGAGTTCTACAACAGCAATCAGATGGGTACGCGTGACCAGTTCGGTGCGGGGAACAAGTACATCACGCCGATGGTTGCCAATGGGAAGGTTTATGTCGGGACCACGAATGGCGTCGCTGTTTTTGGTCTTCTGACGAAGGGTTGATGAAGTCCCGTAGCCCGCGTCAGTCCAGGAAGCGGACCCGGCCCGACTCGAGGTCGTAGACCGCACCGATCAGCTTCATTTCCCCCTCCGCGAGTCGCGCCTGGACTTCCCCCGTGCCGAGAAGCGCATGGACCGTGTGACGCACGTTGGCCTCGACCGCAGCGTGCAGCAAAGCCTCATGCGGCAGCGACGCATCGAGATCGTCAAGAGCCGGCCCGATGTTTTCGAGCAGGGCCTCGATGCGGCTCTGTTGTGCGACGCCATGAAACCTTGAGCCGATCGCGGCATCCACGGCTCCGCACCCTTCGTGGCCCATGACGACGAAAAGCGGCGTGCGCAGATGCAAACCCGCGTATTGCAGCGTGCCCAGGATCGCGGGCCCGAGCACATTGCCCGCCACGCGAATGACGAAGAGCTCCCCGAATGAGGCGTCAAACACGAGCTCGGGCGGCACGCGGCTGTCGCTGCATCCCAGTATCGTGGTGTGGGGATGCTGGCCTTTCGCGAGGTCCGCGAGGACCTCCTTCTGCACGGTCGGGAAGCGCGCAAGGCCGTTGACGAAACGCTCGTTACCCTCCTTGAGGCACGCAAGCGATTCTTCCGCGGTGAACGAGTGTGGATTGCTGGCTGCCAAGATTCGAGCTCTCCGAAGTTGCTCTCGAATGCTACCCAACGATGTGGCCAAGGCCAAGTCCGGGCGGCCGACGCTTCTTGCATCTCGTCAAATCACCGATGCAGATGACGGAATCGACGCGGAGACTCGCCGAGATGGGTGGTGCACAAGCAACTCGCGAAGCGTTGCTTCACTCGAAACGCGGCGCGCATCCGTGCATGCGCATCACTGTTTCAGCTGGGTGTAAACCGACGTGGATTGAGGCGCTGCTGCCCTCTGCGCAGCGATCCGGGAATAGTGTGTATTCCGCTGCAGCGGATGGTGCCCGCCGGCCCGTCCTCATACCATTTTCCTCAGCCACAGAGCGCCATTCCGGCCTCTGTCCCAGCGAACCTGAGGAGTGCAGCCATGACCCACGACGCAGTGATCGAAGCAGTCACCCAGACTTTCGAATCGAGCATCTCCGATTCCGAGTTCCGCGAAGCCCTCGCCCATGCCGTGACGGCGGTGACCATCGTCACCACCGACGGCCCCGGCGGCATGGCCGGCGTGACCTGCTCGGCGGTCGCCTCCGTCTGCGCGGACCCGCCGACGCTGCTGGTGTGCATGAACCGCCGCAGCTACGTGAACAGCGTGGTCAAGGCCAACGACGTGTTGTGCGTGAACTGGCTCAGTGCGCACCAGCGCAGCACGTCCGACCTGTTCGCCGGCGTCGGCGCCGTGCCGATGAAGGAGCGCTTCGAGCAAGGCAAGTGGCGCACGCTGTCGACCGGCGCGCCCTACAGCGAAGACGCACTCGTCGCACTCGATTGCCGCGTCGTCAGCGCAATGGAAGTCGGCACCCACAGCGTATTCCTCGCCCGCGTGCTGGCGACGACGACGCACACCGAAGAGCACCGCGATCCGCTTGTCTATTGCAAGCGCTCCTATGCAACCACCCAGCCGGCAGCTCACGCCTGAGCCAACGGTTTCTTTCGTTCTCCCCCTCCACCAAGGAACAGCCATGCTCAGAACCGGAAAGCAATACCTCGAGTCCCTCAACGACGGCCGCGTCGTGTGGGTCGGCAACGAGAAGATCGACAACGTCGCGACGCATCCGAAGACGCGCGACTACGCGCAGCGCCATGCCGACTTCTACGACCTGCACCATCGCCCCGACCTGCAGGACGTGATGACCTATGTCGACGACAAGGGCGAGCGCCGTTCGATGATGTGGTTCGGCCATCACACGAAGGAGGAGCTGAAGAAGAAGCGCCGCTACCACGAGACCGTGATGCGCGAAATGATGGGCGCCTCCTTCCCGCGCACGCCGGACGTCAACAACTACGTGCTGACCACGTACACCGACGATCCGATGCCTTGGCAGAAGACCTCCGTCGGCACCGAGGGCCGGCCGCTCGCGCAGAACATCCTCGACTTCGCCGAGTTCGTGCGCAACCGCGACCACAACTGCGCGCCGAATTTCGTCGACCCGCAGATGGACCGTTCGACACCCGAAGCGCAAGCGAAGTCTCCAGGCCTGCGCGTGATCGAGCGCAACGAGCAGGGCATCGTCGTCGACGGCGTGAAAGCCGTGTCGACCGGCACCGCCTTCGCCGACTGGGTGCACATCGGCGTGTTCTTCCGTCCCGGCATTCCTGGCGACCAGATCATCTTCGCCGCGGTGCCGGTGGCGACCAGGGGCGTCAGCGTGGTCTGCCGCGAGAGCCTCGTCAAGGAAGACGCGGTCGAGCATCCGCTCGCCTCCAAGGGCGACGAGCTCGACGGCATGACAGTGTTCGACAAGGTCTTCATTCCGTGGTCGCATGTCTTCCACCTCGGCAACGCCGAGCATGCCAAGCTCTATCCGCAGCGCGTGTTCGACTGGCTGCACTACCACGCGCTGGTGCGCCAGATGGTGCGTGCCGAACTCATGGCCGGCCTTGCCGTGCTGATCACCGAGCACATCGGCACCAGCAAGATTCCCGCGGTGCAGACGCGCGTGGCGAAGCTCATCGGCTTCCACCAGGCGATGCTCGCGCACGTGGTGGCGAGCGAGGAGCTCGGCTTCCACACGCCGGGCGGACTCTACAAGCCGAACATCCTGATCTACGACTTCGGTCGCGCGCTCTATCTGGAGAACTTCTCGCAGATGATCTACGAACTGGTCGACCTGTCGGGCCGCAGCGCCCTGCTCTTCGCGACCGAGGACCAGTGGGAAGACTCCAAGCTCAACACGCTGTTCGAAAGGATGAACAGTGGCCCGGTCGGCCGCCCGAAGGACCGCCTGCGCATCGGCCGCGTGATTCGCGACCTGTTCCTCACCGACTGGGGCAGCCGCCTGTTTGTCTTCGAGAACTTCAACGGCACGCCGCTGCAAAGCATCCGGATGCTGACCATGCAGCGCGCCGAGTTCTCCGGCTCTGGCACCTACGGCAAGCTCGCGCGGCAGGTCTGCGGCATCGACTCGGTGGCCGAAGACAACACCGAGTACAAGGCGACGGCAGACTATGCCAAGGCCATGGACTCGGCCCGGCATCAGGAACACCTGTCGCTGAGTTCCACCCTCGCCATCTGAGGCCGCGCCATGAAGGTCCTCACCGACACCAGCGAACTGCGGCTGCCTGCCGCGGTCGTCTCCATCGGCATGTTCGACGGGGTCCACCGTGGCCACGCGAAAGTGCTGCGGCAACTTCGCGAACGCGGCCGGCAGCTCGGCGTGCCGACCGCGGTGGTGACCTTCGATCCGCACCCGCGTGCGGTCGTGCGCCCCGACGCCTGCCCGATGCTGCTGTCGAGCCTGGACGACCGGATGCAACTGCTGGCCGCGACCGGCGCGGTCGACCACTGCCTCGTGCTGCGCTTCGACCATGCCCGCAGCCAGCAACCGGCCGACGAGTTCGTGCTGACGACGCTGATGAACCCGCTCGGCATGCGCGAGCTGATCGTGGGCGAGAACTTCGCCTGCGGGCACGGCCGGCAGGGCACGGTGGCGTACCTGTCGACGCTGGGGCTGCGGCTCGGCTTCGCGGTCACCGGCGTGCAGCTCGATCGCGTACCCGGCACGCAGGATGCCGTGCGCAGTTCTTCCACCGAGGCGCGCCGCCTGATCGAGCGTGGCGATCTCGCGGGCGCTTCCGCCGTGCTGCAACGTCCACACGAGATGACCGGGACGATCACGCGGGCGCTGGCGGCATCGCGGCTGGTCGTCGAGGCCGCGTTGGGCCGCGGAATGTGCGCGCCGGCAGCGGCCGACTACGTAGGTTCGGTGCGACAGCGCGACGACGCATCGCCTTGGCTTCCCGCCTGGCTGCGCATTCGCGACGACCGCGAGACCGGCCGTCGCATGGTGCGCCTCGTGACCGACGGCATCCTCGGAGCGGCGCGCGGCGACGAACTGCGCATCCGCTTCGTGGACCGCACGCAGGCCCGTCGACCGCTGTCCCACCCGGAAAAGAGTGCCTCGGCATGAAGGACTTCATCTACACCGGCCACGCGCAACGCGTGGTGTTCGGCAGCGGCACGCTGGAGCGCCTCGGCAAGGAGGTCGCCGCCTTGGGCGCTTCACGCGCCATCGTCTTGAGCACGCCGGGCCAGCGCGCCGAGGCCGAGCGCGTGGCCGGGTTGCTCGGCGCCCGCTGCGTCGGCATCTTCGACCGCGCCGAAATGCATGTGCCGATCGAGGTGGCTCGCGAGGCGCGCGACCTCGCCACTCGGCTCGGTGCCGATTGCGCCGTGGCCATCGGCGGCGGCTCGACCATCGGCCTTGGCAAGGCGATCGCGCTCGAGTCCTCGCTGCCCATCATCGCCATCCCGACCACCTACGCCGGGTCGGAGATGACCAGCATCTACGGCATCACCGAGGCCGGCGTGAAGAAGACCGGGCTCGACGCACGCGTGCGGCCGCGCACCGTTCTCTACGACGTCGACCTGACCCTTTCGCTGCCCGTGGCCATGAGCATCACCAGCGGCATGAACGCACTCGCGCATGCCGCGGAGAGCCTCTATGCGGCAGACACGAACCCGGTCATCGACCTGATGGCGCAGGAAGGCATCGCGGCGTTCGGCCGCGCCTTGCCTGCCCTGGCGAGCGCCGATCCCGTGCGCGTCGAGGCGGCGCGCGGCGAAGCACTCTACGGCGCATGGCTGTGCGGCACCGCCCTGGGCGCGGTCGGCATGGGCCTGCACCACAAGCTGTGCCACACGCTCGGCGGGAGCTTCAACCTGCCGCACGCCGAGACGCACACGATCGTGCTGCCGCACGAACTGGCCTACAACGCCAAGGCGGCGCCCGCCGCGATGGCGCGCACCGCGAAAGCGCTGAGGCGCGACGATGCGCCGCAAGGCGTCTACGACCTCGCACAGGGCGCCGGTGCGCGCATGGCCCTGAAGGACATCGGCATGCGCAGCGCCGATCTCGACCGGGCCTGCGAGATTGCGATGCAGAACCGCTATCCGAACCCGCGCCCGCTCGAAGCGCACGCCATCCGTCGACTGTTGCAGGACGCATTCGATGGCGTCCGCCCCGCGCCATGAGCAGCCGAAGCCGGCCCCTGATCGCAGCGCTGGCCGCGCTGGGTGCCTGGTCGACACAGATCGACACGGCCCGCGCGACCGAAGGCGGCGGCAACTCCTATCCGATCGGCGTCGACAACACTTTCGCCGGCTACATGCTGCCGGAGGGCGCGAACTGGCTGCTCTTCTACCAGCACTACGCGGCGTCGCACTACAAGGACAACGCGGGCAACGACAGCGCGAAGTTCTCGGACTTCCATCTCCGGGCCGACGTGATCGCGCCGCGCCTGTCGTACGTATGGCCCGGCGTGCTGTTCCTGGGCGCGAACGTGGAGACGCGCATCGTCCAGCCCGTCAGCGGGGTGGATCTCACCCTCGGCATCGCGCGCCGCGCGCCACTGCCGCCGCTCGACAAGGGCGGGGAGAAGACCGGCCTCGCGGACATGTCCTTCTCGCCGATCATCCTCGGGTGGCACGGCACGAGCTTTCACCAGACGCTGGGCATCGAGACCCACCTGCGCACCGGCAGCTACGACGTGCGCGACAACGTGAACACAGGGCGCAACTACAACCAGGTGGCGCCCGTCTATGCCTTCACCTGGTTTCCCGACTCGCGTTCCGACGTGAGCGCCAAGTTCCGCTACGGCATCAACGACCGCAATGGCGCCACGGGCTACCACTCGGGCGACGAAGCAAGCATCGAGTTCAGCGCCGGCTACCGGGTGATGCCGCAACTGCTCCTGGGCCTGAACGGCTACGTGTACCGGCAAACCACCGACGACGACGTCAACGGCGCCACCGTTCCCAACAACAAGGGCCGCGTCAACGCGCTCGGGCTGTTCGGCAGCTATCGCATCACACCGAAGTTCGCCCTCACGCTGCGCATGCAGTCGGAATTCGGCGCTCGCAACCGACCACAGGGCACGCGGCTCTGGGCCATGTTGCTTTGCCCCTTCTAACCCCCCACGTCAAACCCAAGGAGACCACCATGCGCAACCTCGACCAGTTCACGATCACCGACGCGGTGATCGACCGTTTCGCCGATACGCCAGACCCGCGACTCAAGCGAATACTCACGAGCCTGGTGCGACACCTGCACGACTTCGCGCGCGAGGTCGAACTGACCGAGGC
Organism: Variovorax sp. dw_954; assembly: GCF_018449755.1. NCBI lineage: Bacteria > Pseudomonadati > Pseudomonadota > Betaproteobacteria > Burkholderiales > Comamonadaceae > Variovorax > Variovorax sp. dw_954. The sequence continues at coordinate 6,580 of NZ_JAAVVD010000038.1, read as the reverse complement.
CGAGTGGATGAAGGGCATCGAGTTCCTGACCGCCACAGGTCAGAAGTGCGACGCGACGCGCCAGGAATTCATCCTTCTCAGCGACACGCTCGGACTGTCCATGCTGACGGTCGCGCTGAACCACGACAAGCCCGCCGGCGCGACTGAAGCAACCGTCTTCGGACCGTTCCATGTCGCAGGCGCGCCGCACTACGAGAACGGCGGCGACGTCGGCAACGGTGCGAGCGGCGAGCCGAGCGTTGTGCGAGGCACCGTACGCAGCCTGGACGGCACACCCATCCCGAGTGCCCGGCTGGAGGTCTGGCAAGCCGACAGCGAGGGCTTCTACGACGTGCAGAGAGAAGCGCTCGAAGAGGCGCAGGGGCGCGGCGTGCTGGAGGCCGACGCGCTGGGGCGTTTCCACTTCCGCAGCGTCCTTCCGGTGGCCTATCCGATCCCCGACGACGGCACCGTCGGCGACATGCTGCGCGCGACCCGTCGCCATCCCTGGCGCCCCGCCCATCTGCACTTCATGGTGACCGCACCGGGCTTCGAGACACTCGTGACGCATGTCTTCCGCAAGGGCGATGCGTATCTCGACTCCGACGCCGTCTTCGGCGTGCGCGAATCCCTGCTCGGCGACTGGCAACTACAGGCCGACGGCACGTACCTGCTGGAGTTCGACCTGGTCCTCAATCCCGTGGCAGCGTCACCGGCAACGCCTGCTGCCTCGCCGCGAGAAGTGGCTCAAGTGGCTTGAGCGCCATCGCGCACGAACAGGCGCCGCACGATCGAACGGAACCACTGGCTGCCTGGATCGCGATGAAAGCGATCGTGCCAGTACTGCGCGATCTCCATGGGTGGCAACGGCAGCGGCGGCTCGACCGCCACGAGGTCCAGGTCGCGGGCCAGCGCCGTGCCCAAGGTCCGCGGGACCGTCGCCACGACATCGGAGTTCCTCGCGATGAGTGCGGCGGAGGCGAAGGTCGGGACCCGGCACACGATGTGGTCGCTGGGCAGGATCGCCTCGAGTTGACGTTCGGCATGGGCGTACTCATGGCCCGTGCCGGTGGCGGAGACCAGCGCATGCTGCTCGTTGATGAAGCGCTCGAGCGCGTCTTGCGCGCGGGCGTCGTCGCCTCCTGCCGCCATGTTCTCGGCCGACAGTCGCGGATGCCCCTTGCGAAACAACGACACGTAGCGCTCCGTCCACAGCGGGTGGCGCCGGATGCCTTGCGTAAGCGAGGCAAAGGAGCCGATCGCGAAGTCGACAAGCCCCGACTCCAGCCATTGGTCCAGGTGGTGGACATCGCAGGGAACCGCCTGGACGTGCACCTTGGGCGCTTCGACGCGCAAGGCCGCCAGCAGCGGCGGCAGCATCTGCACCACGGCCGCATCCACCATGAAGACGCTGAAGCGGCGCTCCGAAGTGAGCGGGTCGAAAGCAACGTAGCCGGAGCGCAGCGCGCGCATGCCATCGAGCACCGCGCGCACCGGTTGCGCGAGCTCAAGCGCCTTGGGGGTCGGCTCCATCCGCAGCGCCACGCGCACGAACAGCGGATCGCCGAAGAAGAGGCGCAGCCGCGCCAGCATCTTGCTCAGCGCCGGCTGGGTCATGTTGAGCACCCGCGCACAGCGCGTCAGGTTTCGCTCCACCAGGAGGATCTCGAAGATCTGGAGATGCAGCAGGTCGATCTCGCCGTCTTTGATCTTGGGGATGACTTCCATGTGGTGCAACCGAGGCAGGAGCGTACCGCTCCGGTCGGACGTGCGCAACAACTTCACCGCATCTGCAACAGCACGTCCCGCACGCGATCCAGCGATGGATCGCTGTCTGCTTCATGACTAAGCGGCCGCTGCGCGTTCGGCCAGGCCGAACAGCAATCGGAACGCAATTGCGTCCCCGCTTGGACACGTAAATTCAATGCCGCCGGACATGGCGCGAACATTGAAGGCCTCCGATGCCAAGATTTGCACACCGTGGCCCCGTGCGACGACCTCACCACGTTGCAACAGGGTCCAATGACCCGCGGCGGACAATCGCCCGATGCCGACCTCAAAGCCCTCGTCTCGCGCTCGCTGCCGTCGTACTGCAAAGTTCAGCACTCTCGCATCGTGGTCCACGTAGGCCTGCAGCACGTCCACCCCCACGCCCACCTCCGTCAGCGCCGGGTCGTGGTGTTGCGCTTTCGACCAGGGCGTGTTGTACAGGCCCCAGAGGCCATCGGGCACATTGAGTCGGGCATAGCCAAGCAGCACGTTTCCTGTCATGGGCTCCACCAGCGATCGGAAGCCGTCCTTGTCTGACATGACGTCGTTGCGTGGGTAGCAGTAACCGCCGTCACGCCAGAGCGGGCTCATGTAGCGGTCGGCGTGCGCCAGGAGGCCCTTGAGCACCGCCGTGTCGCCCATCTCGGAAGCCCAGGTGGCCGCCCATCCGAAGTCCGAGTCATCGTTGATGATCGTTTGGCCCATCACCGTGGGACGCTCGACCGAGCGGACCGACATGGCGCCTTCAGCCCCACGGACCAGCCAGTCCGCGATCTGGGCCGGGTAATGCTCACGCACGAAGTCCCGGTTCCACATGTTCATGAGCGTGCCGCACCACGCATCGACCCACGGCGAGAGTCCGGCGTTGTCGCGGACCGCCCGCGTGTCCTGCGAGAGCATCGCGTTGTAGTGCCCGTTAGCCCCCAGCCGACCGAATTGGTCCCATGCCTTCTGGTAGCCCTCGGTCACTTCCCGGGCCATCGACTCGCCTGTGACGAGATCGTGCATGCGAAACCCCAGGATCGCGGGCTGGTTGCAGATCTGGAACACGCAATTCGGCTCGCAAGCCACGCCCAGGTATCCGCTCTCGACCATCTGCCAGTAGATGTGCTGGTTGAGGCTCGTCTGATCGTATTCGAAACGCCGTTCCTTCCCGCCCCAGAAGAAGGACCAGTACTGAAAGCTCAGCGCCCCCGGTGCAGCGTAGCGGTTGTCGTCGAACAGATAGTTGTACAGCAGCGCCATCGACTGCACGTAAGCGCTGTACATGATGTTGTCACGACCGACCGGATTCCAGTCTTCGGTGTAAGCGTCGGACAGATGCGCGTTGAAGACGCTGCCTCCGCGACTCACACGCGCCCAATACATCCAGACCTCGGGCAGCAGCATCTTCTCCATCAAGCGTTCGAAGACCGGCTTGAAGACGCCTGGCGCGGCGGGTAGACGATGGCGGTGAGCGAGCGCCAGGGCGTAAGCCATATAGGCCATCTGGAAGCGGTAGCCACCGAAATCATCCTGGCCAGTGCCGCGACCCTGCATGAAGGACCAGTCGTTGATGGGCTGGCGCGAGAGATTGGCGAAGTGCCGCAGATGGCCGACCTGCAGGTCATCGAGTTGCTGCGTTTCATGCGAAGTCATGGAAGGGGCGCTCCAGAAACCGCCGCATTCGGGTCGACACCGTCGCGGCATCGAGCGAGTCGGCAAAGTGGGTTTGATAGGTCCCGCCCGGCGCCATGAAATAGCAGAGGGCCGTGTGTGAGAGCACGTAGCCATCGGGCGCGTCGGGCTCGTCTTGCCGCGCTGCGAACACGCGAAACGACTTCCTGGCCTCCTGCGCCTGCTCCTGCGTGCCGGTGAGCCCGAGGAAGCCATCGCCGAAGCGACGGTATTGCGCAAGGTACGTCCGCAACACACCGGGCGTGTCCCGGATGGGGTCAACGGATACGTAGAGAGCCTGCACCTGGTCGGCGAGCGGTCCGAGCATCGCCAATGCCTCGCCGAGCTTCGACAGTTCCCGCGGACACACAACGGCGCAGTGCGAGAAGCCGAAGAACACGAGAAGGTGCTTCGAGCCAAAGCTGCGTTCGTTCACGCGTCGACCGAAATGATCGACGAGGTCGAACCGGCCGCTTACGGGTGGCGGAATGGCAGGTTGATGGGTGGCCCTTGCTGCGCAGCAGCACCCGGGAGCGGCATTGGCAGTGGTGAAAGGCATCAGACCACTTTAAATGAACACTTCGCGCATACGGAGATTTGTCTCGGCATCCATCCACTATCGAAGGGGTTGACTGTGCGGTGCCGTTTCAGCCAAACATCGTCACGCAGGCGCAGCGGTGAAGAGGCAGACCGCCCGCCGGCGCACCAGCCGCCGATGTAAGGGACCACCCGAAGACCGTGCCTCCCTCTGCCAGATCTGCGATTCGTGCGAGACATCCGGTCGTGACGTCGATGATGACGAAGGCCGTGCGAACGCCCACTTGCCGTCGCCAATGACCCGGCTGGCTGGCGCACACTTCCGGCCACGGTCCTGCAACATGAATCCTGACCCGACCCCATTGCGTCCGAAACCGTTGCGTCACCACCCCTGGAGGATGGCATTCGCGTGCCTGGCGCTGGCGGTGCTCGCGTTCGTGCTCACGTTCGACTGGAACTGGGTCCGTCCGCCGCTGGAGCGCTACATCTCGCGCAAGACCGAGCGCGAGTTCCGGATGTCGGACCTGCACGTCAGCCTCGGCCTCGTGCCGACGATCCGCATGCGCGACGTCTACTTCGCCAATGCGGCCTGGTCGCACGAAGCAACGCCGATGGCCCGCATCGACGAGCTCGAATTCTCGATCTCGCTGCGCGACCTGCCCGACAGGATCCTGGTGCCGCGGGTGGCGCTGACGCGCCCGGACCTGGTCTTCGAACGGTTGGCCGACAACCGCAAGAACTGGATCCTTTCCGACCCGTCGGATACACGGCCGAGCAAGCTGCGCATCAGCACGCTGTCGTTCCAGGACGGGCGCATTCGCTATGTCGATCACGGTCTGCCCATCGAGGTCGACGTGGTTGCCGGCACCTTCGAACCAGCCAGCCTCGACAAGGTCCAGAGCGCCACAAGCACCCCCGAGGGCAACCGCTACATGACGCGATACGAGTTCAAGGGCAACTACCACGGCAGGGCCTTCTCGGGCCATGCGCTGACTGGCGAGGTGCTCAGCTTCGCTGAATCCGGCGCGCCGTTTCAGCTCAAGGGCGAATTTGTCGCCGGATCGACCAGGGTGGCGGTCGAAGGAAGGATCGCCGACGCAGCCAACGTCTCGGCCATCGACGCGCAACTGCAGATCGAAGGCCAGACGCTGGCCAGCCTGTACCCCTTCCTGCTGCTGCCGCTGCCGACATCGCCCCCCTACCGACTGCAAGGCCGCCTGATCCTCGAAGGCGATCGCTACACGATGAACGACCTGCGCGGGCGGATCGGCTCGACCGACATCACCGGCCACGCCACCTACGTCGAGAAGGAACCGCGCCCGCTGCTGACCGCGGACCTGCAAAGCCGTCTGCTCGACATCGCGGATCTGGGCCCGCTGATTGGCATGCAGGTCCAGGGCTCCAGTGGCGAGCCCCCTGCCTCCCAGGCGCCGTCGCGCGACCGGCCGGGTGCCAGGGCCACGGCGCAGCCCACCGAGCCCGAACGCCTGCTGCCGGCCGGTTCGTTCGATGCCAGCCGCCTGCAACAGATCGATGCCGACGTGTCGCTGGTCGCGAGCGAGTTGCGGGTGCCCCTGGCGCTGCCGCTGGAAAGCCTCTCCGCCACGCTGCATCTGCACGATTCGATCCTGAAGGTCGCCCCGCTCGACTTCGGCTTCGCCGGTGGCACCATCGCGTCGCAGGTGACGCTCGATGCGCGCGAACCCACGATCCGGTCCGAGGTTCGCATCGACCTGCGGGGCGTGGAGGTCGGCCGCTTGATTCCTCGCAGCGAGACCATCGCCAAGGGCGCCGGCCGTGTGGGCGCGGTGCTGGAACTCAAGGGCAGCGGCAATTCGATCGGCGATGCGGCGGCCGGCGCCGATGGCCGCGTGGCTGCCACGATCGCGGACGGCCGCGTCTCCAACCTGCGCGATGCCGCCAGTTCGCTCAACGGCGGCAAGCTGTTGAGGCTGCTGGCCAGCGGCGATCGCGACATCCGGGTCAATTGCGGCGGCATCGCGTTCGACGTCAAGGGCGGACGCGGGACATCGACGCTGTTCGTCATCGACACCGAGCAGACGCAGATCCTCGGAGGCGGCAGCTTCGACCTTGCGAACGAACGCTTCGACATCATCGTCGCACCCAAGCCCAAGAAGGCCGGCATGCTCTCCCTGCGCACGCCTCTGCACCTCCGCGGCAGCTTCATGCAGCCCGGCTACCGGTTCGAGAAGGGGCCTCTGCTTGCGCGCGCGGGTGGCGCCATCGCGCTGGCCGCGGCGGCCCCGCTGGCAGGGCTGCTGCCGCTGATCGAGACCGGCCCGGGCAAGACCACCGACTGCGCTGCCGTCCAGCAGCAGGTCGGATCGGCTGTTCGGCAGGCGACTGCGCCGGCCGCGCGCAAGTGATCGCCGTGGCGCCAGATGCGAGGCCGTCGGATGCTGCGCAAGTCGCGAAGCTCACGCTTTGCTGCCCGATGGACCGCACCGCTCGGACCTCAGGATTGCAGGTCCTATGCAAGCCGGAGGAGACGGTCTGGAGGAAGAGAGGCATGCAGATAACCGTCCGGCTCGTCGCCAGAGCACCAGGCCGAGTGACTACGAAGCCCGGGCCACGGGTCCGCGAGGCCCTCCCCTACTCCGGCAGCGCGTTCAGCAAA
>NZ_JAAVVD010000037.1:0-56162 GCF_018449755.1 Variovorax sp. dw_954 | reverse complement strand
CCAACCGCGACGTTTGATTCCGTGCCCATCTCCGCCCAGCTACCCTTGCACGGGCAGCCGGGCGGGCGACGCCACGCCCATCGTGTCGATGCCATCCATCCGCGCAGCGTCGCGGTGGTGGTGGGCGGCCGTCGCCGTGGCAAAGGGTCCTAGCGCGAGCACAGCCCGCCTGCGGAGAAGTTGGCCGGTATACGCCTTGTCATCGCCGAGAGCATCGCGCGCATCTACCGCCAGACGCCAGGCAACATCGGCCTCTTAACCTCGACCGATTCAGTCTGGTTGAGCGCATCCAGCCGGGCGAGTCGTCCGCTGCAGACGCTGGTCGCTGGCCGCGATGACCTGGCCTCCAGTATCCTGGCAAGCGGTGGATTGCTGCCATTCGGCCAGCGCTTCATACCGGACATCCGCGTTGCACCCTAGGCGATAGATGCGCCCCCGCGCAACCGGGTTCGAGATGATCGTGGGCCGACATGCGCTGGCGACCCGCACTGACCGAAGCGCATCCCGCGCCGGGCAGCGGCGCTTTCGCGCGAGCCGACTGACGCTTCATCCACGAGTCCCAGTCCGGCATGCCGCGCACCTGCTGCATGCGGCCTTCGACCGGTCCCTAGACTTGCACGACCTGGGCTCCATCATCGTGTTTGAGCTTTGGTCGGGGCACAGCGCGAGTTCACGGCCTCCTGTGGCCTGCGCCGAAATCGCGCGAAATTGTTCAGTCCCCCGGAATGCTACGCCTGCCGCTGCGCCGCGGCACGCTGGATGCATTCCATGAACTGGTGCGCCGCCGGCACGAGCCGCTGATTCCGGCGCTTGATGACGCACATGCTCAGGGCCGGCAGGTGCTCCGTCACGTCAATGCGCCGGATGCCATGGCGCTTGAACGACAGATCGACCAACGGCTCGACGAAGAGCCCCACGAGGTCCATCTCCCCCACCAACCCCAGCGCCACCGTGACCGAAGCGCCGAAGATCACGCGGGCTGGTGGTGCCAGCCCCATCAGAGAAAACAGCGGCGCTACGGATTCGAGGCCCACTTCGCTTTCGCCGGGCAGCATCCATTCGGCCGTGTGCAGCTCGCGCAAGGAGCGGCATTTGCGCATTGGATGAGCGGCACGCATCCCGACAGTCAGTTGAACCTGAAACAGCTCGATGCTCTCGAACTCCGCGTCCAGCCATTGCGGCATCACGTGCGCCACGGCGAAATCGAGGTCGCCGTTGCGCATGCGCGAAAGCATCCAGGGAAGGACCGCCTCGCTGAAGTGCACGTCGACCGCGGGCAGGCGGGTGTGGAATTCCTTGAACGCCGGCGCGAGCACGGTGAGCGCGGCCGACGGGCTCACGGCCACCGCAATCTTGCCGGTCGCGCCATCGCGGAGCTGGACGATCTCGTCGCGTGCACGGCGTATGTCGGCCAGCAGCAGCCGCGCGCGCGGCGCAAACGCCTCGCCGCAAGTGGTGAGTTGCACGCCCTTGACGCTGCGCTCGACCAGCGGCGCGCCCAGCTCGCGCTCCAGTTCACGCACGATCTTCGTGACCGCGGGCTGGGAAATACCCAGGACCCGGGCCGCGCCGCGAATGCTCGTCTGCTCGGCCACGGCCACGAAGGCCGTCAATTGGTTGGGCTTCATGTGAAAACCAAAAGTTATCTTTGAAGATCAATTATTGTCTTTTCACGATCAGCTCATTTCCCTAGTATCCGGCCGCGACAACTACTGAGACAAACACCCCATGACCAACGCATCAAGCGGCGCGCCCGTGAGCCGCCGGGCCGCTCCCCAGGCGAATACCGCAGCCCGCCAGGGCGAAGGCACTCCAGTGAGCCGGCGCCGGACGATCGTTGCCACCACCATCGGCAACGCACTGGAATTCTTCGACTTCACCGTGTACGGCTTCCTCGCCCTGGTGATCGGCAAGGTCTTCTTCCCGACCTTCAACTCCTACGGCCAGCTGCTGCTGACGGTGGCGAGCTTCGGTGTCGGCTTCGTGATGCGCCCGCTGGGCGGCATCGTGATCGGTGCCTATGCCGATCGAGCGGGGCGCAAGAAGGCAATGACGCTGACGATCTTCCTGATGGCGCTGGGCTGCGCGACGATCGCCTTCACGCCCGCCTACGCGCAGATCGGCGTGGCGGCGCCGCTGCTGATTGTGCTGGCGCGGCTGATCCAGGGCTTCTCGGCAGGCGGCGAGGTCGGCGCGTCGACCACGCTGCTGGTGGAACACGCGACGCCGGCCAACCGCGGCTACATGGCGAGCTGGCAGTTCGCGAGCCAGGGGCTGGGCATCCTGCTCGGCGCGCTGGTCGTCGGCGTGCTGACGGCCGCGCTATCGCCGCAGGCCATGGAAAGCTGGGGTTGGCGGGTGCCGTTCCTCATAGGAATGCTGATCGCGCCGGTCGGCATGTACATCCGCCGTCATCTCGAGGAATCGCTCGAGATCACCGAGGTGCCGCTCCACGCACCGCCACGCCGCAGCAGCCTGGCAGAGGTGTGCAGCCAACACGGCAAGGTCGTGCTCGCCGCCACCCTGAGCGTCATCGGCGGCACCGCGGCGGCCTACGTCGTCACCTTCTACATGCCCACCTATGCGATCCGCGAACTGGGCCTGCCGCCGCCGGTCGCGCTCTTCGGCGCCGCGCTCACGGGGCTGCTGTCCTTCGGGCTCGCGCCGTTTGTCGGCCGCTGGTCGGACCGCGTCGGACGCAAGAGGCTGATCGTCTGGAGCCGCGTCGCCCTCTCGTTGATGATCTATCCGGGATTCCTGTGGCTCAATGCGTCGCCGACACCGGCCGTGCTGCTCATTGTGGTCGGCCTGCTGAGCGCCACACTGGTCATCCAGACCGTGCCCGGCATCACGATGCTGCCTGAGATGTTTCCCAAGCGCGTGCGGGCCAGCGGCATGTCGCTGGTGTACAGCGTGGGCGTGGCGCTCTTCGGCGGCTTCTCGCCCCTCATCAGTGCCTGGCTCGTGAATGCCACAGGCAACAAGCTGGCGCCCGCCTGGTACCTGCTGGTGGTTTCGCTGGTCTCGATGCTCGGCTTGTTGTGGATGAAGGATTTCACCGGCAAGGACATCGACGCAGCGAGTGCCCATGAACCTGCAGGCAAGGACTTACACGCAGCCGATGCCCGTCAGGCTGCCTAGGATCGCATTCAAGGACTCTCATGACGATGTACAACAGCGCAGCCACCCGCCATTTCTCCGGCACATACGCCGAGGCACGGCGCAAATTCCTCGATGCGGCGGCACAGTGCTGCGCAACTATCGAATCGTTCGAACTCGAAGCACATCGCGGCCCATCGGGCGAAGCACTGGTCACCGATGTGGCCTGGCTCGGCAAGCCAGGTGCTGCCAGGTTGCTGATCATCAGTTCCGGAACGCATGGCCCCGAAGGGTTCTGCGGCTCCGGCTGTCAGGTCGCGACGCTGAATGACGCCGATCTGCTCGCGCGCATCGAACAGGCCGGCATCGGCCTGCTGATGGTGCACGCGGTCAATCCACACGGCTTCGCGCACCTGCATCGCACGAATGAAGACAACGTCGACCTGAATCGCAACCACATCGACTTCAATGCGCCGTTGCCGGTGAACGCCGCCTACGCTGAGGTCGAGCCTCTCGTGCTGCCGGCCGCTTGGCCGCCCACCGCTGCTGACAACGCGGCGATGGCAGCCTACATTGACAAGCATGGCAAGTGGGCCTTCCGCACCGCCGTCTCGGCGGGACAATACACCTCGCCCAGCGGCGTGTTCTACGGCGGAACGGCGCCATCGTGGAGCAATCGTACGATGCGCGGCATCCTGCGCAAGTACGGCGCGTCGGCGACGCACATCGGGTGGATCGATGTGCACACAGGCCTCGGCCCGTACGGGCACGGCGAGAAGATCTACGGCGGCAGGAACGACGCGGCCGAACTCGCCCGCGCCCGCGCCTGGTGGGGCGCCGACGTGTTCGCGCCTTTCGAGGCCCAGTCGGCGTCGGCCGACGTGTCGGGTCCGGTCGTGTCCGCGTTGTACGACGAATGCCCGCAGGCCAGCCCGGCATTGATGGGACTGGAATTCGGCACCCTGCCCCACGAGGAAGTCATGACACGCCTGTGCGCCGACAGTTGGCTGCGCTGCCATCCCGACGCCCCGGCGCAACTGCAGCGCACCATCCGCCAGGAACTGCGCGACGCCTTCTACTGCGACAACGACGAGTGGAAAGGCATGGTGCTCGGCCAGGCGCGCGCGGTACTGCTGCAGACCGTGTTGGGCCTCAAGACCGCGTAGGGGATGGCATCAAGAAACAGAGGTTTCGTGCGCTCGTCGATTTCGCGGCGCGGCTGGGCTGGAATCCGCCCTTCTGGCAACACCCCTGTCGGCAAGCGGCACTTATTCGCCCGCAATGCAAGCGTGGATCCGACTTCGCTGCGCCGACTGGCATCCTTGCGCGGGCGTTCATCCGCCGCGGCTGAAGTTCGAGCTTCGCGGACGAAGTGGCAGCGACAACTCGAGACTGATTGCTGCCGATGGAAATTGTTCGCCGAACGACAGCGACCATCGAAAGCTCACTTCCGCGCTTCTCCTCGCGAATTACCGGTGTGCCCTTAGTAACTGACCTTCGCCGACATCGTTGAGGAAATTCGAATCAAGGACAGTGCTGCGATCCGCTGGCGGCAACGGACGACCAAGTCTCGTCGCGCGTCGGCGGCCGCTTGCAAGTGTCGCAAACGGTGTTCGGGGCCCACTGCTTCCGGTGGGCACCGTGGGATGTTGGGATGCCCCGATTGCGGGCAGCCGGCCACGATGCCTGCTGCGGCGGGTTACGGGTGGTTCAGTCAGGGTTTTTTCGACATCGAGAATTCTTTGGCGCACCGCTCCCCTGCTTCTTTCTGACAGTTCCCGTTGACCCATGCGGCATCTTGCTCTCGCGGCGCGTTCCAATAGGAGCGCGCCATCCGACACGCCCAAGCAAGGCCGAAGTGCCCGCAGGTCTCTTCAATGTAGGCAATCATGTCGGTTGCAACCTTCGCACAGGTCGCTTGTGCGGCATCGATGCATCGTTCGACCTCGGATCCGGGAACAGAACGATTCTTGTCGACTTGGGCGTCTACGTCTTTAGGGAGTGCAATCACGAGCACAAAAACCAAAATGGAACCGAATCGCTGCAACGTAGTAGCCATAGCACGCACAGTCCCTCGCGACCGATCACGGATATTCAGCGATGCGGCTCTAAGCGCCAGCGCCGCTCCATCGGCCATTGCTTGACCCGACATTCGTTCGAACGCCCAGCCCGGCCGGCAACAACTTCTGGCGCCTCTACCCATGAGCGCGTCACCGGCTAAGCCTGCCCTTGAAAGAGCTCACAGGTTACCTTGGAATCGGGCACGCTCGAAATGCTCGTCGTGTTCTGATCTTGCCCCCGTATCTCAGGACACGGCCTATGCGCAATGTACCGCCGGTTGTTCAAGTTGAGCGCGGCGTGTCTGCTCAACCCGTTGCCGCCTGAACTCGCGCGGCGATTTCATCTTCAAGCTCGAGTGTGGATGGATCTCGTTGAAGTGCTCGAACGTAGCTGGCAATTGCGCCAGGACGGTCGGGGCGTCGCGAAGGCCCAACGCGCCACCTTCGATGCTCAATCCAGCGAGATGGAGGCCAAGTTCACGGCTGCCGTCAACGGTGCCATGAAGGCGGGCCTGGCACCGACCAAATCCTGGCCCTGGCGAAGTCAATTGTCGCTGCCGTGAACAACGCCTACGATGGCGCGAAGGAGGCGGCCAGGCAAGTCTCCGGCGCCCTGAGCGCCAACGTCGCAATGGTCACCGATGCCGCAGCGAAGAACTCGCATGCCGCACGCGCGACGGTCGGAGTCTGACCTGGGAATCGCGCGTACGGACGCCGGGTCCGACCGACCGGTCGGACCCCGACGTCGGCACTGGGAATGGGCAGCCGCCGCGAGACGGCACAAAAGCGAAACTGCCTGGTACTTGCTGAACTTTGCTTTGGCCGCAAGTGCAGCGCCAGTTCGGGCCGCCACAACCTCGTCAGTCAAGACCTTGAAGGCTTCCCGCGTGGTCGCGCCGAATGCGGGTGGATAGCGCAGCATCGCAGGCGTCGCGGCCGCGCGCAATCAACACCCGACCGATGCGCAGCCTGTTGTTGCGCGCATCGAAGGTGTACCAACGCTCGCCCAGATAAGCCTCGAACCACGCCGCAAAATAGCCTGGCGCGTAAGGCGGCTGCGTGCCGACGTCGCCAAGATAGCCGGTGCAATAGCGCGCCGGAATGTTCAGGCAGCGACAAAGCGCGATCGCCAGGTGCGCGTAGTCGCGGCACACGCCCTGGCCTTCGTTGTGGGCGCCCCGCGCGCGTAAGAACGTGGCGTTCTTCCACTTCGGGTGGGCAGCTTCAACTAAAGATCAGGAACCTACCCTAACCCTGCCCTAGCCTGTCTGAATGGCCAGCGGCGGCGCTCAGGCAACAGGCCGGCTCTCAAACGAATCAAGTCTCGCAGACGCCGCGTCCAGCCTTCCGCCGCTCCGGACGCTCGTCGAGGAAAAGGCTTGTCGGGCGTTTCGGCTTCCGTCCTTTGTCTGTGAAGCACTGACGATGTGGCCGCGAGGATTGGCTCTGGACTGCGCCTGCGGCGACGCCGTGATGTTCACCGGCCGCGTCGCCGCACCGTCGCCGCCAGCGTCATCCCCTGGACCTACTCGCCCTTCAAGCTCCAGGCAAAATGGGGATTCAGCTGACCTGAATCTCCGTCCGGAACACGGTCGGCGCGCTCGTGCTCATCACAGCCCTGTCGCGCGTGCTATTGAACCATAAGGCCTTCAAGAGGGTGAGGCTTCGGGCGACTTGGTGTGATCAGCAACCGGCCATTGCATCTCAGTTGCAGGGAGAACTTGATGTTTCCCTGTAATGCGCTCGACGGTCAGCGCGTACACCGTGACCCCGTCCAGGCGGGGATAGAAACTCTTCGGACGCGTTGAGTCGTTGCCGCGATACTTGAACATGAGCGCATCGAAAAACAAGGATTTACTCGGATCGTCATCGATGACGGCTGCGCGGCCGAAAAGCACGATGCTCTGATACTCGATGGACGTGTCGCACTCATAGCGACCATACGCAAACACTTGGCCAGGGAGTGAGACTTCGAAGCAAACCCGCGGATCGTGGCGAACGTTGTCCTGCAAGTGGCCACGCGCCCTCGTGTTGTGCAGCCAAATCTTGCCGTCGAGCCACACGTACAGCAAGGGGCAAACATATGGAAATCCGTCTTCGCCGACGGTTGCCAGATGACCACAGTAGCCCGTAGTCAGCAATTCGTCGACCATTGCTTGGGACATCAGCTTGTCGGCGCGGCGCACCGTCGGACTACTCATGGGCTTTCTCCTATGCCTCCCCGGTTAAAGACCGGTCGCGGACAGAAATCGTCGGCCAATCTTAGGCTAATCTTTGGCGCAGCACCTCGCAACAATCCGATCATTGCGATGCGCCACCGGCCTCCGGCGGAACGAGTGCACGGGAGGCGATGTCAATCCCGCGGTACCACTGATCAAGTCGTGGCGGGGCAATTTACACCCTGTCTCGCGTAGGACTGCGGTGCCGTTGTGAAGCGCTCGTCCAAGTGGCCGACGACAACGAGCGGCTAGGGAGCAGGCACGCCTCGCATTGTTGGTAGACGGACGATTCTTGTCTGCGCGAGCCCTGCGATCAGTCCTGCACTGCGATTGCGGCCAGCGCGAGAGGGCTGCGTCGGAGCGCTGTTATGGCCTTTTCCACCGCCGCGGCATCGCGGGTGGAGGACACCAATCCGGATCCCACTGCCGCCCTTGATTAACGGCTGAACGCCTTCTCCAAAGCGGGCGTGCCACACCGCGCGGCGATCACCCGATAGTCCGCTTCCCGCTCTGAATGTTGTCGAGCGGCACGATCGTCTGCGCGACCGCGTCAACGAGAGTTTTCCTTACTTCTGCGGCAGCCTCATCTTCAACGACGCGCAGATCCCCGAACGGCTTTCGGCAACACCGGTTGGTGCCTTGAATGCGGCCAGCACTTGGTCTGGATCGCCGTGGGCAGCCTGCTTCCGACTTGCACCGCGGGCCCTGCGACCGTGTCGTTAATCGACGTGCTACACCCGGGCATCGCGTGGCGAAATCCTTGAGAATCCTCGGCACCCCCAGAGCGAACAGCGAAGGCTCGCTTGAGGACAGCGCCGACGTCGGACTGAAAGACGCAACGCTTTCGGCTCCCGCTGGGCAGCAGGCTTTCAAAAGAGCGTCAAGGCGACATGCTGAAGTCCTTCTTTTTCGCGAATGGCAACGGCTCAACTATGCGATAACGGACCGAAAGTTCCTGATTTTCGTCCCGCGCAATGGACAGACTGCAGCCACAGTCACTGCTTGGGCGGCAACCATGATCCACTCGTTAGCGCATCGCCGCGCGCCTCAGAGGTCCAGTACCAGCATGTGCGACTTGGAGCGCGAGCAGCAGGGCGTGAACTGGTCGTTGGCGCCCTGCTCTTCCGGCGTCAGGTACATGTCCTTGTGGTCGGGTTCTCCTTCCAGCACGCGCGTCAGGCAGGTGCCACATACGCCTTGCTCGCAGGACGTGGCGACCTCGATACCGGCGGCGGCCAGTGCTTCGACCACCGTCTTGTCCTTCGGCACCGCGATGATCCGCCCGGAGCTCGCCAGCTTGACCTGGAAGCTCTCGTCGCTGTCGGACTTGGCGATCTCGGCACCGAAGAACTCGTAGTGCAGTTGTTCTTCGGGCCAGCCGGCCGCACGGGCCGTGCCCAGTACCCAGTCCATGAAGCCCTTCGGGCCGCAGACGTACAGATGCACGCCGGCGCGGCGCTCCGCCAGGACCGCGTCGAGTTGCAGTTTCTGCGCGGCTTCACCGTCATCGAAATGGAACGCCACCTGCGTGGCAAAGCCCGAGCGCTCGATGCGCTCGCGGAACGCCGCGCGGTCGGGCGAGCGTACGCAGTAGTGCATGTCGAACGGCGCGCCGGTGACGGCCAGCCGCTCGGCCATGCACAGGATCGGCGTGACACCGATGCCCCCGGCCAAGAGGATGCTGTGGGCCGAACCATGGGCCAGCGGAAAGTGGTTCTTGGGCGCGCTGATGTGCAGCAGGTCGCCCTCGGCCACTGCGTCATGCATGGTGCGCGAGCCGCCGCGGGAACCTGCATCGCGCAGCACCCCGATCATGTAGCGGTGCGACTCGCCCGGGTCGTTGCAAAGCGAGTACTGGCGTGTCAGCCCGCCTGGGAGTTGCACATCGACGTGCGATCCCGCGGAAAACGCGGGCAGCGGGCGGCCATCGTCGCGCACCAGCTCGAAACTGGCGATGTCGACCGCCTCGGTCGTCTTGCGCGCCACGCGCACCTGCAGGTCTGAAGCATTCACTGGGGTTCTCCGTGCGATGAGGATCGCGTCAGGCCGACACAGTCGCCGTCGCAGCCGTGTTCGACACCGCTGCGGTGTCCGCTTGCTCTGCGGCGAGGATGCGCTCGAGCACGCGGCGGGACTGGACGCCGCCCGAGTCGATGTTGAGCTTCAGCAATTGCCGCTCGGGATGCGCAAGAAGGTTCTGCTGCTGGCGTTCCAGCATCTCCAGATCCTCCGAGAAGATCTTGCCCTGGCCTTCCCGGATGCTGGCCGTGAGCGCCTTGTCGTTGGGATTGAAGTTGCGTGCCATCCCCCAGAAGTACCAGATCGAGGTCTCGGTCTCCGGCGTGATGAAGTCGACCACGATGCTCGAGGCCTTGACCTTTGGATCGGCGTTGTAGCCGCCGTGGCCGGCGTGGGCCACACCCACTTCGATCAGCACATGGCTCGGCGGCGTGAAGCGGCATATCTGCCAGCGGTCGACCGGCACGTCATCGGCCAGGTGGTTGCCGCGCAGCGCCATGCGCCAGAACGGCGGCGCCATGATGTTCTCCATGTGGCGCGCGGTGGTGACCACGTCGCCTTCCGTCACGGTCTTGGTCGGCGTCTCGTCGATCTCGGGCTGACCGATGCTCGAGGAGTGCACATAGGTCTCATGCGTCAGGTCCATCAGGTTGTCGATCATCAGGCGGTAGTCGCAGTGGATGTGGTACAGCCCGCCGCCGTAGGCCCAGTCCGGGCTGTCCGCCCATTCGAGCGCGTGCAGCGCGCCTTCGTCGGCGCGTGCCGGATCGCCGGGCCAGACCCAGATGAAGCCGTGGCGCTCGATCACCGGGTAGGTGCGGATCGCCGGGAAGCCGCGCACGCGCTGGCCGGGCATCGCCCCGGTCTTGCCGTCGCACCCCATTTCCAGCCCGTGGTAGCCGCACACCAGTTTTCCTTCGACGACGCGCCCGAGCGACAGCGGGGCACCGCGGTGCGGGCAAAAGTCTTCCAAGGCCGCCGCCACGTTGTCGGGGCCCCGGTAGAACACGATCGACTCGTTGCAGATCTTCCGCCCGAGCGGCTTGTCATCAATCTCATCGGGCATGCAGGCGACATACCAGGCGTTTTTCGGGAACATGGGAACTCCTTCATTCATCGGTGTGGAAGGCGCGGGCGTCTTGGGCGCACGCGCATGCGGGGATCAGTGGGCCGCGGCCAGGCGTTGCCTGCCGGCGTCGGCTGCGCCGCCGGTGTGCGCGCGCAAGGCGAGCACCGTGAGCATCGCGGCGAGCAGTGGCAGCGCGAAGGCGTAGTACAGGTGCGGTGGGCTCCAGCCCTTGTCGAGCAGCACGCCGGCCGTCAACGGCGCCAGGATCGCGCCGACGCGGCCAATGCCGATGGCCCAGCCCATCCCGGTGCTGCGCATCGCGGCCGGGTAGACCACCGGCGCAAAGGCGTACAGCCCCGCCATGGAGCCGAAGATGAATGCGCCGATCCCGAAGGCGATCGCGAAGGCCACCGTCAGGCTCGAGGTGAAGTAGCCGAATGCCGCCATGGCCAGCGCGGTCAGGACCATGCTGGAGGCGGTGAGCGAGCCGAGGTTCATGCGTGCGGCCAGCAGGCCGAACACGCTGCCGCCCACGATACCGCCGACATTAAGGAGCACGCCGCCCGTGATGCCCTGCTGCGCTGACAGCCCGGCCTGCACCAGCAGTTTCGGCGTCCAGCTGAGCGCGAAATAGAAGCTGAACATGAGCAGGAAGAACGCACCCCAGATCATCAGCGTCTGCGCCAGCATGCCCGGTGCGAACAGTGCCGAGAAACTGTTGCGGCCTGACGCGGCCACGTCGGCCTGCTCCAGTGGCAGTTGCGCCAGCGCGGGGCGGTTCATCTTGCCGAGCAGGGCGTTGAGTTTTTGCAGGGCGCCCCGGGGCCGCCTTGCAAGGAGGAAGTCGAACGACTCGGGCAGCCGCCACAGGACCACCGGGATCATCGCCGCAGTGGCGATCCCGCCGAAGATGAATACCGAGCGCCAGCCGTACTTGGCCAGCAACAGCGCGGCAATGCTGCCGCCGATGGTGGCGCCGATCGGATAGCCCGTCGCCTGCAGCGCGACCGCCGTACTGCGCCAATGGTCGGAAGAATATTCGGCAGTGATGACACCCACGCTGGCGAGCATGCCGCCTATGCCCACGCCGGTGAGCGCGCGCAAGGCCCCGAGTTGCCAGCTGCTCTGGGCAAATCCGGACGCGAACATTCCCAGGGCGATCACGACCAGACAAACCAGGATGATCGGCTGCCGGCCAAAGCGGTCCGCCCAGGGTGCCAGAAAGAGTGAGCCGGCGGCCATGCCGAACAGCCCGGCACTGAAGAGCACGCCGAGTTCGGCACCGCTGAGCTTCCATTCCGCTGAGATGGGTGCAGCAGTGAACGCCATCACCAGCACGTCGAAGCCGTCGAGCATGATCAGCATGATGCAGACCGTGACGGCCGCCCATTGGAACGGCGTCATCGTGCCCTCGTCCATGGCACGGCGCAACTCGCCGCCTCTGGCAGTGGCAGTGGCAGTGGGGTTCATTTCTTGTCTCCTTGCGGCATTGACGCCCGGTGCCGCATGTTGTGTTGATTTGTTGAGCGTGCTCAATATTAACCATGCTCAATATTTGCGTCAATGGGTTAAGGTTCGGCTTGTTTTTCGCAGGTTGTGTCAGCCGACATCGCCTGCGCGTATCGTCATGAACGCATCTCAGCCCATTTGCCAAGGAGTCCGGCCACTCATGCCCAAGCCCAAATCCGATCCGCTACCCCCGGTGGGCCTGCGCGAGCGCAGCAAGGTTGACAAGCGGCGTCGCATCATGGAAGCCGCGCGCGCCGTGTTCATCGAGCACGGTTACGACGCTGCCACCACGCGCGAGATTGCGCAGCGGGCCGAAGTGTCGACAGGCACCGTGTTTGTCTACGCCCGGGACAAACGTGACCTCCTGCTGCAGGTGGTCAACGACGAGCTCGATGCACTCAACGCCAGGGCGCAGCCGCTCACGGGCAAGCCCGGACCGCTGCTCGAGCGGCTGCTGGCTTACTTCAAGCTGCGCTATCGCTACTGGGCCAGCGAGCCACGCCTGGCTCGGCCGGCGCTGCGCGAGACGGCCGAGTTTTTGGCGCCCGGCCCTGCCTTGGGCGATGAGGCAAACCGCTTCTATGCACGCACACCCGTGACGCTGGGTCACATCGAAGAGATGGTGCGCGCCGCGCAGCTGAGTGGCGAAGTCGCGCGGGATGCTCCCCCGGGCGAGGTGGCCTCGCTCGTGTTCAGCCTGTATCTGATCGAGGTGCGGCGGTGGCTGCGCGAGGAGACGCCGCGCCTCGCGCCTGGCATGGAGCGCCTCCAGGTTGTGCTCGGCCTCTTCCTGCGCGGGGTGTTGAACCAAAGCCGATCTTAGGGCGGGGTCCCCGCCAGTTCGCGCGCGATACCTTTCATGCCTGCACTCTGGGCGTGCAGCCACAACCTTCCGTACGACTCCGGGCGTGGCGCGCCGCCCATCTCTCAGGCGCAGTGCTGCAGCCGACCGCAGCGCCCTTTGATGTCTTTTCGAGAACCCTTGAAATTCGCGCGCACCGAAACTACATTTCGATCCTGCTAAAGCAGCCTCACCCAACAAAGAAAGGAGCTCGATCGTGAATGCCCATCCTGTCACTCCCTCTGAGGGAAGTGGTCCTGTCGCCCGCAATGCTACGAGTCGGCGCAGTCTGTCTGCCGGCATGTCAGACCGCCAGACGCAGGCCTACCTGGTTGCGCGGGACGCCGTGCGCCGGGCGCAACGCTGCGCTCCGCTCTTCGACACGGTTGCGAAACGACATCCAGCCCAACTTCACTGAGATTCGGCGCTGCGTCATAGACGGTTGGAGGGAGGCACGCCCGCGGCGCGCTCGCGTTCCTCGTCTGCTGCTGCCGAATGGGCTTGCCGGTCAGGCGCTGCGTTCGCCATGCGCGCGTGCCGGCTCCGCAGACACAAGGGCGTCACCCGGACGCGCGGCTGGCGCCACCATGCTTCCGCGGCATGAGGACGTGCGACAAAAGCACTGAAAACCGGAAGCGCTGACGGCCGCGTCGACGATGAGGCCATAGTCCAGGAATATTTCCTCGCCTGCGAGCAGCGGCCTCAGCGAAAAGATCCTCAGCGTCAAACGCCCTCTGCCATCGATCTCCTCGGCAGCCTCGCAATTCGGCGCGCAGGAATGATTGATGTGCCGCGTTGCGTTGCCCCCGGGGCTTCCGTCGATCGTGTCGCCGATCGACTGCCCGAATAGCTGGTCGATCAACGCAACCACGGTCATCTCCTACTTTGCTGCTGTGGCTCTTGCATGATCATGCCCTTTCGATTCCTTGGGGAGCTTGCTATGTGAACTGAAGTTTCTTCATCCGACCCAAATGACGGTCGGCTTCAAGGAGGTTGCCAGGAAGCGCAAATCATGGGCCAAGCTGGCCGCCAAGGAACGGCGCGTAGCCATGAGTCAGCAACTGTTTCCTGCCATTGAAGGACCCCGGAAAGCCTTCTACATCCTGGACCACCACCATACGGCCGCCGCGCTGGTTCAGGAGAAATCCGAGTGCGTGCTGGTCGGTATCGTGAAGGATTTGTCGACCCTCGGAATGAGCAACTTCTGGGTCTTTCTGGACCACTACAGCTGGGTCCATCCCTACGACGAAACCGGCACGCGCCGGGAATTTGCCGACATCCCGGACACCTTCGAAGACCTCAAGGATGATCCCTACCGAAGTCTCGCAGGCGAGGTGCGGGATGCAGGGGGGTTCGCAAAGTCCGACGCGCCATTTCTCGAGTTCCTCTGGGCGAATCATTTGCGCGCCTCCGTCTCGCTCAAGCAGCTTCGGCGCGACCCCGGGAAAGCCCTGTCGAAAGCCATGGAGCTGGCCCGCTCGTCGAAGAGTCAATTCCTTCCCGGGTGGGCGGGACGCGATTGAGGGCACCTTGGGCGCCGTTCCTGGCCGGCGGCGCGGGTGGTTCCCGCTCGTGGCACGTTTGCTCCGGCGCGCCAACCAAGGACGCAGGCCGCGCGCCGATTTAATGTGCGCAAGGCCGGCTAAGTTTTAGGCTCGCAGATGGGGCAAACTGCTGGGCATGGACCCCGGTCGCAATGACGACGCCTACAGGGCACGCGTGGCACGCGCGGTCGCTGCCATCGTGGCGGACCCGCTGGCCGAGCATCGGCTGGAAGACCTGGCCCGGCTGGCGCATTTCTCGCCTTTCCATTTCCACCGTGTCTACTCCGGTGTGGTGGGCGAGACCGTGGCCGCCACGGTGCGACGCGTGCGTCTGGCGCAGGCCACGTTCCTGCTGGAGTCAGGTGATCAGAGCGTCCTTGACGTGGCATTGGCGGTGGGTTACGACAGCCCGCAGGCCTTCACCCGCGCCTTCGGCGAGTTCACCGGCCAGTCGCCCCGCGCCTTTCGGCAGCACATGGCCGACACGCCACTCGCCGTGTCCGGCATCCGCATCGTGGAGCAGCCGGCGCTGCGGTTGCAGGCGCTGCGACATCGGGGGCCTTTCGCCACCATTCCCCACACGCACCGGCGGCTGTACCTGCACGCGGGCAGCCGGACCGTCACCGGCCACTGGGGCTTGTCGTTCGACGCAAGCGAAGGCCCCGGCGGCTATCGCTACTACGCCGGCCTGGCCTCGTCCGAGCCGTGGCCCGCGGACGGCGAGGTCGAACAGCTTGACGTCCTCGGCGGCCTCTACGCTGTTCACCGCCTGGCCGGGCCCTACACCCGAATCAACGCCGCCGTACGTGCTCTGTATGCCCGTTGGCTGCGGGCCAGTGGCTACGAGCCGGACGAGCGGCCAATGCTGGAGCACTACCTGAGTTCGGCGCGCGAGGTCGCACCGGACCAACTGCGCACTGACCTGATGGTTCCGATCCGCGAGGCCTGCACTCCATGAAGCTGCACCGATTGCTTGGCCTCGCCGCTCTCGGCCTGAGCGCCAGCCTGGCCCAGGCCGCCGGCTTCCGCCTCATCGAGGTGCCTGCGGATGCGCACGGCCCGGCCCTGCGTGGGGCTGTATGGACACCCTGCGCCGCACCGGCGGAGAAGATCGCCCAGCCGCCGCTGGTACTCGACGGCACACAGGACTGCCCGGTGGCGGGCAACGGCCTTCCGCTGGTGGTCTTCTCGCACAGTAAGGGCGGCTCTTCGCTGTTGCACCACGACACCGCTGCGATGCTGGCCGACGCGGGCTTCGTGGTCGCGGCCATCAATCACCCGGGCCATAACTTCCAGGACATGAGCGGCCTCGGCGGCCTGGCGGTTTATGCCAACCGCCCAGCCGACATGCGGCGGCTGGTGGACTATATGTTGGGGGCTTGGCCCGGCCGCGCCGCACTGGACGCTAGCCGGGTCGGCCTTTTCGGCTTCTCGGCAGGGGGCTACACCGGCTTGGTCGCTATCGGTGCGCGGCCCGATTTCCGGCTGTGGGCGGACCGCTGCGCGCCGGATTCCACCATGCCGGCGTGCCAGGCCATCCGCCGCAACGAACAGCCCCCCATGCCGCCACGGGACGAACGCATCAAGGCTGCCGTCATCGTCGATCCCCTGAGTGCTTTCGACGCGACAGGCCTGCGGCCCATCGCCGTGCCGGTGCAGCTGTGGGCCTCTGCCCTCGGAGGTGATGGCGTGACCCCTGAGGCGGTGGAAGCCGTGCACCATGACCTGCCCACCCCACCCGAATGGCATGCGGTGCCGAACTCGGCTCACTTCGCTTTCATCGCGCCCTGCACTTCCGCCATGGCGCAGGCCATGCCGGACATCTGCCGCGACCCGCCGGGCTTCGACCGCGCAGCATTCCACGCCGACTTCAATAGGAAGGTGCTGGCTTTCTTTCAGCAATTTCTAACGAGGCTCCGCCTCAGACCGACGAGTGATATGGGCGCTTTCTTGGGGGCGGTTGCTTCAGAGTAAGGTGGCTCCGGTCGAGACCTGCCTGTTCGCCAACTCGGGATGTAGGCATCGATCGGGTCTTCCAGGCGAATGCGCCCTTCCTCCACCAGCATTATCAATGCGCAAGACGTGATGAGCTTCGTGCTCGAGAACATCCGGAAGATATGGTCCTCGCGCAGCACGATACCGGCTTCACGATCGGCGTGGCCATAGCAAAAGCGATCCACGACGCTGCGTCCACGCAACAACGCGGTGGCAACGCCTGGCAGAAACTGTTGATCGACCTGCGCTTTCATCGCAGCGTGCAGGGCATCGAACCTGGAATCGATCATGGCGGCTTTCGGTTTTGGGAGCGCCTACTCGAGTTCCAATCGCGATACGAGCAAACCGCCCGCTCGACGCCTCGCCGTCCGTCGATTCACCGTCCAACGGCAATGGAGAGGAAGTGCGGGTGAGCGGCCGCTATCTGCGCTTCCTATCGACCGGCGATGGCCGATCAGCGCCGACCGAACCACGAGTTCCTCCGGCAGAAAGACTGGCTGCTGCCGTTCGAATTTTTCTGACGAGCGACGGCGGTCGCAGCAAGGCGACATTCGCCGTTCGTCATCGCGAGCGACCGGTCTACCTCGGCACTTGAACTCGACCTTCGCCAAAATCACTGAAGAAATCCGAGCCAGGGAGGTTTCGCTGACGGGCTGCTTTTCCAATGTCGCGAAATGGCGTGCAGGACCCGTGGACTCAACCGCTGCCGCGGTAGCTGGCCGCCACCGGCCTCGTCCTTCGACAGGAGAACGGAATGACCTTCTGCAGGATGTCGCGAGCGCTCTTGGTCCAGATGAATGGCTTGGGGTTGGCGTTGTGATGTGCGACGTACTCATCAATGGCGGCGACGAGTTCGGGCACGCTGGTGAACACGCCCCGGCGCAGCCTCTCGGTGGTGATGTCGCGGAAGAACCGCTCGACCATGTTCGGCCACGACGCCGAGGTGGGCGTGAAGTGCAGGTTGAAGCGCTGATGCTTGGCCAGCCAAGCTTGCACGGCCGGATGTTTGTGCGTGGCGTAGTTGTCGGCGATCAGGTGCAGCGTCTTGTTCTTGGGCGTCTCGCGATCGATTTGACGCAGGAACTTCAGCCATTCGATGTGCGTGTGATGCTGCTGGCACTGTCCGATGACTTGGCCGTCCAGCACGTTGAGCGCGGCAAACAGCGTGGTCGTGCCGTTGAGCTTGTAGTCGTGCATCATGGTGGCCGCACGCCCCTTCTTCAGAGGCAGCCTTGGCTGCGTGCGGTCCAGCGCCTGCACCTGGCTCTTCTCGTCGCAGCACAGCACCAGCGCGTGCTCGGGCGGCGACATGTACAGCCCCACGATGTCTTCGAGCTTCTGCACGAACTGCGGATCACGCGAAACCTTGAAGCCGCGCACGATGTGCGGCTTCAAGCCGTGAGCATGCCAGTGGCGCATGACGGTGCTGGCACTGACCCCCAGCTCGGCAGCCATCTTGCGCGTGCTCCAGTGTGTGGCCGCCGCAGGCGTGCCCTGGGTCGTCAACTCCACCAACCGGCTGATCGTCGGCGCCTTGTATTTCGGGAAGGACATCCTGATGCCGCTAGCGTTGGCGTTGCTGCTCGGGTTCATGCTCGACCCGCTTGTCGTGCGGATGAAGCAATGGGGATTGCCCCCGTACGGCTCTGCCTGTTGGATGTGGAGGTGCGTTCCATTGGCAAGCGCGAGGTTCGTCTGCTTGAGTCGATGGCTTCAGACGTCATGGAAGCGTTTGCGCGAAGGCGCCGAGCAATGGGGTGAAGTCGTCGTCAACAGCGCCGATGACCACGCGGCGCCGCCGGCAGCCATCGTGGGGCAACTGGTGCCGTCGCAGAGTAGATGCCCCAGGCACCGCAGCACTTCGAAGCGAGAGCGGGTATCTGAGGGGAGGCGAACATTTCACTGGTAGCGCTGTGGATCCGGATAGATCAGCGGACCCAGCAGGCCGCGGCGGAATGGCTTCCAGCCATCCACGGGCTGGGCGAGACGATCTGCCAGCGCAAAGAGCACGGCCGGATGCGCACCAAGCCCGATATGACTGCCGATGACTTCGATATTCTCCGCGGCTGGACCTGGGCGCTCGACGCTGCAACGCCATGCCACAACGCCGTCGCTGCGACTGAAGATGGAGGTTGTGGGAACGCCGGGCGTGGGCTCAACCAGGCGCTTGCGCTCGGGGTCCTCTGCTTTCTTGCCGCTCACCGTTTCGTAGACAATCCATGCGTTCGTGTCGCGCGGCCCTCCAGAGAACGGACTTCCCAGGGTCACGATACTGCGCACGAGCTCGGGCCGCCGCGCTGCCAGTAGGCGCGCATAGACGCCGCCCAAGCTCCAGCCGACCACGCTGACAGAGCCGCCGCTGCTGTCGTGCACGGCCTCGAGTTGGTCGAGCATGCGTTGCTCCACTCCTCTGCGCGGACCGAGATTCCTCCCCTGCCCCCAGCCGTGCACGTCGTAACCACGATTGGCCAGGTACTTGCGTAACAAGGACGTCGAGCCGTCGCCTGCCAACAGTCCAGGGAGGACGATGACGGCGTGACCGTCGCCGCGCGGCGCAGCCTGGAGCAGGGGCCAGAGCGCAAGCGAGGTGCCCGCTTCCAGCAACGCGCGCCCTTCCGCAAGGAGGAGCCACTTCGACGGGGGCTGGTAGTGGTGCAGAGGGTGGATGGGGGCGAAAGTGGTCGGCATGATGAAGATTCAATGAGGACGCAGGAATGTCCGGTCGATCCCGGCAGTGCGTCGTCGGACATCGGCCCGACTCTTCCAGACTTCGCACCGACACATCCAATGCAGGAGCCACTTCACCGAGCCGGCGACTCTCGCTGCGGGCGCGAATTGCCGTCGGCTTTATTGCTCGTCGTTCACTGGCAGCACTGTAGCGCGGCAAAGCGCAAAGCAGGACCAGCGCGACGACCGGGACGGGGCACCCTCCTACGGGCGCGGATCGGACGCACCTTGACAGTGCACCACCCACAGTCTTGGAGCAGGCCATGTTGAATACAGATCCAGCCACCGACGCGGTCAGGCGTCCTGTTCCCGGGCATGACAAACCGGTTGCCGGCGATCTAACGGCCGGAGTCAGCGCAGTGTCGTGGGACGCGATCGTAGCCGGTGCATTGGGAGCCGCCGCTCTCTCCTTGATCCTTCTGATGCTCGGCATCGGTCTCGGTCTTTCATCGATTTCGCCTTGGACGAACCGCGGCGCGGGTGCCGCCGCCATCGGCATCTCGACCATTCTGTGGCTTACGTTCACGCAACTGGCCGCGTCGGGCATGGGGGGCTATCTGGCGGGTCGTCTGCGCAGCCGCTGGGTCAGCGTGCACAGCGACGAGGTCTACTTCCGGGACACCGCGCACGGCTTCCTTGCCTGGGCGCTGGCGACCCTTCTGACCGCATCACTCCTGGGGTCCTCGATCGGCGCGCTTCTCGGCGCCGGGGCCCAGGCAGGCGCGTCTGCGGCGGCCGGCACGGCCACAGTGGCCACTGCCGGCGGAGCTGCCGCCTTGGCATCCAGCGGCTCGGGCAACGGCGGAGCCCAGGGCGCGGGTCCGATGGGATATTTCCTCGATTCGCTGTACCGCAAGGATGCTGCCGCGACGGCACCGCCCGATGCAGCAGGCAGCCAGGAGCGCATGGGCCCGCCGCCGACGGCCGAAGTGGGACGCATCTTTGCCACCAACATCGGCAGCGGCAATCTGCCGCCCGCCGATCTCAAGTACGTCGCGCAGACCGTTGCGCAACGCACGGGTCTCAGCCAGGCGGACGCCGAGAAGCGTGTCGCCGACACCTACGCCGCCGCACAAGCCAAGCTGCGAGATGCCGAAACCGCAGCCCGCGATGCGGCCGACAAGGCTCGCAAGGCGGGCGCCTACGCGGTGCTCTGGATGTTCATCTCGCTGCTCATCGGCGCCTTCATCGCGAGTCTCGCCGCTACGTACGGTGGCCGGCGCCGCGACCTGTAGTCATATTGACTGGAGAACTTCATGCGTTCACTGCTGCTTCTGTTTCTGGGTGTGCCGATTCCGATCATCATCCTGCTCGCGCTGTTCATGCACTGAGCAGCGCATGATTGGCGTCGTCATTCCGGCTCACAACGAAGAGCGTCATCTCGACGATGCACTGCAAGCGCTTGAGTTGGCGCGCTGCGACCTGCGCTGAATGGCGAAGCGGTGGGGGTCGTGGTCGTCCTTGACAGCTGCACTGACCAGACGACCGCGATCGCAATGCGACATCGCGTCGACATCTGCGTGGTCAAGGCGCGCAACGTTGGCGCGGCGCGTGCCGCTGGCGCCCACGCCATGCTTGCCGCGGGCGCGCGGTGGCTTGCCTTCACCGATGCGGACACCAACGTCTCAGCGACGTGGCTGTCCTCGCAACTCGCGATCGGCGCGGATGCCGTGTGTGGCTCGGTGGAAGTGGTCGATTGGTCGCCGCACGGCGAGTACGCCCAGCTCATTGAAGCGCACTTTCTCGAAACCTATTTTGACCGCGACGGTCATCGACACATCCATGGCGCCAACCTGGGCGTCTCCGCGCCGGCTTATTTGCGTGCGGGCGGCTTCCAGGCGCTGGCTTGCAGCGAGGACAGGACTTGGTCCGCGCGCTCGAGGCCAGCGGCGCCCGCATCGCCTGGAGTGCGGCTCCCCGCGTCACGACGAGTGCCCGCAAGGACGGTCGCGTGAAGGGCGGCTTCGCGGATGGCTTGCTGAACGCAGTGGCGATTCGCCTATCGGGGATGAACGCCATGGAATCGTCCTTGCCGACGTGAACATACGTCCCCATTCCCCTGTCACTTTAACGCACTCACCAAGGAACATCATGGGCATTCTGAGCAACATCTTCAGCAAGATCTTCCCTTCCTCCCATGCTGCCGGCGCGCCCCCAGCGCCCCTAGCGCCACCGGCCGGAACCGGCGCCGCAGGCACTGCGGGAACCATCACGCCGGGCGCTGCTGCGCCACCGACGAGCGTCACGTCCACAGCCGCCGCAACTGTGCCAATGCCAGAGGTCGATGTCGAGAAGCAACTTGATGACATGGTGGCGAAATCTCCCGAGAAGCTCAACTGGAAGACCTCTATCGCCGACCTGATGAAGCTCCTGGGCCTCGACAGTTCGTTGCAAGCGCGCAAGGATCTCGCCAAGGAACTGCACTACACGGGCGACACCAACGACTCGGCCTCCATGAACATCTGGCTCCACCGGCAGGTGATGACCAAGATTGCCGCCAACGGCGGCAAGGTGCCTGCGGATCTCAAGGACTGAGTCTGGTTGAATTAATCCCTCGTCGGGATCAGGAGGCAACGGGCGAGGCGGCCACCAGGTGCTCGGTCAGGAACCACACCTGAAGCTCGTTCGTTCGCAACACGTTCGAGACGAAGACATCGTTGCTGCCATCATCGCCTGCATCATCGACCGAGTCGGCTGCCTCGCGCGTGGCGACGATGATCATCTCGTGCGCTTCGGCCAGACGACGAATTTGCACCGCGGCCGGCTCGCGTCCTCGCGGCGGCCGTGGGATCTTCGTGACCTCCGCGATGTCTGCGGCCATCGCAAGCGCGATGCCGCCGGACAGCTGCACGCGTTCGGCCAGGAAGTCCACCAGAAGGACCTGCCCTTCATAGTGCTGGTCGTACATCAAATGGAGCTGGTTGAAGGTCGGTCCGACCACCTGCCAATGAAGTGGCCTGCTCTGAACGGCGATGCCAAGAGTGCCTGCGTGAACCAGGCCAAGGCCGATCGCGACAGGGCCAAGGCCGACATCAAGGTCACCAAGCGCTGAAGAAGGTGCATCGAGCCGCGCTTGCGCGTCCCATGGCCTGAGGCCGCCTGACCTATCACAGCGTATCCTGCCCGCCACGGCACGCGTTACGCCGTGATGCGAATGTCCGGCATGGCGCAAGCGTTGTGACTTCGTGCCCTTAGATGCTCCTTGTGAGGCTGACGCGGGCGCAACATAATCAGGTTCAGCAACTGCATCAGAAAAACAGGGATGCCTTGACGTCTTGCTGCGCGGGGGCTCAGGGCAATCCTCATTCAGTCCGAGCGCCAAAGACTTCGCCGCGCGTCGAGGCTGCTGCTTGCGCAAGCCAGCCCCTCAGCAGATCGCGAAGCTGTTGCTGCCATTCGGGTTGCGACAGTTCGTGATCCGCCTGCGCGATCACCTCGCGCTGCATCGAGCGCGCACCATTCAATGCAGCGGCATAGTTGTCGCTGACGGCATGCGGCACAATCTGGTCCAGCGCGGATTCGATCAGGAGCGCTTCGCCGCGGAACCGTGCACACGCTGCGAGCGCCTTGTTGTGTCGGGGCTTCAGCGCGCGCTGCCGGTATTGCACGAGGTCTTCCTTGTCGAGAAGTTCCTTGGGAGTGGCCCAACCCTCGTCCCGGTAGAGCGCTGGCGACCGCAGTAGCAGCCAACGAACCGGGCGCATGGCGCTGACGAATGCCGCCAGGTACCCGCCGTAGCTCACGCCGATGAGTGCGCCCGCCTGGCTGTCCACACGCGGCGCCGCGGCCAGCGCGTCGTACGCCGTCAGCATGTCGCGAAGATGATCAGCGCGCGAGGCCGATTGGCGCCGTTCCGTCGATGCCGATGTTCCGGGCAGATTGAGCGTGTGGCAAGTCCAGCCGAGGTTCTCAATGTCTTGTGCGACAGACCGGTAGAACGCCTGCTGGTCGTCGTCCCATCCAGGTACTAGAAGGACTCCTGGGTGGCGGGACGCCTGTCTGTTGGTCATGCCCAGCATCGTCGGGGTACGCGCTCGCGGCGGTGTAAGGCGCCGGAGCGGGAACACGCAAGGGATTGCGCTTCTGATGCTGCTCCCAGGGATTCGTCCCACAGTCGGTGCCTCCGGACTCTGACGGCAGATGCGTGCAAGGCGTCCATGGTTGCCGTGTTCGTGTTGCTGGAGGCGTTCATTGCCTTGTTCAATTGGAACGGGGACCGCGTTCTCCTCGAGCGCTATATCTCGAAGAAGACCGAGCGCGAATTCCACAGTTCCAACCTGCGCGTGAGACTCGGGATGTCACCGACCATCCAGATGCGCGACGTCTACTTCGGCAACGCCAAGTGGTCCAAGGACGAGCGCGCCATGGCCAAGATCGAGATGCTGGAGTTCTCGGTCTCTTTTTGCGCGACCTCCCCGATAGGGTCCTCGTGCCGCGCGTGGCGCTCACACGCCCGAGAACTTGTCTTCGAGCGCCTGCCCGACAACCGCAAGAACTGGATCCTTTCCGACCCGTCCGATACGTCCCCCAGCAAACTGCGGATCAGCGCGCTGTCCGTCGAGCACGGAAACCTGCGCTACATCGACCATGGCGAGTCCTTCTCGCTCGACATCTAGGGCAGCACCTTCGATGCGGCCAGCCAAGAGAAGGTGTAAGACGCCGATGCGAAGCCCGCCAACAATCGCTACACGTCGCAGTACGACTTCAAGGGCAAGTACCTCGGCGATGACGCGATCGCCGGGCTCATCCCAATCCCAGGTGCCGATACCGCGTCCGCCCGACAAGGCCAATTGCACGCGTTGTTCGCTGGGCCTGCTGCGTGGTCTCGGTGCACGGGACGAGGACGCCGCCGACGCCATTGGGAGCATCCTCGTCGTCGATGGGACTGTGGCTGTACGCCCAATACACCTCTCCGCGCACGCCATTGAGCGTCATCAGGACACTGGTTCTCATGCCAGGTCGCGCCGCCCCCCGGCCATCACCTGCTGGTTCTGCGGGCCCACCACATCCCAGAGCTCCTCCCAGACCTCACGCGCTGGGCGTCCGAGCGAACCCGGATGGCGGATCGAAATGAGCGAATTACGAGCGAGCGATTCGCGATGGCCCGACCTGCCCGAGCGATGGCGCTGCGCAATCGAACTCAATGCGACCGACGATGGACACTACGGCAGCACGCTGGAGTTGCGGTTGGACGGTGTCCTGAAATGCCGGATGGTGATGACGCGCGTCGGACGCGACACACGTTGGAGGCCCATCGTCGCACCGCGGAACGAGCGGAACGGTGGATTGCGGAACGGACAAGCCGACATGCGGACGGCATTTAAAACCTCCTGGCGCTGGCCTGCGAGGAAGTCGGCTCCTCACCAGGCCATCCGGACGGTGCGCAATAGTTGTCCACCTCCTCATATGGTCGCCACTGTCAATAGCGCACTCCATGGTTTTGGGTTTGTGTGGGGAGGGGATCGATCGGGTGATGCGACACGAGCGTTGCAGCGACGATGAATCAGACTAGACTTATATCCGCGGATTGGTTACCAGCACTCCATCGATTCGTCGCGGGCCTGCCTCGCTCTAGAGTCGGGGATCTTCCTTCCGGTGTGCCCTGGTAGGAGCCTCGAGGGTTGCCCTATCGTTGCTCATATCGCATCACCAGATCGATCCGGGTTTCTCCGTTCAGGTTGACTCGACTTTCTCGCGCTGCGCCTGCATGCCAATGGCCCAGACGAAGCCGGCCAGCTCTCTTGCGACCGCGACGCAGGCCTTGTTAGCTTGCAAGCCACGCGCATTTAAAGCGGCAAACCGCTGAGTCAATCGCAGCTGCGCCGTCCAGGCCATCCTTCGTATTGGTTCGGACAACTCTTGTTGTCGAATCTGCGCCTGTTTGCCGATGCGCGCCTTGAAGCGATAGTTCCAGGCGGCCTCGGTCAGTAGCCGGCGTGCATGCGCGTTGCCGGTCTTGGTGATGCTGCCGCGGCTCGTGCGCTCGCCGCTGGAATGCTCTGACGGAACCAGCCCGAGATAACCCATGAGCTTGCGCGGATGGGCAAAGCGCCCGAGGTCGCCGATCTCGGCCACCAAGCCAATCGCCGTAATCGCGGCGACACCACGCAGTGCCTGCAGCGCACCGACCACCGGTTCGAAGCGCCAGCCAGCGATCGAGGACTGCAGCGCCTTCGTCAGCCGATCGACGCGATCGTCTGACGCCGTCACGGCTTGCCAGTATTCGGTGAACGCCGTCTGGGCGGCACCGGCACCGAAGTTCAGCGTCGCCAGCCACCGGTAGTAGGCACCGCACCACGAAGTCTTGCCCTTGTAGCGCACGTCGTGGCGCAGCAAGAAGCCCTTGAGCTGGTGTCGGGCCTGGAGGCGGCTGTTGACCGCGTCTTCACGTGCCCGCGACAGGTCACGGATTGCTTCGTCGTCTGGATCGGGAATCCACACGGCGCTCAACTGGCCCGCGCGTGAACACTCGGCCAATTGAACGCTGTCGCGTGTGTCGGTCTTGATCCGGTCGCCTGGACGCCGCGGGATCTGCGACGGGGCAATGATCTCGCAGGTGTAGCCCTTGGCCTTCAGGGCACGCTGCAGACCGAAGCCCGTCGGGCCAGCCTCGTACACGATGTGCAACTGCTCGGCGGTACCGAGCTTGGCCAGCACCTTCAGCAGCTTGTGCACGAAGATTTGGCATTGCCACAGGTCCCGGGGGCGGAGGCGTGTCGTAGTTTGCCAAAGCACGATGCGGCCTAAGGGTATCAACCTTGCGATGGCACCGGGCCCGCAGCACAGACAGAAAGCCCTGAAGCGCTTGCAAAGACGTGGTCCCAAAGGCTAACCTCACTCGCAACCACAAGGAGAACGCCTTGAAGCTGCACCCTCAGGCTTACGCCGCTGTCGTCCTGCTTCTTATCATGACGACATGGCCAGCATTCGCTCAGAAGACCTGCCAAATCGATTCCTTCCGCGGCGCCACGTTGCCTCAGGGCACTTCAACCAAGATGCATGTTATCAACAACGGCAGTGCCTGCGTCATGGCCAATTACGGCGAGGCAGCCGACAAGACCGGCGCTGCAGACTCGGGCAGCATCACCAAGCAACCGATGCACGGCAAGGCAGAATTCGTACCGCCCGAGGCGCGCTACACGCCCGAGCCGGGGTATGTGGGCGATGACGAATTCGATTATGAAGCTTTCGCAAGGTCGCGCACCCAGCAGGTCCGGCTCAAACTGCACGTCAACGTGGTCGTGACTGCGCCTTGACCACCGGGGCGGTAAAAAACGCTTATTGCCGCGGTAGGCAAGTGCCAAGCAGCATGCAGCTCTGATTTTTTGAGAGGGCAGGCCAGTGGACGAGGTCAGCCCGAGCCAGCGTTATGCAAAGGCCATCTGGGCTGCGATCAAAGAACGGCCGACGTCCGACGACATTGCGGGACTGGAATACCGCCACGTCGCGTTTGCGGTCTACTGCACGCGCCGCGCACGCGGAGAGAAAGTGTCAAGCCTGCTACGCTATCTTGACCCGGTCTTTGAAGCCGACGAGGCCGAGGCCGCCTACGCTGCGTACCAGTGGCTCAAAACATGTTTCGGCGAAGACGGATAGGCTGGGGCGCGGCGATCAAGCCATCGCCGTTTGCATCCTTCGTTGAACGTTCAGGACGGACCGCCATCAGCGCGGGGTTAGGGACGCCCATTACTGGGCACCCCCCGCACAGATCCGGACGTGCCCAATTAAGGCATCCGGCTGCTGCCGCGGGTGAATGATGGTCAGGCTACCCACCACGCGGATGAGTACCCTGCCCATACACGGTCCAGCCCCTGTGACACGCTATCGCGGCTCTGAGTCCGTCGCGTGCGTGGTTGTCCCGTGTTCCCCTCGGCCCCCGCCCTTGGCTCCACCCCACTCCGCAGTCGGTCGCCCGACCTTGTTCGCAGGCTTCGTCGCTACTATGGCGAGGTCTGACTTCTCCAGCCGTGCATCATCGGCTTCGGCTCCTCGCCTTCCCGATGCGGGCCGTCAGCCCAAACTGGCGCCGACGGTCAGACTGGAGATCTCCCGGTTCCCGCGCAAGGAGCGTGCGCACATGCCAGGGTCTACGACCACGCCGGGTCATCCGGGCGCTTGCGATGGCGCGCTCGGATATGTTGCCTTCCGCAGCTTGGACAGCGTCGGCACCCAGGATCACAATCCTGTCGCGGCTCAATGGCTGGCCTATGCGTTCCCCTACCTACGCTTCGCCGACACCATCGCGGATGCCTGCGCACGGCTCGGGGCCAATGCGGTTCGCTATTCCTTCATTGCGGTGGACTTTCACCACTTACTCCTTGCCGGTCTCCCGGCGCACCCAAGCTGAATTCGATTGCCGAGCCGATGCGCCAGAGCCTGACCTACGACCAGGGCAAGGAGATGTCGCGTCATGCGGATCGCGCTGCACAGACCGGCGTCAAGGTGTACTTCTGCGACCCGCATAGCCCGTGGCAACGCGGCACCATGCGAGAACACGGACGGCCTGCTGCGTCAGTACATGCCCAAGGGGACAGACCTGAGCCTGTTCAGCCAGGACGAGCTCGATGGAATTGCCGACAGCATGAACAACAGGCCTCGCGCCACGCACGCGTGGCACACGCCGCTGGAGGTGTTCGCACGGACACTGGCATCTTCCCATCAACCGCCAGAGTCAATTCAATAACGCCGTTGCGCTTCAGCCTTGAAACCGCCGCCAGGCGCGACCGTCGCAATGAATCATGGCGGTGCGTTGGTTGAAGCGCGTGATTTGGCCGGTGTGCCGCTGCAGCCCTTGATCGGCGAAGCTCACGCTCTGACTGACACGGAAGTTTTTCACGCCGAGCAACCTGCGAAGCGGGCTTGCGCGGCGCGGATGCTTGCTCGCCCCTCTTTGCGGTAGCCGAATCCGTCGTCATGATGTCAACGTGACGAAACCCTGCCGGTGGCATCATCGACGTCCAACTTCAAGGGGACCCGATGATTGTCATTCCCGATGTGAACAAACGGTGCTCAGCGCTGCTATGGACTAGGCCACTACAGCTGCGAGCAAGCCATCCTTGAGGGCGTGAAGCGACGAAAGCTGATCTCCGCCAAGGCGAGCGCCACAGACGGAACCTACCGCAACCTCAAGCTGTGACTTTGTGCACGGTCGGGCCGCCTCCCTGAGCAGACCGCACCGGCCCGTCGCTATCCTTGGTCGAGAAGAAAAACGAGGAGAAGAATGAGGTTTCTTGGTATTCGCAGACTGAGTATTGGCGCCGCTCTTTGGGCCGCAGTATGGGCAGCAACAATTGCTACCGCTGCGCCTCCTTCTACGTCCGCTGTAGCCGCAACTGCAGGCCCTTCGGCAGCTGGTTATGTCGATCGGTACGACTGCTCCAGGGGTAGGTTCCTTGATCTGAGACCAGGTCAGTTCGTCGTAGCCGTCGAGTACGAAATGCAGGTCACCGCGGCGGGGCGAGAAAAAGTAGGCACTGCGCTGTGTCGGGCCGCTGTGGGAGCGTGGGTCTACAGATACAAGCGTGGGAACGACGCCGACTGGGTGCACCGCGGTTTGCAAGCCAAGGTTGTGGGGTATGTTGACGGTAATGCTTACCAAGCTGCATGGGATCGCGACAAGGGCCGCATGTTTGTTGCGGTGAACTTGGCGGACAGAGCCTCTATCGAGGAGTTGGTTTTCACCTTTGGTCATGAGCTTGGACATGCGGTGCTTCGGCACCCTTCCCGGCCAAAGGACACCTCCGCTAGAACTGCTTTAAGTGGAGCGGGCGCCGGAGCCGCGACCGGATATCAGATTGGCAAACGATTGCCGGGCGGCACCGAAGCCCAGGTAGCCGGGACGCTTATCGGAATTCTCGCTGGAGGACTCTCAGCTGACAGCCATGCACACAAGGTCCGTTGCAATCAGACGCCCCAACTGAAGCAGAATGAGATCGACGCCGACGAGTTCGGTGTTCGTGTCCTCTACCATCAAGGCTACACGCTCGTCCAAGCGAAGCTCGCGGCGATGACTTTGCTGTCAACAAATTGGCAGGAAGCTGATTGCACTGATGACCATCCGGCTACCAGTCAAAGAGTTCGGTTGGTCGAGAAGCTAGAGCCCTTGTCCGATGACGACTGACGTCGCACTGAAGTTAGACCGGCATCCCCGTCTTCAGTCGTTGTGCGCGATCTGCGCGGCCAACTGATTAACCCCCTCAACCATCCGCTCGACGCCGCTCAAGGCAACACAACTGCCTTTTTCCACCGCGAGCGTAGGACCTGGAAGCGGACATCATCGTTCAGTTGGTTGAAACGCGGCTCGCGATCAATGCGTTGCCAGTCGTCAAAACCATTGGCCAATGCTGCCGACAAGTACCTCAGCGATCTATCTGCATCGCCTCGCTGCATCGCGTCCACCGCCTGCCCGTACTGAAGCTCTGGCGATTGGGAACCTTGCCGAGCAGGTTCCGCATCGGCTCGAGGCGGCGAACCCATGCGTGGCAACGACGCTGCCGGTGCCGGTGCCCGTGCGATCGCTTTGGCAACGGCTTCCCCGGGCGGAATCGGTAGGTACGGTTTGGCAATGACGGGCGCCGATGCGGGCTGCGCAACGCTCGCCTGAATCGGCCCCTTTTCCGCTGTTGCGCCGGCGACCGATGTCTCAGTGGCACTGCTGCGCCGGTAGTAGATGCGATCGCCAGTGATTGGCAACGAGAAATACATCCGGTCCTTGCCCTCGAAGGCAAAGACGATATCGAAGCCGATCTCCGTCTCCAGTGTCACCGCATCGCCGTCCGCTGCAATGCTGTTGAGCTTCAGTGGCTCCATGCTGCCACCGAAAGCGATGCGGTTCCGCGAAACAGTCAGGTCCGGGCCGATGGGCACACCAATGCCATACATGCGGAACTTTTCGGCGACCCAGTGACCCTCGATCATCCCAGGGTCGGGCCTCTGTCCGCAGCCTGCCGCGGCCAGCAGCATGGCAATCCATAGGGCCCGTACGTGCAAACGCATCACGCACTCTTGCGGTAAGAGCCCATCAGATTCTTGAACTTCGGCTCGTTGCGAATGGGATCCAGGTCAGGGTCCTTGTCCATGGCATCGAAATGCGAAAACCCAGCCATGAAAGCTGCTTCCAACTGCTTGAGAGCCTCGTCGGGTTGCTTTTGACGCAAGCGCACGATGGCCAGGTTGTAGTAGATCAGGGACTCGGAGGCATCGCGCTCACGGGCCTGCGTCAGTTCCTTCTCCGCTCCCGCGAGGTCGCCCTGGCCCATCTTCGCCACGGCGGTCTTGATCATCTCCAATGCTGCGGCGCGGGCGGCCTTTCTCTCTGCCTCCGAGAATTCGCCCTTGCCCAGTTGCTTGTCGGCGTCCCTGCGCGCTTGGGAGGTTTCGGTCTCGCTCGGGGAGATACCCGGGGCCGCAACAACGAACGTGGGCTGAGCAACCGGCTCTGGCGGCGTTGCTCGTGCGTTCGCCGCCGGCTTGGTTGCGCCTCCGAACGCATACCAGCTGCCTCCGCCCGCGAGAACCAGGACCGCAGCCGCCACGGCCAATACCGCGCCAATCTTGCGGCCCCCTTTCTCGGCGGCGTTGCCACCTGCGCCGCCTTTGTCCATCAATTCCAGCGCACAGCCGCAATCGCTGCACTTGGGATCGTTAAGCATTGTCTCGCTGGTGATGAGTTCTCCACGATTGGCGACCGAGCAATCACCCACGGATTTGCATTTGTATTTGTACATCTTCTCTCTCAGGTTGAATGAAGTTCGGCTCAGGCCGTGGCTTCCTCGCGCATGCCGATCAGGTCCTTGATGGCGGGGATCAGGGCGCGCAGCTCTGTGTACTGGGCGTCGTCAGCGTTGTGGCCCGATTGCTCCAGGCGCTCATTGGCCACCGCGACGAACTGCCGGTAGAGCGCATCTTTTCGCTCCCTGTGCGCGTAATTGGCTGCCAACTCCGCCTTCACGGCGCTGTCCACCTCTTTCTGCAAGACCTCGGTCTGCTCGGCATCCCACACCTTGGCCCAGTCTCCCCCGCCGCTCAGGGCATTGATGCGCATGAATCCGTCCTGGTCCTTAGACTGAATGATCCATTCCTTCAAGCCCGTGATCGGGTTCTCGCGCACCTTCACGAAGTTCAGCAAGCGGGCCAGCAGAAGGTAGGGCTTTCGTTGGCGCCGGGACTGCAGTTCAAGGCCCGTGGGGGCGAACAGCGGAGGCAGCCTGCTGCCGTCCCCTTCGCCGTGCAACAGGACGGCCTCGTCCGGGATCTTGCACAGCCCGTCGTAGTGCGTCTTGAGGAATGCGAGTGTGTCGACAAATCGCGCCGGCATCAGCGAGGACACCTTGATCACGACCACCTCGTTCGTCAGCGTACCTTCGACGACAGCGGCGTCTGAAGTGCCCGCGTCCTTCTGGCGACCAAAAAGATCGCTCAGGTTCTGACGGAACTCTCGCTGCTGTTCGCATTCGGGGAGCATGACGCAGATGGCCTGCTGCAGCCCCGCGCTCGCGGCTTCGTTGCCCGGGACACGGCGTTCAACCTCGGCCTTGTTGAAGGGCACCATGTTGCCGGCTTCGCGATACAAGTCCGCCACAAAGCTGCTCAGCGCCTGCGAATTGGCAGCGTACTGGCGAGACAGTCGTTCCACGATGTTCACGTGCATCACGGGCGAGTTCTGAGCCAGCTCCGTGTGCGCTGCATCCGTGATCTCCGCTGCCTGCTGCGCCAAGGTCGTGATGAGGTTGCTCATGTTGACGCGCGCCGCAAGCTTTTCAAAGCTGTTCACCTCGCTGCCGGCCAGCGCAACGATGGCCTTGCGCACGCGCTGCGTCCGCTCGACTTGGCCTCTTTCATCCAGCGTCATGCGGCGAAGCAGATCCCGCACGGCTTCCATGTCGAAGATTCGCGTCTGGCAGACCTCTTCCCTGTCAGTGCGCAAGCGGTTGTTCTGTTCGTTGTGAATGGCTTCGGTCGCCTCGGTCAGCTGAACCTGAATCTGGTCGATCTTGCCGCGGAGCACCGTCAATTCATCCAGGATCAGGATGATCAGACGCTGACCGAACATGTACCCTTCACGCCAAGTGTTCTTCGAGAAGAGCATTTGGAGCTTTTCTCGCGCCTCCGCAAAGCGCGTATCGCGCTTGTCCGTGAACATGCGGCCCAATGTGCCGACACCGTTGAAGTCCTGGACGAGCCGCTGGAGGTCTTCCTCCAGTTTCTGCATCGCAATCACGACCGTCTGGGCCTTTTCCTCGTACTGCTTCTTGCGCTGCGTCAAGTTGTCCAGCACGGCGTCCACGAACTGGCGCAGTTGAAGCAGGGACAACTCTCCGGTGCTCCAACGGCCGAAGAAGTCCTTCTCGATTCGCCGCACGACATGGCGCGCCATTTCGAGACGGGCCTGCGACTTGACTTCGTAGAATTTGCGAACTCCGCCCAGGCGTCGGAAGGTGTCGTCGTACACGTCGGACAGACGGATTCGCAGCGCGCGTATCCACTCGGACTCCTTGATGGTCTTGTCCGACTTGATCTGCTCCTCGAGCATGGTGGCAACCTGCGGCCAGTACTCATCGATCAACTTCCAACCTGCCTTCGCGTCGTCATCCAGGATGCCTCGGTCGAGGGTCAGATGCGAGTCGCTGATCTGCAGACCCTCCAGGACTGCCGGCTTGCGGACCTCCGCTCCCCAATCCTTGTACAAGGGCTCGTCTGCGAAGCCCTCTCCTTGCCGGAAGTTGTTGAACATGAGTTGGCGCGTCGCCTGCTCGGCGAAGCCATACGCCAGGTATTCCTTGATCTCCTGTTCAGGCACGACGACGCGCTTGATACCGAAGCTCATGAACAGCTTGGCCCGGGCCGCCACGCCATCGTCCTTCTCGATGAAGTTCGTGTCGTTCTCGCCGTTCTCGATACGTGCCAGGGCCTCCCACCGCTTGTTCAAGGTCTTCTGGTACAGGAACTCCGCGATGATGTGTGGCACGTCCTCCTGGACCCCGAAGCGCACCCTGTTCTCATTGATGTTGTTGACTAGATAACAACCGTTGAAGAACTTGGACGCTTCCAGGCGGGAACCATCGAGCACGTTGACAGGGCGGTACCGGCGCGCCGCCATCGCGTTGAGCTCGGTCAGCGCGGCGTAGCCGTTAGCGTAGTAGGTGCCGAACCCCGCAACGGACTTGGCCCATGTCGAACCCTCGTCCGGCAGCAGCGCGTAGACCAGGATGCGATAATTGGCGTCACTGGGGCGCAGCCTGCGCAGCTGAGCAATCGTGTCGGCAATGAAGCCGCTTCCCGTGCCACCGGCCAGCCCGCAGATCACGTGGATCGTGGCTTGGGCGGTCTTGGTTCCGCTGCTCTCGAGAGCCTGGAGGCGATCTTCGAAAAGTTGCGAGATTTGGCGCGCATTCTGGGCAAAAACCAGTCGCCCGAGCTTTCGCTTCTGTGCGGCCCCCGCAGTACCCGCGTCGATGAAATCGAACACGCGCCGCGGCTCGATCCAGTCGCGCATTCCCGGGTACGAGTCCGGGTCCTTCAGGATCGGCTGCACCGCGCTGGCCGCGTAAATGCCCACCTGGGCGCGCGCGAGCGAGCAGTCCTGTCCGAGAACGGTCCACTTGTCCGTTTCGTGCAGGAGTCCCTCCGAGGTGTCGAGATAGACATATTCAAAGTTCGCTTCAGAAAGGCTCTGGCCGGTGGCATCCGTGTGCGTCCTGGCGATCTTTCGCATGGAACGGATCACTTTGCCGCCGGTACCGCCGAGGCCAACGATCAGGTGGTTGTTTGACATCTATTTTTCAGGGGTGGTTTGCTGGGGTGTCTCGGCGGACGTGCACGACGTGGAGGGGTGGGCTGGTTCCAACTCAGTCGTGGACGAGTTGGATCTTGAGCAGCAGCGGTTCCTTCTTCGACGCAACGCGGGGCTTGACCACATAGCTGGCCACCTGCTGCCCGGCAGCAGGCTGCGGGTCATCGGAGAAGACGATGGCCTTGGAGGCGAATGCAGGCGCGGCCGCCGCGTTGCAATTGCCAGTGGCCGTATTGCTGTCCTGCGCATACACGATGGCCTTGCTCGCGTAGCTGCCCGCGTCGGCCATGACGACGCCGCAGTCCGATGAACTCGCTGCCGCTGCCGTCTTGAGCGTGGCGGGCGAGGTGCCGACCGGCGCCATTTTGGGGAGCGGGGATGGGGCACGGGTCACGAGATCCGGCTCGATCTTCTGGAGGGCCGCATCCGGCTGAAAAACCTCGTCCTCGGACATCAGCACCAAGAGCTTTTCCAGGCCGGGGGGTCCTTGGAATTCAAAGGCGCCCTGCGATGGAAGAAACACCGTCCCCATAGCATCGACGGCTGCGGAGCGGCCCGCGCGCGGGTGCAGCATCGTGATCCGGCCGTTGGGATCTTCATTGAAGATGTAGACGAAGCTGGGACGATTGACTTTCAGTCCAAGCTGGAATTTGTCGCCCGTGGAAAACGTCCGCGTGGCCAGCGTGTCCTCGAGTGCACCGTCGCGCTTCTTGAGCCGTACGAAGTATGCCGCCCCGATGGGTAGGTCCTTGGCGCTCTTGAACGCAACCGCCTTCGGCTTTTCCGATGCCTTCCTAGCGGAGGTGGCAATGACAACGGGCTTGCCTTCGCTCTTGACCGGCGCCTTCGCGAGATCCTCGCTGGCGGCGGGCTTCTCCGTGGCAACGGCCTTGACCTCTCCGTCTTCGCCGAAGAACAGGGATTTCGCGGCGTAGGCCGGTTCTTCGGCGTGCGCACAAGCGGACATCACGGCGAACGCCATGATAAGAGCCTTGCTCAGTTTGCGTGGATGCATGAGGGTGCCTTTCGGATCAAAATTTGGCGAGGTTGTCGACTTCAGCCGGAATCGTCGTGAAGCGACGAGGGTTCTGCGGCAAGCCTTTGGTGACTTGCAAGACAGTCTTGGCGGTAAATGCTCGGGAGTCCTCGAATGCTCGAGGCACATCCCCGGAGTACTGTTTCAGGAACGCCAGGAACGACTGCGTAAAGTAGGAACCTCGCAAGGTTTCACTCTGATTGGCCTCCAGCGAGAACGTGCCGACGCCCGTCGGTGGTCCGTAAGATTGTTCGCCCGGCCCTGTTGCGGTGATGAAGCTGTAGTTCTTGCGCGTGGCAAAGTCGGACTTCCTGCCAGTCTGCACAGGCGCGTTGCGTTTGTCGTCTTCCACGACGGCGATGGCCTTGCTGGTGAACGACGCGCCGGTCCAGGATGCCTCCGACACTGACGATTTCTCGTAGCCGCCACCGTTGACACTGCGCTGGTACGCCGCGCCTGCGGAGGGCAGATCCTTCAGGATCTCGCCGCTGTAGCAGGTGTCGATGATGACCCTGGTCACCGCCGTCGGCCTCTGCGCCAGGTTCTGGACCAAAGTGTCCCGCACGGAAGTGTTCTGCAGCCTGAGCGCGTAGGAGGTCGCGTCAGCGGCCGGCGCCTTCGGGTCGGCAGAACCTGTGTCGTACGCAATGATCGACATGCGCCGCTCATCATTGCCGCTGGGTGTGGGCACGGGTTGAGTGCCGTGGCTCGAAATGTAAATGAACAGCGTGTCATTGGGACCCAACGCGCGATCCAGTTCCGAGATCGCTGATTCGATGTTGGCTTTCGTGGCCCGACCGCCGAGCAACGAGATGACGTCGTAGCCGTAGGCAGCCAGCGCCATACCCATGACGCTGGCGTCGTCTTCGCCCTGAATGGCCGAGATCTTCGGGCTGAGGAACTTGTTGATACCAATGACCAGCGCCCTCTTCTTGCCGGGCGCGTTGGCTTGAATCTGCTTTTTCCGCTTGTAAAAGTCAGCCAGAGCGGTGCCCGCCTCGCGTTCCCACCGCTTCTCCTGCACGTTCTCCGGATAGAACGGGGACGTGGATTGAATGCCGACGATCGACTGCGTAATGATGAAGGCCCGCTCAACCTCTTCCTCATCGCGATAGCTGCCGGCCAGGCGCAGGCGGCCCACGGAGTCGCGGCTTACGAGGGCTTGTCGCAACCCCTCGGCACGCAATCGCTTCTGCACGGCGCCCACGAGTTCCTGGGGAACCTGGTATCCCTGATACACACGCTGGTACCCCGGCATCGACTGGTTGGCGCAACCTGCCAGAACGACCGCCAGCGCGAGGGTCGCCAGTTTCGTTGCTGCTGCGCGCATCGCTACCTCACCTCGATCGTGCCGCTCTGCGAACTAGCCTGCGCGTCCTTCAGGGACACCGCATATTCAATGCGGATCTTCGAACCGACCGGGACTTCCTTGTAGACGGGCAGATTGATGCTCTCGACCTGCTCCCCGTTACCGAAGACCCGCTCTTCGTCGGGCTTGCCGGGAAACGGAACTTCTTCTTCCTTGCCCTCTGCAATGACAAACAGCTTGCGAGCGATCTTGACCTTGGCCTCCCCGCCGTCAGGGGTCAATACGACAAACCGGGCCTTGACGTCGGCAGTCCCACCCTGCTTTGCCGTCTGGGGCGCCTGCAGAGGGCGCACGAAACTGAAGTCGCCCTTGCTGGGCTTGTATTTGAACTCGCTGACGGCGGCGGCATAGTCGGCTTTGCGCTGGATGTTCGACTCGGGCACCCACGCCGGATTGTTCTGCATGCATTTGCCCGCGGCCTTGTAGTACGCGGTGGCGTATCCCAACGCGCCACCCGCAACTCCCCCAATAACGGCCGCCTTACCCATGTCCTGTTTCTTGCCCACCATGAACGATGTGAGAACGCCAGTGGCGACTCCGGCCAGTGCGCCTTGGGCCGTCAGCGAGATCTTTTCGGAGTTGATGCAGCTGTCCAGATCGGACGTGACCGACTGTTGCGCGTTGGCGCTTGCGAGACACAATCCGATCGCTACTGCGGCGACCGGGCCTTTGATCGAAGTCTCTGTCCCCCGCTTGCGCGAGGGCAGAACTCCCACCGGCGACGCGGACGAGCGGACGTCGGTTCGTCCAGCGCTCGCGAGCGACCGCAGAGCGCGGTGCAGGCACGAGGCGCCCTGATCGATCAGACCGGCATCAAGCGCTGGGCCAGGTTCCGCAAGCGGAACATGCTCGACCTTCACCCCTCCTGTGAACGAAAAGATCCTGACAGAGGGCAACGCCTTCGCTACATCTACACCGAAAAATCTCGACAATTCAGTTCTCCAGAATATTGCTATGCCTTTTCGCATCGGCCGTCGACCGAATCCGAAAGGTCCGTTTTCGTGCCATGTCTTGCGATCGATGCCAGCACTCATTGATTGCCAATTTGACAATTGTTACCAGAAGTGTAATTGCTCGAGGCGCCGCTCATGCGCGCAGGGCCGACCGTTTCGCAAGATCGTGAGAAAGTTCCGCCGAGCCGAGCCGAACCGCATGAGCGTGACGTGGCCAGCCCGAGCGATGGTTCTGGCGACTTTGGGTCGTTACTGACCCACCCGGATATGGGGGTGCGAGCTACGCTTGGCGGCGCGCAGCGATGCGATCACTCATGGCGATCACGCCCCGGGCTGTGTAGAGGACGAGCAAGATTCCCAGCAAATCCCCGATGAACATCGGTCCGATCCCTGTCCATAGATCCGGCATGAAGCCGGTGATCCAGAAAAAGATGTTGTGCGGGACTGAGTTGCAGATCGCCACGAACACCGACAGTTGGAAGAGCTTGCCAGGCGTGAGTCCCTGCAATGACGCAGGCAACTGCAACCATCGGCGACCGATGCACAACGCCGCTAGCGCCCCACCTGCGGAGAGGAAGGCTACGATGATGGAGTGCCAGGAACTCGCGAATGCATGGTTGGTCAGTAGGGTGCCGATCCACAAGCCAAGTGCCCCGCGCATTCCAAAAAGCAGAACGCTGATCAACCGAACCGCGGCTGGAACAAACACCCAATTGATCACGAGGCAGAGCCCGACGGACCCAAACAGGAAGTCATTGAACTTGAAAAGACCCACCCAAAGGGCGGCCGTGCCCAGCACCTGCAGAACCGCAGAGATCACAACCAGCTCACCCGTGCGCCGCAGCGCTCAGGCATTTGCCAAGTCGTGCGAAGTAGTCCTGTGCTGCCGAAGTGGGGAGCACATACTTGATTCGGCTGTCGTTCTG
This sequence comes from Variovorax sp. dw_954, assembly GCF_018449755.1. Classification (NCBI taxonomy): domain Bacteria; kingdom Pseudomonadati; phylum Pseudomonadota; class Betaproteobacteria; order Burkholderiales; family Comamonadaceae; genus Variovorax; species Variovorax sp. dw_954. The sequence goes on along the minus strand of NZ_JAAVVD010000037.1, from coordinate 18,005 downwards.
GTCTTCGCGCAGTTCGATCAGTCCCTTCTTTCGCAGCGACTTCAGGCGCCGATGCACCGTCGTGGGTGACGTGTCCGGAGCTAGCTCCATGGCGTGAAGGACCGGAACGCGCTCGCCCTTCGACCAGGCAATGGCAAGGCCGGTAAGGACCCGCTCCTCCATCGCGTCAAGTGTCGGCAAGCCGCGAATCGCGCTGACCAGGTTGACAAACTTCAGATAGGTCTCGGAAAGCTGCCGCGAATTTTTCATGGCATGGATGGGAACGGTCGCCTGCAAGTATGCCTTTTTTGAGTTGCCCGCGGTTTCGGCTTGCCGCGGCTGAATTTCAGCATACCGATCGCAAATCGACATGCCCGCCAATCACGATTGGCCGAGCACTCAACGGGCTCGGTCCGCAGCCGACCTTAACAGGCACGCCGCATCGGGTGCCCTCGGCCCAGCCCAGACCAGTTCGGCGAATACTTGCGGGGCTAGCCCAACTCGCGAAAGGTGCCATCCCCCTCGGCCAAATTTGAATCAGCTAGTCAAATCGGCGCCGGCACCTTACTGAGCGTCGTGCCTAGAGCCAGTGGACGAGAGCAACGATCGCAGCTCCGCCGATAACCGCGGCGAGGACAGCGATGACGTTGAAACGCTGCTCCCTGCGCGCGTGTTCCTTGAACTGATGCTCGATGTCGTGAAGGCTGTTGTCGAAAAGCATGGTTCATATGCTACCAAGTTCGCCCTTCGATCCTCGTTCCATTGATGAGAGCGACGGCACCCTCGCCTCGTCGTTGATGCGAGCCGCAACGGATCATGATCGTCAATGGCAGCGTTGCATCGCGGCCTGCCCGACCAGCGACAGCACAGCCCAACGCTGGTCCAGCCGGAGATAGTCACCTTCAGCAGCATCATTCTGGCAGAGGCGGCACTTTCCAGAATCCCCGCATCGCTTTCAAACGCTCATCGCGCTCGGTTGTCAGGTACAGGGAAGTCGTTCCCACGGAGGCATGCCCCAGGTTGTTCTGCACGATCTGCAGGGGCACGGGCGCCCGCCCTTCCCTGCCCTGCAGCGCATGCGAGCCGTGCGAATGCCGCAGCCAGTGGGTGCTGGCCTTTTTCAGCTGAGACGCATCGGCGGCATCGAGCCCCCCGGCGGCCTGCGCAAGGAACGCCTTGATCCCCTGGTACAGCCCCGAAGCCGACCACGGCGCAGGCCGTTTCAGTTCATCGTCGAAGCGACTCATCACGTGAACACCCCGGTTGCTCACCGCGCCCACCTGGCGGTCGAAGCCATGGCGAGCCAACTCATCGCCGAGTTCCTCGACCAGTTTGGCCGGCACCGGCACCTCACGGCTGCGGTTGCCTTTGCCGATCACGGCCAGCAGCCAATCTGTAGCCATGGTTCCATCGGCCCGGTATTCGACCGGCGTCAAGTCTTCACACTTCACGCTCGTGATCTCCGCCAGCCGCAGCCCGGTCGCGTAGAGCCAACGCATGCCACGCCGCAGGCGCCGGTCCGCCTCAGTCTCGCCATACTTCTCCAGCAATGCATCGATGTGATCCCACTGCGCGAAGGTGAGGGTCCGGCTGGACCCCAGCGGCCGCAGGGGCTGAACCGGCAGGGCCACCGCGACGAACGGATTGCCCATCAGGTAACCCTGACGCATCAGAAAAGCAAACAGGCTGCGCACCACGGTCAGCGAGTGCCGCAGCGTCACGCCATGGAGCGGTCCTTCGAGCGGGCGCCAGAGCGGCGACCAGCGTTGGTGGTGCCGTGGCCCGCACCACGCAGCCGGTGGATCGGCCAAAAAGTCCCGGTACGCCGTCGCATCCTCCAGCGTGAGCGAGGAGAGTGCCTTTTTCCTCTCCAGCACCGCCCACAGCAGAAGCCGCTCTGCTTCCTTGCGATAGGCGCGCTGCGTCGCCGACGGATTTCCTTTCGCGCCTGCGGCTTTCGAGGACAACCAGGCCCCGATCGCCTCGTGGTCGTTGCCGGCCGCGAGCAGGCAATTCTCCGGCCGCGCCCTGAACCGCCCCGCCCTGCCGTCGAGCTCAGCCGGGAGTACGAATTTCTCGTAGGGGCGGATCGCCGTCGCCGCCGGAACCACGGCCTCCAGCGTGGCGCTCGCCAATTTCATGCGCGGCTGCGCAACGTGTCGGCCGACCTTCAGGCCCAGGAGGGCCTCGTTGGCTTGCAGCCACTCGACCATGCGCGCGGCCTTGCCCTCCCCCACCCCCGGCACCAAGGCCCACCAGCGCGCGCCCACGCCGTTGATGCGCTCGACGAGTACCGAGAGGGTCGTCAGCCCGGCACGCTCGAGCCGCTTCGCCATGGACGGGTTGAGCCAGGCCGACACGCTGTCACTGGGCTTCGGATCCTGGGCCACTAGCCCCTGCAGCCAGCGCAGCGCTTCGAGTTGCCGCTCGACCACGCGCGCGCGGCGGGAAGGCCGCTGTGATCTCTTGTTAGCGCCCTGCCCTTCTCCCTCCCCTCCTCCCTGCCCTGCGCCCCTTTTTCCGGAGGGATAGGCGTCCTGGTAGGCCTCGAGTTGTTCCTCTTCAGAAAACTCCTCCAGCCCGTTGGCCGCGGCGAACTCGGCCAGGCTCGGCAGCGCGGGCGCCGCCTTGAAACGCTCGGCGTCCATGAGGATCAGCCGCGCGGTGCCGGGTTTGTTTTCGCGCCGCGCTGCGGCGGCGAACTGGTCGCGGATCGAGGCGATCGTGCGCCGGACCGTGCGCAGGTCCGTGTACTCGCCTTCCAGGTGCAGATACCGGTTCCAGCTCGCGTTCTCGTCCAAACCCTGGACGAGCGCGCGCATGAACGCGAAATGCCCGCTGTGGAGTTTGCGAGGCGCCTCGTTCTTCTTTTTCATCTGCAACGCGGGAGCGTGCCGAGGTGGTCCGGGCGGCCTTCGCGCGCCGCGGTCCAGAATTTCCACCACGGTACCTTCGGGGCCAGCGGCGGCAGCACAGGCAGCGTTTCAACCCCGCTGGCGCGCACTCGCCGGCGCCGTTCGACCTCCAGGACATGCGCCGCGCCAAAAGCCTCGCGGTCCCCATGCCTCGCGCGCATGCGCCAGCCCGCGGCCAGGCTCGCGAGCTGCAGGTCGTCGAATTCCAGAACGTTTTCAGAGGTCGGCAGATTCATCATCCTTCCAACGCTACCCGAGCAGATCACGGACAGTTGTGTCAAAAGACATTCTTGGTGCCCGACGTCGCCCGTCGACGCGGCGATTTTCGAGGTTTCAGCTGAGATGTCGGGCGTAACAGCGCCGCGCAGGACCCTCTCGCAGTTTGCCAAAGGCGACGCGCACATAGCGCCTCTTTCTCAACAGCATCTCAGCAGCGTCCCGATTTGTAGCAATTTGTACGTTGGCCGGATTTCACCGGCTGGTGGTCCCTGCCGGGCGGAGGCGAGATTCACGCAGATCACGGACGCTTCGAGCACTGCGCTCAAAACGCTTTTTCAAACCTCGAGTCCCGGCGTGCACTTGGCCGTCCCTCTTCCGATGCCGCATCAAGCGAGCTCAGACATCACTTTAACTTGCTCAGAGGCGATTTCCTTGATGATAAGAATATTTATCATCACTATAGAAACTCGATGGGAAATTGCGTGTTTGAACAGTCTTCTACCTAAAAGTCAATGAAATCAATGACTTGAGCGACCGCTCCCCTAATGTAAGCGAAGCGGTCAGTTGTCGGTTGTGCGAAAGTGAGCGCTTGATTCCCGTGCCCTCGTCGACGACTTTTGGCCATCATCGCCATGAATCCTAGTCTTGGGCAACAAGTCACCGCGGTACACGTCCACTGCACCCCTGCTCATCGACTTGGGCATTGAATACGCTGATCGTGATCAGGTTTTGCTGGGCGGCATCAATGCGACAGTTGCTGGTTCTCAAGCAAGGCGGTGTGTTCATCCAACGACGTATAGCGGGCTCACTCCCTGGCGATTGGCCCGGCCGCCGCGTATGACCATTCAGGGGTCAACATTCTGTGGACTTCTCCCTCATAGGGAATAGAAATCAACCAAGAGCTCCAGCACTGAGCGATTCGATGTAGTTCAGCACGTCGGTCGCCCTGCCCTGCGATACGAGCATCTCGGCCGTGGCGTAGCGGAAGACGCTGAGTGGTTCAGTGCGGTACCAACGAATCGACACCTGCATATCCCCGCTGACATCGAATGCCGCCTTCAGGACCCTCAAGCTGTCCAGAAGGAAGGTCTGAATCAAGGGCGAGGTCGGCGACAAACGCAAGGTGTTTCGATGCACTCCGGCCTGTGCGGCGAGCTGGTTTACGGGGACCCCCATCGCATCCGCCCACCTGGTTGGCGACAGCACATGTGCCGGCTGCGTCGGATCGTGCAAATAGGCGCTGAAATCCGCGTAGGCGTGGAGTTCGCGAGGATTGGCTATCGCGGATTCTTGAAGCATGGCTCTTTGCTAGCTGATCGATGCATGCACATTGTACGCACAAAGTCGGCACATTCCAAGCTGCCGTGGAGTTAGAGCGCGTGAGACAAACATGGATTTGCACGCTCCAGGCATCAACTCCCCCCATTGCGTTTGCATCCACCAAGGCGACAGCGTGCTGCGGGGGAGCCGCTGGCGGCCGGAGCGCCAGCGGCAAGATAGCAGAGCGACGGCTGGCTCGAACGGAGGTTGGCGCATCGGGGTCAGATGTCCCAAACTGCACCGGCTGCACTCATACGCTAGGCGCGGCTCACACGACAGATGCTTTTCTCTTCTTGAACTGACAGCGGCGCTATTCCGCCCTGCCCTGTGTGCGAGAAGTTCTCTCTCACCTCCCGGCGACTGTGGCGCTCTACACCAGGCCCGCTGAGACGCCCTCGCCATGGGTTTGCTCAGGACGCGGGGGTCCCGCTCGCGCCCATTGGGAGTGGAACCACAGCTTTGGAGGGACACGACGCAACCGCTATCGAGAGTTCGGGCCTTGCGTGAATCCCCTTCCAGCGCCCCTCCCGGTGGTGGCTCCTCGAGCCGCATTGGTCAACCTTTTCGGCCCAGAAATGAATCAACCGCCTTAGCCAACTTGCGCTGTTGTGCCTCATCTAGGGCGTATTCAAATGCGATCGTCGCCCTCCCCTTTCGGTCAAACGTCAATGAGGCCAAGCGCTTTCCTTGCTCGTCTTTCCATTCCGTCGAAGTAGGAGCCGAACGGCTATTCGTTATACCAGGGCCGGTAAGGGTTGAAAACACCGAAGCTGGACTTGGCATCGGCTTCGCGGTCGCAAGCTCTCGCGCGGCTGCCAGCAGGCCTTCGGGGTCTCTTTGGTGTGCATCCTTGAGTGCCGTCGCCCACCTGAATTGAAGATTCAGAGGAGATCCAAACGCTCGCACGACGTCCGCCGGTAATTTCGCGAGCGCCATTGCCTTGCTGATATTTCCCATATCGCGGTCGATGGCGGCCGCAAGCTGCTTCGCAGACGGGAATAACCCGAGTTCCAGCGCGCGCATATACATGAGGCCCTGCTCCCACGCCGACAGGTCCTCGCGCTCGCGATTCTCCCGTTCCATCTCCACGAACAGATCAGCGTCCGGCATATCCCTCTGAATGAGCGCTAACACGGGAATGCCCAACTCAAGACATGCGCGGTGCCGCCGATGTCCATAGACGATTTCCCAACGTGCGCTTTCTGCTGCCGGTGAGTTGAATGCTCGGACTTTGATCGGCTGCACATTGCCGCCCGCGCTTGCGATTTCCTGCTTCAGCCTCGTGAACATCTCTGTCGAGAAATGCGACTCGTCGCGGTTGGCCCATTTGGACGCAACGATCTGGGTCGGATCCAGCCGACGCGCCACATCTGCCCCCTCGAAGGCGTTGACTTGTTCGCGCAGGCGGACGACTTCCCGATGCACTTCCGACTGTTCCGTCATGAAAGCCATCATGCTGCCCGGACTTGTCTTGGGTGTGCCGATGCTCAGGCGAGTCGCTCCGACCGCTGCCATCGGCAGGACCGACGATTCGGGGGTGGCGATGACCCCGGATGGCTCGGGCGCGTTAGCCGACAACACCGGTGAGGCGCTGCCGGTCGACTCGACGGCAGGCGCTGCGGGTAGATTGGCGGTCACGCTGAATGCGCGTTTGACGAGGTCTTTATTGGCCATGAAAACGTTCCTTCGGTGACGCCCGGCGCACAGGAATAGAAGAAGATGATTTACGGGAGCGGGGAAAAAGGAACCCGATACCAGCCCCGCGCAGGAGGTTTGTACCGTACAAACCACCCTGAATCAGACCCAGATTAAGACGCGCTGGCGTGCCGGGGGAGGGGGTTTGTACGGTACAAACCCCTCCGTACAGGCCTCGCAGCCTGCTTTCGTGAATGAGCTCAAGTGCCATTTCAGACCTCGACGCGCAGGGGGTTTGTACCGTACAAAGCCCCCGCGCCACCGGGCAACTGACGCGTCCAGGCATTCCGAATCGAGACTTCGATGTGCTGAACAAACAGGTCATACGCATCTCGCGCGCGCTTGTACGTCTTGTCCTTTGCATCGGCCGCCTCGCTGTCGTACACAGTGCCAAAACCCGACGACTTCTGCGAAGCGATCGACGTTCTCGGAATCTCCAGCGGCAGCACTTTTTCCTTGTAGGTGGCGCCGATCCACTCCCTCACCGCGTCAGCGGTCGTCGACGCGCCCCGGCCTGCCTTTGGCGGCACCCGAGACAACAGAATATTGATGAAGTCGAAGTTCTTGGTTTGCCCGCGCGATTCGAGCATGGTTTCCGTCAGGTCGGAAAACAGCGACCAAAACTGCGTCGAAGAAGCAAAGTCCAGCGTCTCAGGCGGCAGCGGCATGATGATTCCGTTCGCGGCCATCAACGCATTGATGGTCAGATAAGAAAGGGCAGGGGGGCTGTCGATCACGATCACGTCATAGTCCGCACGCACGTCATCGATGCCTAAGTCCAGCACCTTGTAAAACTCGAACCCCGAGAGGCCCTCCTTGCTCTGCCGCGAAGGCAGCATGAACTCTGCATCGAAAAGCGAGCTGGCGGCAGGAACCAGATCCAGGCCGTCCCAGTAGGTGCTTCGAATCATCGGACGGACCGATGATGAACTTCCATCGGCAAGGGACATGATCGTGTCGGCGGCTGAGATCTCCACGTCCGGGAGAATCCCGAAGAGGGTGGTCAATGAGGCTTGGGGATCGGTGTCGATCACGAGCACCTTGTGCCCGAGCAACGTCAGACCCTGTGCCAAAGTCATGGCTGTGGTCGTCTTCGTTGTGCCCCCCTTGAAATTGGCGATCGAGATCGTGATCGCCTCGGCTCCCTCAGGCCTCAGTACTTCCTTTCGATAGTCACGAACCCACTGGCGCGTTTCCTCCAAGGTGAACACCCGCTTTCGGCCATTCGACACCAAGGTGCCCGAAGGCATATCCTTGCGGCTTGCGACACGATGCGCGAAGGAGCCCCGGGAGGTTGCCTCACATAAGGTGGCTACCTGGTCGGCACTGAACACGGGCGCTGCCTTTCGAACCATTGGAGCCAACATGGCCGAGCGAATGCTCGAAAGCATCGCTGCGGCGTCCACCGCCTGCTGGTGCACGGAAGCCAAGGTGATAGGGGATCGAATTTCCATTGGATGATCGTATTGATGTTTATGCGCGAGATTGTGCGTGTTGGACGAGTTTTGAGCAAACGCGCGACGTTTCGTCCAAAATGGCAGGTACTGTTCCTGAAAAAGCTCCAAGCCCGAAGGGCTGGTATTTTTATAAGTCCAATACCTTGAAGACCTTTAATACTTTAGGCGGAAAAAATCGTTTAACATCAACGACTTAGCTAAGATATCGGAGCAAACTTAGTGGCGTATGGAGCCTTTCCGGTATGGTCTTGAGTGGATACAGTCCCTTCCGGCGGACCTTCAGTGGCGTTGTGCAGTGGATACAGTTGGCGGCGGGCGCTGTAGTTTTCGCGGCGTACTGGCGCCGTTTTGGATGCCTCACCGGAGCATTTACAGTGAACGGAGTCCCCTCCCGCCCCGGTGATTGAAGCCCCCGACGCGGAGCTTTTCCAGTGAAACGACTGCGGAATCGATTGCTGCGACATGTGAATCGTTGTTTCACATGAACTGGGAGTTGCGCTAAAGTCCGCCCATGGCAGCCGACGCAATCAAGGAACATTCACCCGTACGGAGTGCAGTGCCCTTGCTCAAGCCAGTTTTCTCGCTGGCGTTGGTTCCCCAGAACAACAAGATCACGGCACTCGGTCGCCGCACCTGGAACGTTCTGCTTCACATAGCGCAGGACCAAGGCCTTGAACGCGAGACATTCCGGTCTGCGTTGACGGATATCGTGAAGGGGCTGGACTACAACAGCGGCGACATGAAGATCATCAAGACCCATCTTCGGTCGATGGTCTCAACTCTTGTGGAATGGCAGTCTCCCACCGCAGGGGAATGGCAGACTTGGGACGTATGCGGGATGCTCTCGCACGCCAAGCTCGTTAAAGAGCGCGGTCAGATCTGGGTCGAGTGGTCGTATGCGGTGAACATGCGCCATGAGCTTCTGGATCCCGAGATCTTCGCGAAGTTATCGCTCGACGTCATTTCGCAGTTGGGATCGCATCCTTCCGTCGCGCTGTACGAAATCTGCTCGCGCTATCTCGGCGTAGGGCAAACGGCCCGCAAATCATGGGCCTGGTGGCGGCCCGTTTTGCTGGGCCGCCCCGATGATGAACGGCTGCAAAAGTTGGAGTACCGCATTTTCAAGCGCGATACGTTGCGTCCTGCGATCGCCGAGATCAATGCTCTGGCCGATATCGAGATCGAGATGCTCGAATTCAAATCCGGTCGCTTCGTCTCGGACCTTCAGTTCACCGTCCGGAAAAAACCGCAGCGTGTTCTGGCGTTGCAGCAGCGATCCTCGGCCGAGCCGGTCGATGTCGGCGTTCTGGCAAGCGCAGAGCGGCTCGGGATCGACCATACACGTGTCGAACGCCTGATCGAGGAATACGGCGACGCCGCGGTAGCCACCGGCATAGATGCGGTCGAGAAGCGTGCGGCCAGTGCCTTCCCCGAACCCTTGCGTGACCCGCTACGCTATCTCAAGAGCGTGCTTCCCGGTCACGCGGCCGCGCAGGCTGAAACGCTCGTCCGGGCGGAAACGGTCAAGAAGACCGAATCCACCGCATTGCCTGCGAGCGAGCGGCTTGCTCAGTGGGAAAAGCGATGGCTGGCCGAGCGAATCGAGGGCATCGCGGCCGAAATCGCAGCTCTCCCGGCAGAACGCCAGTCCGAATTGGTCCGCGAACTTCAAGAGAGTCTCGTGCTCCGAAATGCTCATCCAGCTGTCATTCAGCGGTTACTCAGTAAAGGATGGACGCACCCCATGGTACGCCACGAGATGGTGAGCTTCTATGCGACGGCTGCTTACGGTCCCGCTTGGGACAAGCCGACCGACAAGCAGCTGCTTGCGATTGCCTCGGCAACTGTTTCGTAACGGCCGACTCTTGAGGTTTTCGCTGTCGAGAGGGGTGGGCGAACCTATCTGACCTTGCCCCCGAAAAACGTATCCCTTGCTGAGTGTTTCAATGCAAGCAAGGAGAACGGTAATGACGAAGACGACGAGAGCGCGCTACACGCTGGAGTTCAAGAAGGAGGCCGTGCGGCTGGTCGAAGGTGGCCAGAGCATCGCGGCGGCGGCGCGCACGTTGGGCGTGGTCGAGCAGACCCTGTTCAACTGGGTCAAGGCAAAGCGCGAAGGCAAGCTCACCGGGGCTGATAGCAAGGCGGTGAGTGCCGAGCAGATGGAGATCAGCCGACTGCGTGCGGAGCTGGCGCGCGTGAAGATGGAGCGCGACATCTTGGAAAAAGCCACGGCGTACTTCGCGAGAGCGCAGCGGTGAAGTACGCCTTTGTCCAACGCCACCGACGTGTGTGGCCGATCTCGGTGCAATGCCGAGTGCTGCGAATCAGTTTGGCGGGGTATCACGAGCACTTCGTTCGCAAGGCCAGTGGCGCGCAGCGCCGCCACCTGAGCGACGATGCCTTGCTGGTTCACATCAAGGCCATCCATGCCGAAACCCGTGGCGGCTACGGCTGGCCGCGCATCTGGAAGGAACTGCTGGCCCGCGGCATCCGCGTGGGCAAGGACCGTGTGCAAAAGTTGATGCAACACCACGGAATTCGCGCCCGAGGCAAGCGTCGTTTCAAGGTCACCACCGACAGTCGCCACGATCTTCCGATCTCGCCCAATGTGCTGAACCGCGAATTCACCGTGAGTGAGCCCGACAAGGTCTGGGTGGGTGACATCACCTACATCGCAACGGACGAGGGCTGGCTGTTTCTGGCGGTGGTGATCGACCTGTTCAGCCGCCAGGTGGTGGGCTGGTCGCTGCGCGAGGACATGACACGCGACATCGTGATCGACGCGCTGCGAATGGCGTGGTTCAAGCGCCATCCGGGAAAACAGGCCGGATTGATCTTCCACAGCGACCGAGGCAGTCAATACGCAAGTCACGACTTCAGGGACGTGCTCGCGGAATACGGCATCACCAGTTCGATGAGTCGCAAAGGCAACTGCTGGGACAAGGACTACGTCGCATACTGCACCCCTTCCGTTCAATCAGGTGGAAGCTTTGAGTCGAGGCGCCGCTGCGACAGCTTGACGCCTGGCTTTTTGCGAGGAGCGGCTTCGCCTTCGCCGGGCGGTTCGTACAAGGACTCGTTCTTGTCGCTGTAGGCGTGACCTCGCAGTAGGCCGCACCGCAGCCAGATCTTGACGGTGTGGGTGGTGAGCTGCAGTGAGTCGGCCATTTCCTGCAAGGTCAGCATTCCGCGCTCACGCAATCGGTCATAGCGTGGCGTGAGATGGTAATCGCGCGCCAAGCGCGCGATTACTCGTGCGTTGAACGTCGCTCCGCCCCCCGGTGTCAAGCCGCGGGCATTGAGGATGTCGGCGATCTGCGCAGTGGTGTTGTCGTTGAGCAATTGATCAATCTCGTCGATCACGGTTGATGGAGTGATTCGCTGCTTCCAGGCACACAGGGGCAGCGGCAGGTGCAGCGTTTTGCGTGCACCTCCCTTGAAGCGGATTTGCAAGACGATTTGTTCAGCGCGATTCAAGGTCACGTCCTCCAACAGCAGTCGGACCATACGCTTGCGATCACGATCATGCGTGGCGGGGTCGCTCCACAGGCGCGGGAAGTCCGAGGCCAGCGACAGGATCGTGCCGCGTTGCTCAGCCGTCAACACGCGTGCATCCTGCTCCTGGCGACGCGCGTACTCCTCGTGCGCATCGCTCAATGCGCGCAGCTTCTCATTCCACTGCGCTTCCAGGGAATCGGCGACGAGCCGGTTGTCAGGATCCACGCGCATGTAGCGGCGCTGCGCAAGCTCGCATTCGTATTGCGCACGTTCGACTTGGGCGCGGCGCAGGCGATCGACCTCGTCCAGACGCGACTGCAGTTCGCATTGAACGGCCAGCGCCACCTCGAGTGCGACCGGATTCACCGCGTCCACGAGCAAGGCACCGATGGCCTGATCGACGCCGGCGCCTGGCACCCTTTGACAGACGGCTTCGCCGTGCTCGATTCTCTCACGCTGACAGACGTACTCCGGGAACAATTGGCCATGGCGATGGTGATAGCCGACCGTCATGCGCCTGCCATAGCGCCCGCACACAACGAGTCCTTGCAGCAACGCGGGTCCCTCGCGCGGCGGTCCGCGGCGCCGATCGGCGCCGATGGCCTGCGCGCTCTCGTGCAGGCGTTGTTGGTTGCGCTCGTATCCCAGGAGATGTAGCCCGGATGCGAATCTGGAATCAGCGTGACCCACTCATCCTGGGGTAGGCGTTGCAAGCTCGTACCGCCGTCCACGTTCCTGCGCGTTTGGGAGCGCCCATAGGCGAAGGCGCCGGCATATCTTGGGTTGTGCAGGGCGCGAAGCACCTGGCTGTGGTCCAGAGCACCCCACAACAACTCCCCCTTGTGCACTCCCTTGGCACAACGTCGTGGGAATGCAAGTTCCTCGGTGCGCGCGAACCGCACCGTGGCGCAGGCCGAACCGGTGCGAGCGAATGTCGCGAACAGCCACCGCAGGCAATGCTGCACCTGCTGATCAGGATCGAGAACGACGGTGCCCTCGCTGGTGTAGATGAGCCCCACGGGCGGGCGTATCTCCAACTCCCCGCGGCGAGCCTTGTTCAAGATGCCGCCTTGCAGGCGCGCGCGCAGTACGTGCAATTCGGCCTCGCTCATGGTGCCCTTCAGGCCAAGCAGCAGGCGGTCGTTGAAGTGTGCTGGGTCGTAGACACCATCCTCGTCGCAGATCAGCGTGGCGGTCAACGCGCAGATCTCAAGCAGCCGATGCCAGTCCATCGAGTTGCGTGCCAGTCGAGACACCTCCAAGCCGAGCACGATTCCAGCATGTCCCATGCCAACTTCGGCCACCAGGCGCTGGAAGCCCTCACGATCTGACGAGGCGCCCGACTGGCCGAGGTCGCTGTCGATCACGATGACGCGTTCGTCGGCCCAGCCCAGCGCCACCGCACGTTGGCGCAAGCCATACTGGCGCTTGGTGCTCTCGGTGTTCTCGAACACCTGTCGCAGCGTTGACTGGCGGACATACAGGTAGGCATCGCGCTTGAGGTGACTGGCCTGCACCTTCTGATGGAGATCGTTCATCATGCGAGGGCCTCCTGACGGGCGAATAGAACCATGCTGGCCAGGAGCATCGCGACGTCCCTATGCAATTGCAGCGGGCAGAGCTCTTGGATCTCCGGCAGCAGTGCAGGCGACGGCGGCAATGGCGACGCCACGCACTGGCTCCAGGCCTGCATCCATGCGCTCATGCCGCGCCGCATGAACAGGGCCAAGCCCTGCGCCTGCGCACCAAACCGTCCAAGGGCCTGGCGTCGCAACTCCTCGTAGCGGGCGATCAAACCGTCGTTGCGCGGCGCACGTGAATGCATTGCGGCGACATGGTTCAGCGCTGTTTTTTTTTGCGCAGCAACTGCCGCTCGATGCTGCGAGGGTGCACCTGCACGCCGAAGCGCTGGTGCACCCACTCGGCCAGATGCTCCGCGCGAACAGCGGGATCGGTAGTGCGCGCCTCGGTGACGAACTGCAGCACCGTGGGAGTGAGCTTGTGGCCGCCATGCGGTCCGCTCTTGTGCGCGATCAGACCTGCCAGGCCACCTGTCTCGAAGGCCGCCTGCGCCTGGTAGAACGACGGGCGCGAGAAGCCACAAGCCTTGGCCGCCTCGCTGATCGGACGCTTGTCGACGTTGACCAATCGCAGCATCTCGTACTTGACCTGCAGCACGTCGTCGGGATCGAAGAACTCGCTGCTCTCGAACAGCGTATGCGTGACGCCGCCCGGGCGGGGATTGAGCGTGGCGTGTTGCCGCAGGACCGCTTGCTTGTCGTGCTTGCGTTGACTTGCCGGCATGGACGCTCCTCGGGTTGCGTGGATCGCATAGTGTAAATATGATTATGTGCATATCTACGGCAGTGTCAAGGCACTCCATGCGCCGTCTCTGTGAGCTGAGCCAGATTGGAATAAGTACTCTGCGCCCACGCCCGACATAAATCTCGAGAATTCGCAAAATCCTCTTTACAGATTTCACATATTCTTCTTTACGTGGTGCGCGCCCGTTCATGACTTGAGCATCCCGATGAGATGGACCAGATCGAGCAGCTCCTGGACCCGAAACGAAGACCGCCCTGCGGCCACGACATTGAAGGGATCCTCGGGCACAAGGTCAGTCCAGCTCGCAGGCAGAGAGCGCAAACAGCCAGCGGCGTCACGAAACCACGCCCTGTCCTCGCGCCAATTCTTGCCGCGCATGACCAGATCAAATTCCTGGCGAAACAGCGGATGGTGCGGGTGCGTTACCCGAAAAGGTCTGCGCTCAACGCCGCCATGCGGCGCAGTTGACTGCTCACTCCAACGCCTGCAGCGAGACGCTGTTCGGGTCGTTGAAGGTGGAGCGGTTGCACGGACAACGCTTCAAGACCAGGCGCGAGGCGAAGGACGAGGCCATCGATTGGCTGCTCTGGTACAACCGCGCTCGACTGCACTCGACGCTGGCCTACGTCAGCCCGATGCAGTTCGAGCAGGAATGGCTTGCCAATCAACCACGGCAAGCCAACTCATGAACTCGGCTATGGGGTACGGATTCCAGGGGCAAGGTCAATCAGCCAAGACTACATTCCCAGAAGCTGGCCCCCTGGGACGATGCTGTCGCCCGGGCCCATCCAAAAGCACGTGGAATGCGCTGAACGACTTTGATGAGAGTAAAAGGCGCAAGCGTTGGTGCGCCGAGCGCAGGGAAGGGAAGGGAAGGGGAGGGGAGCAGAGCTGCGAACGCGTGTCCGCTACTGTCCCATCCCGAGCAACTGACCCATCGAACAACGGGAGGGACCGCCTGCGGGCTTGGTAGGTTGAGGTCGTGAAAGCACCACTGGCGTACGACGACAGAACATCGTAATTCGCGAGTCGTAACAGGCGCCCCGAGCATGGCGCGCACTGCAGCAGTGTCGTCCACTGCGGCAATCAACGCTCTCCTTTCGGCCATGGGGGAACGCTACCTCATTTGGTCGCACGCCAACGGATGATTGAGCAAATGCTCAGCGATGTGAATCTCGCATTGCAGGTCTACCGTGACCTCATAACGCGATGCACCGGGCCTCAAGATGGGCCCGGTCATGCCGTTGCGTGTAGATGAAAGAGGGCAGGGGATGAATTCGAAAAAGCGATTACAGGACAAGCAACCTGGATTCGCCATCACATCCTCGACGAAGAACTCGCATCGAGCCAGTTGCCAGAACACGTGCAGACGAAGAGGAAGGCTGCCAGCAAACCCGCGCACTGGTGAGCTACAGCCGACCATCAACTGCCAACCAACTCAGCGTCCAGAAAAGCTGCCACTCGACGAAGCTCTCCCCCCACACCCTGCGGCCCGGGCGGTGCAAACCGCCAACTTCCAAGGCGAAATCGCTTGAGCACCGCAAGAATTTTCAACCCATGCGTTCAATCGAGTCGCGTCCTGGTCGTCAGTCCGCTCGCCTTGTCCCATTGTTCAGGCGTCAATTTCTCCACGGTAACGCCGAAAGTCCAGATGTGGCCCTCCGGATCTTTCGCGCGATAGGTCCTATCTCCGTAGAACTGGTTTTCTGGCGCCTGCAGGATGGTCGCGCCGGCAGTACGCGCGTGAGCGCAGTGCGCATCGACGTCCTCACCTTGAGCGAGTTGCACATGAATGGACTGGGTGTTCTTTCCGCCGGTGGCGCGTGGACTCTTGTGATCATCGCTCCACTCGCCACCGACCATGACGATGGAACTGCCGTACTTCATTTCCGAATGAGCGAGTTTGCCATCGCCGTCGAGGATGACGAACAGTGGTTCAAATCCGAATGCGGCTTCGAGCCAGCGGTAAGCGGCCTTCGGTTCTTGATAGGACACAGCGCTTGATAGGCCCTTGGTACGGTAAGCGTCAGTCATTCAGTTCTCCTTTTTCAGCATCCGCATTGTTATCGACTATGAGAGTGGAAGCGCGCACAGTCGTCCGCCTGGGCCAGCGCCCCGCGAACTGCCGCGCTTGATGGACTCCGCCTGGGGCTCATGCCCACGCGCATCGCTGCGATGATCGCCGGGCATGCCGCTCTTCCGGGGCAACTCGAGCAGTCCTCATCGTGTGAGCACTCGTTGTTCTCGTCCGCCAGAGTTCTTCCATTTGCGAGTGTCTATCTCATCAGATTCCGTTCTGTCGTATGCCTCTCAGGATTTCCCCGACGCGCGGGCATCGGCGCAGCGTCTCCCTTGCGGCGCCAAGGTGAGGCCTTATCTGAAGTCCCGACTCGAATCACGCAGCCGTCCCAGCAGCCGGTCGTGATTGACCAGCTTCTGGGCGACCAGCGAATGCACCCCTTTCTCGGACTGCCACATGCCTTGGACGCTGAGCAACATCGATCCCCTGAGGGCCGCGCGCTGCGCCTCGGCCACGCTCGGCCAGACGATGATGTTGACCGTGCCGGTCTCGTCTTCCAGTGTTGCGAAGATGACGCCGCTGGCCGTGCTGGGCTGCTGCCGGTGCGTCACGATGCCGCTCGCGCGCACCAGCTCCTTGTCCCGCGCGTTGCGCCGAAGGTCGTCCGCCGTGCGGATGCCCCAACCCGAGAGCCTGGGGCGCAGCAGTGCCAAGGGGTGGCGACGCAATGTCAGTCCCATCGACGCATAGTCGTCGGCAATGTCGAAGCCTTCCGAGGGCGGGCGGAACTCGACAAACGCCTCGAGCGTCGGCGCATCGCGCAGGACCTCGGTCGGGCGTGTCTCGACACCGATGGCTTCCCAGACCGCGTTGGGCCGGTGGCCTGCGAGGCTGCGCAGCGCATCGGCTGCCGACAGGCAGCGCAGGTCGTGCGCATCCAGACCGGCTCGTCGTCCCATGTCCTCCACACTGGTGAACGGCGACTGTGCGCGCTCGGCCATGAGCCGCAGCGCCACGGCCTCGCGCATGCCCGAGATCCGGGACATGCCCAGGCGCACCGCGCGCAAGGGTTCCTCGAAGCGCGCATCCCAGCGCGGGAGCGAGCCCGATGCCTGCTGTGCCTGGACCTCCTGGGTCTCCTGCGCCTCCTCCTCGAGCGTGCTGAACCAGTCGCTCACCGTCACGTCGACCGGCCGCACCACGACGCCGTGCTCGCGCGCATCCCGTACCAGCTGCGCCGGCGCATAGAAACCCATCGGCTGGCTGTTGAGCAAGGCGGCCAGCAGCGCGTCCGGATGGTGGCGCTTGAGCCAGCAGCTCACATAGACCAGCAGGCCGAAGCTGGCCGCGTGGCTTTCCGGAAAGCCGTAGCTGCCGAAACCCTCGACCTGCTTCGAGATGCGTTCGGCGAACTCCTGCGAGTAGCCCTTGGCCAGCATGCGGCTGACGAGCTTCTGCTGGTGCGGCTCCAGGCCACCTCGCCGGCGCCATGCGCCCATGGCGCGGCGCAGCTGGTCGGCCTCGCCGGCGGTGAAGTCGGCCGCCAGCATGGCGATCTGCATCACCTGCTCCTGGAACAGCGGTACGCCCAGCGTGCGCTCGGTCGCCACCTTGATGTCCTCGCTCGGGTACTCGATCGCCTCCTCGCCGGCGCGCCGTCGCAGGTACGGGTGCACCATGCCGCCCTGAATCGGCCCGGGCCGCACGATCGCGACCTGCACCACGAGGTCGTAGAAGCGCTCGGGCTTCAGGCGCGGCAACATCGACATCTGGGCGCGGCTCTCGATCTGGAACACACCGACCGTGTCGGCCTTCTGGATCATCGCGTAGGTGAGGGCGCATTCCGCTGGCACCTGCTGCATGCCGAAGGGCTGGCCCCGCTTGTTCCCGACGAGGTCGAAAGCACGATGGATCGCGCTCAGCATGCCCAGGGCCAGCACATCGATCTTCAGCAACCCCAGCGCGTCCAGGTCGTCCTTGTCCCACTGCACCACCGTGCGGTCGTCCATCGCCGCGTTCTCCACAGGCACAAGCCGGCTGAGCTTGTCGCGCGCAATCACGAAGCCGCCCGTGTGCTGGCTCAGGTGCCGCGGAAAGCCGCGAACCTCGTTGGCCAGGGCGAGCCACAGGCGCACCTCGCGTACCGACGGATCCAGGCCGCACTCGACCAGGCAGGCATCGCTGATCCATTCCTTCTGCGTGCCATAGGCGGTCTTCGCGAGCCGCTCGACCGTCTCCAGCGCAAAGCCGAGCGCCTTGCCCACATCCCGCAACGATGACTTCGTCCGGTAAGAGGTGATGACGCCGGTGATCGCCGCGCGGTCGCGCCCGTACTTCCTGTAGATGTACTGCATCACCTCCTCGCGCCGCTGGTGCTCGAAGTCGATGTCGATGTCGGGCGGCTCCTTGCGCTCGACGCTGATGAAGCGCTCGAACAGCACGTTCATGCGGGCCGGGTCGACCTCGGTCACGCCAAGGCAGTAGCAGACGGCCGAGTTGGCGGCCGAGCCACGGCCCTGGCACAGGATGCCGCGCCCCCGCGCCCAGTGCACGATGTCCGCGACCGTGAGGAAG
>NZ_JAAVVD010000036.1:0-69486 GCF_018449755.1 Variovorax sp. dw_954 | reverse complement strand
TTCTGGCCGTCCATCACCCGCTGCCGGCTCGTCGGGCGCAGTCCCCGTCTCGCGGGCATCGCGCAACAACAGCTCCGCCACCACAGGTTCGGCTGGCCACCAGACCTTGACGCCCATCTCCTCCAGCATCGCGCGTTGCCGCGCATCCAGTGCGAGCGCGCTCATTTCAACTGGCCCCAGGCGCTGGCCGATTCATTGAGCAGGAGGCTCATGACGATCGCGTCCTCGCGCTGGTTCTGCAGCGCCGGGTAATAGCCCTTGCGCACGCCCACGCGGCGGAAGCCGCCCCGCTCGTAGACGGCAATGGCGCGCGCGTTGGAGGCACGCACTTCGAGCCAGAGCCATTGCGCGCCTTGCCCGCGCGACCATCCGGCCAGGGTTTCGAGCAGCATCGGCGCCCAGCCCTGGCGCTGGAACGCGGAGGCCACGGTGAGATTGAGCAGGTGCACCTCGTCCACGCCCTTCATGGCGACGAAGTAGCCGATGAGTTCGATCGGCTCTCGCCCCGCAGGGTCCGCGGCGCTGCGCCGGGTCGCACGATTCCCGGCAGACGCCGGCACCGATCCATCGACGCCGGGCGAGGGGCCCACCAGCAGCTGGCAGTGGTAGCCCGCATGCAGCGAGTCGATGAAGTTGGCCCGCGTCCAGGGATGCGTGTAGGCGACGTTCTCGACGGCGCAGACCTGGTCGAGCCGCTCGATAACGAGCGGCTCCAGGCGTGCTTGCAACGGTGGCTGCGGTACGGCGCTCATCGATTTCAGCTGGTGGTGGCGTTGCGGATGCGCATGCGCTCTTCGGTGGTCTGCGCGACTTTATCGCGGACGTAGAGCGGCCAGGCGTCGGCCGGCGCCACCAGACGGCCGGCCGCAATCATCGAAGGGGCGAGCCGCAACAGGGCGGACGCGGTGGGCAGCACCTCGAGACGCGCGGCGGCAGACGGCAGGCGGTCGCCGTACGCCCCGAATGCATTGCCCGCCAATGCCCAACCCTCGGGCACATGCACTTCCTCCGGCGCCAGCAGGCGCGGCTCGCTGCCGGCGCACGCGTCCGCGTCGAAGTCGTATTCCGCCGCATAGACTTGGTCCATGCGCGCGTCCAGCAGCGCCACCACCCGCCGCACGCCAGACCGCTCGCGCGCTTCCTCGGCCACGGCGTGCAGGGTGTCGATCGGCAGCAGGCGCACGCCCGCGCCAAAGCCCAGGCCCTGCGCCACCGAACACGCCGTGCGCAGCCCGGTGAAGGAACCCGGCCCGCGGCCGAAGGCGATGGCGTCCAGCGCCTGCAGCGTCAGCCCGGCGTCGGCCAGCAGCTGCTGGATCAGCGGGATCAGCGTGGTGGACGACTGCGCGCCACCGGCGCCGGTATGGACGAACAGCGCATCGCCATTGCGTACGGCCACCGAGAGGTGCTCGGTGCTGGTGTCGAAGGCGAGCAGCTTAGGCATCGGCTTTCCTCGCGGCAGGCACCAGGAGCGTGGCGGTTGCCGGCGCGCCCGGCCGCGCCCGCTGCACGCCGAACAGGATGCCGCCCGTCACCAGCAGCAGCCCGGCCAGCAGGCTCCAGTGCAATGGCTCGCCCAGCAGGGCCACGGCGGCAAAGGCCGACAAACCCGGCACCAGCGCCGTGATCATGGTGGAGCGCACCGGCCCGAAGTACTGGATCATCTTGGTGAAGGTGATGCCCGAGATCACCACCGAGCCGATCCCCTGGAACAGCATCTGGAAGGCGATTTCGCCCACCGGCGCGCTGCCGAGATGGCTGCTGACCCAGCCGGCCGTCGCCAGCAACGCGTACACCGGCACGAAGGTCAGCGTCGCGAACACCGTGATCGCGATGGTGGCGCGCACCGCATCGAGTCCCTCGCGGCGCGCCAGGATGCTGTAGCAGGCCCAGCAGAAGGCGGCGCTCATGAAGAGCAGGTCGCCCTTCCAGACATCGCCGCCCTCGAATGAATGCAGCAGGCTGCTGCCGCCCACCAGCAGGTCCCCGACCACGATCAGCGCCAGCCCGGCCGCGCGCAGCGGCGTGATCCGATCGCGCAGCACCACGGCGGCCAGCACCGCGGTCCAGAGAGGAAGGCTGCCGGGCAACAGCACCGAGGCATGCGCCGCAGGCGCGTAGAAGAAGCCGGAATACGCCAGCAGCGCATAGCCCAGTCCGCCGAACACGCCGCCCACCGCCGTCACCCGCAGGCCCAGCGGCGACAGGCCGAACAGCGAGCTGACCACCGGCGCCCCACCCGCCTCGCGCCGCGCCTTGCGGACCAGCCACGCACCCCAGGGCATCAGCACCAGGCTGGCGCCGCACATGCGCGCGACGGCGATGTCGAAGGGCGTCAGCGAGCGTGCGGCCGAGGCCCGGGCGATGACGATGAAGGCGGTCCAGACGAGCACCGTGATCACGGCCGCGCCGATGCCGATGGTGCGCGGGGAGAGGCGGGGAGCGGCGGGCATCGGGGGATTATCGAGGGCCGGCCGCCAACCCCTGCGGGCGGGGGCCAATGCGCCGCAAGTGCTGGCACCGGTCACGCCGCGGGATCGGCCTGCACGATCCGCGCCCCGGCCTTGCGCAAGGCGGCCAGCGCCTTTGCCGGCGCCGTGGGCGCCACCAGCAGCGTGACGCCCGGGCCCAGCGGGTTGATCACGCAGGCCGAAGCGGCGCCGATCTTTTCCGGGGACGCCAGCACCACCGTCTCGGCCGACGCCGCCATGAGCGCACGCTTGATGTGCGCCTCCTCCAGGTCGGCCGTGGTCAGGCCGGCCTGCGCGTGCACGCCGGTCACGCCCATGAAGAAGGTGTCGGCACGGACCTGCGCGATCGTCTGCAACGCCGCCGCGCCGACGGCGACCACCGAATGCTTGAACAGACGCCCGCCCACCAGCACCACCTCGACACCCGCATGCCCGGCCAGCTCGACGGCCACCGAGGGGCTGTGCGTGACCACCGTGGCACGCAGCGACGCCGGCAGATGCCGCGCCATCTGCACGGCCGTCGTGCCGCCGTCGATGAACACCACCTGCCCTGGCAGCACCATGTGTGCCGCGGCGCGGCCGATCAGGCGCTTGTCGGCCGTGGCCAGTTTTTCCCGGCCGGCGAAGTCGGCCTCGGCCGGCGCGAGCGGCAGCGCGCCGCCGTGCACGCGCTGCAGCAGGCCCTCGGCTGCCAGTTCGCGCAGGTCGCGCCGGATCGTGTCTTCCGACAGGCCCAGTTCCTCGCTGAGCGAGCGGGCGATGACCTGCCCGTCGCGCCGCAGCGCGCCGAGGATGTGTTGCTTGCGTTGGCGGGTGAGCATGACGCGATGCTAAGCGAATCCTGCACGAATCTGCACGTTTTATCTTGAACCTGCACGACTTTGCCCCTACGATGGCCGCCATGAACCTGCATGAACGCGTCCGGGTGCGCGAAGTCACCCTGCTCTCCGACAACTGGTACGTACTGAAGAAGACCGCCTTCGACTGGCGCCGCAACGACGGCCAGTGGCAGTCCATGGAGCGCGAGACCTACGACCGCGGCAACGGCGCCACGCTGCTGCCCTACGACATAGCGCGCCGCACCGTGCTGCTGACGCGGCAGTTCCGCTACCCGGCCTTCGTCAATGGTCATGGCGACCTGCTCATCGAGGCGGCTGCCGGGCTGCTCGACGATGCCGCGCCCGAGGAGCGCATCCGCGCCGAGGTCGAGGAAGAACTCGGCTACCGCATGGGCCATGTGCAGAAGGTCTTCGAATGCTTCATGAGCCCCGGCTCGGTCACTGAAAAGCTGCACTTCTTCGTCGCGCCATACGATGCCACGATGCGCATCGGCGACGGCGGCGGGCTGGCCCATGAAGGCGAAGACATAGAGGTGCTGGAACTGGGCATCGACGAAGCGCTCGCCATGGTGGCGGACGGCCGCATCGTCGACGGCAAGACCGTAACGCTGCTTTATCACGCCCGCCTGCATCTGTTCGCATAGGACCGGCAGCAAGTCACGTGGCGGCGAACGGGTATCGCCGCCGTGTGACGTCGTCCAGGCGTCCATCGCTACACTCCGCCCACATGTTCCGCCTCCGGTCCGCCCATCGCTGCTTCACCGCCTTCGTGGTGATGCTGTCGCTGTTGTTCTCGCAACTGGCGCTGGCCGGCTATTCGTGCCCCGCCATGGCCGCGCCCGAGTCGATGGCAGAGCGCATGGCCCGGGGCGAGCCGTGCGAGGGCAGCGACGAGGCGCAGCCGGTGCTGTGCCATCAGCATGCCGTCAACGCGTCGCAGTCGTTCGAGCCGGCCAAGCCGGTCACGCCCTCGCTGCCGATCGTGGTCCAGGTGCTTCCGGCGCCAACGCTGGCGCCGATGGCCGAAGGCCCGAGCCTGCCATTGGCCAACGAGCCCGATCAGCGACCTCCGCCTGATCCCGTTTTTCTCGCGACCCGCAGACTCCGCGTTTGACATCTCCGTCGACCTGACCGGTGCTGGTGCGGCCTGGCCGCTTGCCAGCCATCGCCTCGTTCGTTTGCGGAGATCCCATGTCCTTTCCCCTGATACGTTCGGCCTTGCTGGCCGTGGCGCTGCTGCCCTGCCTTGCCAGTGCAGCAGCAACCCTTTCCCTGGAGGCCGCGCTGCAGCTCGCGGTCCAGCGCTCCGACGCCGCGCGCGCGTCGCGTGCCGGCATCCTGGGCGCGACCGAGAGCGCACGCGCCGCTGGCCAGTTGCCTGATCCGACGCTGCGTGTCGGCATCGACAACCTGCCCGTCACCGGGCCTGACCGCTTCAGCACCACGCGCGAGCCGATGACGATGAAGCGTGTCGGCATCAGCCAGGAGTGGCTGTCGACGGACAAGCGCAACGCACGCCAGGCCGCGGCGGACGCCACGGTCGAGCGCGAGACCGTGCAGGCGCGCGCGGCCATCGCCGACATTCGCCTGCAGACGACGCTCGCCTATGTCGATGCCTTCTACGCCGCCGAGACCTCGAAGCTCGCGACCGCGATGGAACACCATGCGCGGGAGGAGTTCGAGGCCGCGCGCGCCCGGCTCGCTGCCGCGGCGGTGGGCAGCCAGGAAGTTCTTGCACTCGGCGTCGCCAGGGGCACGGCCGAGGACGAGGCCAGCGACGCGCTGCAGCAGCAGGACGCCGCCCGGCTCGCACTGCAGCGCTGGGTCGGCGTGATGCCCGACGCGCTCGCGCCCCTGGCCGAAGTGCCGGTCCCCGGCGAAGACGCGTACGTGGCCGGCCATCCGACGGTCGCCGCGTTGCAGCGCGACCTGGAAGTGGCGAAGCGCGCCGCAGCCGTGGCAGCCAGCAACCGCTCGCCGAACTGGACATGGGAGGTGGGCTACGGCCAGCGCACCGGCTACTCGGACCTGGTGACCTTCGGCGTGAGCATCCCGATCCCGGTGGCGCCCGACGCGCGCCAGGACCGCGACACCGCGGCGCGGCTGGCCCTGGCCGACAAGGCCGAAGCAGACCTGGCCGAAGCCACGCGCGTGGCCACGACGCAATACCAGACGCTCCAGAGCGACGCCCGCCGACTGCGGGAACGCATCGAGCGCTACCGCGCCAGCGTGCTCGCGACCGCCGCGCAAAGAAGCTCTGCCGCGATGGCCGCCTACCGCTCCAACCAGGCGACATTGGCCACGCTGTTCGAGTCGCGCCATGCGGAAGCCGAGGCGCAACGCAAGCTGCTGGCGCTGCAGCGCGACCTGGCCAGGACGCTGGCCCAACTGGCCTTCCGTCCCATCGCCTTCGCTGACGAGGTGGCACCATGAAACGCACACATGTCGCAGCGTTGTCGCTGCTCGCTGCATTGCTGGTCGCGGGTGGCGCCTTTCATGCGGGTCGCACACTCGGCCACGCGTCCGGCGAGCACGCTGCGCACGCGCCGGCCATCGCAGCAGACGCGACCGGAAACGCGACCGGAAGCGCGGCAGGGGACACGGGTGCAAACACGGCCGCACAAACTGCCGGTAGCACGCCCGAAAGAAAGATCCTCTACTGGCACGACCCCATGGTCCCCGGCACGCGCTTCGACAAGCCCGGAAAGTCGCCCTTCATGGACATGCAGCTCGTCCCGGTGTATGCCGACGCCGACAGCACAAGCGGCACGAAGATCGACCCCGCCGTGCAGCAGAACCTCGGCATCCGCCATGCCACGGTGCGACGTATCGAGTCGAGTACATCGATCGACGCCATCGGCTCGGTGCAGTTCGACGAACGGCTCGGCGTGGCGGTGCAGACCCGTGTCGCCGGCTATGTCGAGCATCTCGCGGTGCGCGCGCCGATGGAGCAGGTTCGCAAGGGCCAGCCCTTGGCGACGGTCTTCGCGCCGGAATGGCTGGCGCCTCAGAACGAGTGGCTGGCCTTGCAGCGCTCGGGTGTTTCGCAGGATTTCATCGCGGCGGCGCGCGAGCGCATGCGGGCGATGTCCATTCCCGCGGACCTCATCCGCCAGAGCGAGAAGCTTGGCACCGCGCAAGCCCGTTTCACCTTGACCGCGCCTTCCAGCGGCGTCGTCACCGAACTGGGCGTGCGCGAAGGCGTGGCCGTCACGCCCGGCATGACGCTGTTCCGCATCGGCGGCCTCGACAAGGTCTGGGCCGTTGCCGAGATTCCCGAAGCGCAGGCGATGCGCATCCGCGTCGGGCAAAAGGCCAGGGCGATCTTGCAGTCCGATGCCACGCAGTCCTTCGACGGCGAGTTGACCGAGATCCTGCCGCAGATCGATGCCGCCACGCGCACCCTGAAGGCGCGCTTCACGGTCGACAACGCGCAACGCAGGCTCGTGCCGGGCATGCTGTTGCGTTTGCAGGTGGCAGGGCCGACGACCACGCGCCTGGTCGTCTCGTCGGAGGCCGTCATCCGCACCGGGCGGCGCGCGGTCGTGATCGTGCGCAAGGACACGGGCGCCTTCGAGCCGCGCGATGTGACCCTCGGCGCGGACCTCGGCGATGACATCGAGATCGTCCAGGGGCTGGCCGAGGGCGAGCAGGTCGTGGCGAGCGGCCAGTTCCTCATCGACTCGGAAGCGCGCTTGCGCACCGTGTTCGGCAACATGGCCCCGCAAAAGCCATGATCGCGTCGCTGATCCGCTGGGCCATCGGCAACCGGCTGCTGGTGCTGATGGCGACGCTGCTGCTCGTCGCGGCCGGGCTCTGGTCGGTCTTGCGGACACCGCTCGACGCCCTGCCGGACCTGTCGGACACGCAGGTCATCATCCGCACGCCCTGGCCCGGCAAGGCGCCGCAGGTGGTCGAGGACCTGGTCACCTATCCAATGACCACCACCATGCTCGGCGTGCCCGGCGCGAAGACGGTGCGCGGCTACTCCTTCTTCGGCGACTCGTTCGTCTACGTATTGTTCGACGACAAGACCGATCGGTACTGGGCCAGGTCGCGGGTCGTCGAGTACCTCGACCAGGTGCAGGCCCGGTTGCCCGCCGGCGCCAGGGCCACGCTGGGGCCCGACGCGACGGGCGTGGGCTGGATCTACGAGTACGCGCTGGTCGATCGCACTGGCGCCCACGATCTCGGGCAACTGCGCGCACTGAACGACTGGTTCCTCAGGTTCGAACTGAAGACCGTGCCCGACGTGGCCGAGGTCGCCAGCATCGGCGGCATGGTGCGGCAGTACCAAGTGGTGCTGGACCCCGACCGCATGCGCTCGCTCGGCATCACGCAGGCGGTGGTGGTCGATGCGCTGCAGAAGGCCAACCAGGCCAGCGGCGGTTCGGTGGTCGAGATGGCCGAGGCCGAATACATGGTGCGTTCGCGCGGCTACCTTCAGTCGCTCGATGACTTCAGGACCATTCCGCTGGCGCTGTCCGGCGCCACGCCGGTGCTGCTGCGCGACGTGGCCACCGTGCAGATCGGGCCCGAGATGCGCCGCGGCATCGCCGAGCTGGACGGGCAGGGCGAAGTCGCGGGCGGCGTGGTGGTCATGCGCTCCGGCAAGAACGCCCGCACGACCATCGCGGCGGTCAAGGCCCGGCTGGAATCGCTGAAGCCGGGCCTGCCGGCGGGCGTCGAGATCGTGCCGGTCTACGACCGCTCGCTGCTCATCGATCGCGCCGTCGACAACCTGCGCGACAAGCTGGTCGAAGAATTCATCGTGGTCGCGCTGGTGTGCGCGGTGTTCCTGTTCCACCTGCGCTCTGCCCTGGTGGCCGTGGTGGCATTGCCGGTCGGCGTGCTGGCGGCGTTCATCGTCATGCACTGGCAGGGTGTCAACGCCAACATCATGTCGCTGGGCGGCATCGCGATCGCCATCGGCGCGATGGTCGACGGCGCCATCGTGATGGTGGAAAACCTGCACAGGCACATCGAGGCCTTCGAGACCCGACAGGGGCGACGGCCGGACTCGCCTGAACGCTGGCGGTTGGTCGCCGATGCTTCGGTGGAGGTCGGGCCTGCGCTGTTCTTCTCGCTGCTGGTGATCACGCTGAGCTTCGTGCCGGTGTTCTCGCTGGAGGCCCAGGAGGGGCGCCTCTTCTCGCCGCTGGCGTTCACCAAGACGTATGCGATGGCGGCTGCGGCCGGTTTGTCGGTGACCTTGCTCCCGGTGCTGATGGGCTACCTGGTGCGTGGCCGCATACCGCACGAAGCGGCCAATCCGGTGAACCGTTTTCTCATGGCGATCTACCGGCCCGCCCTCGAAGAGGTGCTGCGCTTTCCGAAGGCCACGCTGGCCGTCCCCGCGATCCTGCTGGCCTTGACCATCGTGCCGCTGCTGCGGCTGGGCGGCGAATTCATGCCGCCGCTCGACGAGGGCGACCTGCTGTACATGCCGTCGGCCCAGCCCGGACTGTCGGTGTCGAAGGCCGCTGAACTGCTGCAGCAGACCGACCGCCTCATCAAGACCGTCCCGGAAGTGGCACGCGTCTTCGGCAAGGCCGGCCGCGCCGACACCGCCACCGACCCGGCGCCGCTGGAGATGTTCGAGACCACGATCCAGTTCAAGCCGCGCGACCAGTGGCGCGCCGGCGTGACGGCCGACAAGCTGGTCGCGGAGCTGGACCGCACCGTGCAAGTGCCGGGCTTGTCCAACGTCTGGGTGCCGCCGATCCGCAACCGCATCGACATGCTGGCCACCGGCATCAAGAGCCCCGTCGGCGTCAAGGTCGCGGGCGCGCACCTGGCCACCATCGATGCGCTGACCGCGCAGATCGAAGCGGCGGTGAGGAACGTGCCCGGCGTGTCGTCCGCGCTGGCCGAGCGCCTCACCGGCGGGCGCTATGTCGATGTCGACGTGGACCGCGCTGCGGCGGCGCGCTACGGGCTGTCGGTGGCCGACGTGCAGGCCGTGGTGTCCACCGCGATCGGCGGCGACAACGTCGGCGAGGTGATCCAGGGGCGAGAGCGCTACCCCATCAACGTGCGCTATCCGCGCGAAATCCGCGACTCGCTGGAACGCCTGCGCACCTTGCCCTTCGTCACCGACAAGGGCGCGCAACTGCTGCTGCAGGACGTGGCCAGGATCCGCATCGAGGACGGCCCGCCCATGCTGCGCAGCGAGAACGCGCGGCTGTCCGGCTGGGTGTATGTCGATGTGCGCGACCGCGACCTGCGCTCCGCCGTGAACGACATGCAGGCGGCCGTCGCCAAGTCGGTGAAGCTGCCGGCGGGCTATGCGGTGTCCTGGTCCGGCCAGTTCGAATACCTGGAGCGTGCGACCGAGCGACTGAAGCTGGCGGTGCCGGCGACCCTGGCTGTGATCTTCCTGTTGCTGTACCTGCTGTTCAGGTCGTTCGGCGATGCGGTGCTGGTGATGGCCGCCGTGCCGTT
This sequence comes from Variovorax sp. dw_954, assembly GCF_018449755.1. Classification (NCBI taxonomy): domain Bacteria; kingdom Pseudomonadati; phylum Pseudomonadota; class Betaproteobacteria; order Burkholderiales; family Comamonadaceae; genus Variovorax; species Variovorax sp. dw_954. Next base: position 59,732 of record NZ_JAAVVD010000036.1, on the reverse strand, counting down.
CTCCCTCATCGGCGGCCTGTGGCTGGTGTGGGCGCTCGGGCATGCCGTCTCGGTGGCTACTGCCGTGGGCTTCATCGCGCTGGCCGGCGTGGCGGCCGAGTTCGGCGTGGTCATGCTGGTCTACCTGCAGAACGCGCTGGCGCGGCGCCTTGCGGCCGGCGAGTCCCTGACTGAGCAGACCCTGCTCGCCGCCATCCGCGAAGGCGCCGTGCTGCGCGTGCGGCCCAAGGCCATGACCGTGGCCGTCGTGATGGCCGGCCTGCTGCCCATCCTGTGGGGCAGCGGCACCGGATCGGAGGTGATGACCCGCATCGCCGCGCCCATGGTCGGCGGCATGCTGAGCGCGCCGCTGCTGAGCATGCTGGTGATGCCGGCCGCATGGTATTTGCTACGTCGGCGGGGCATTTCCGGGGCGGGGACGGAGCCGGGCGTCGATGCCCGTGCCAATACACGTCCCGATGCCGATGCCGATGGCGATCCCGCTGCGGATGCAGTTGCCGGCACCGCCCGGCCGGGATAATCCATCGATGCGATTCGCCCCCCTCGTTTCCCTTGCCGTTGCCGCGCTGTTCAGCATCGGCGCCGCCGCCCAGCAAAGCCTGCCGCCTGAAGTCGACGCGGCGCTGGCGCGCGCCAAGGTGCCGCGCGATGCCGTGACGATGCTGGTGATCGATGCCGAAGGCGGCAAGCCGCCCCGGCTCGCCTGGCGTTCGCAAGCGCCGGTGAACCCCGCATCGGTCATGAAGCTGGTCACCACCTATGCCGGGCTCGACCTGCTCGGCCCCGCCTACACCTGGACCACGCCCGTGTACATCGACGGCCCGGTGAGCAACGGCGTTCTCAACGGCAACCTCTACATCAAGGGGCAAGGCGATCCGAAGCTGGTGGTCGAGCGGCTCTGGCTGCTGATGCGCCGCGTGCAGGGACTCGGTATCCATAGCGTGACCGGCGACATCGTGATCGACCGCAGCGCCTTCGAGAACCAGAGCGAGCCCGACCCCGCCGCCTTCGACGGCGAGCCGCTGCGGCCCTACAACGCATCGCCGGACGCGCTGCTGATCAACTTCAAGTCGGTGGTGATGACCTTCGCGCCCGACCGGCAGGCCCAGGTCGCGCAGGTCAACTTCGAGCCCTCGCTCGCGGGCGTCGCGATGCAGTCGACGGTGCCCCTGTCGAACGAAGGATGCGGCGACTACCGCACCAGCCTTCGCGCCGATTTCAGCGACCCGACGCGCATCCGCTTCGGCGGCAGTTTTGCGGCGGCCTGCGGCGAGAAGACCTGGGCCGTCGCCTATGCCGATCCACGCAGCTATGCGGTGCGCGCGGTCGGCGGCATGTGGAACGACATGGGCAACCAGCTCAAGGGCCAGGTGCGCGAAGGCCGCGTGCCGGCCGGGCTCAAGCCGGCTTTCGAGGCTGTCTCGCCCCCGCTGGCCGAGGTGATCCGCGACATCAACAAGTACAGCAACAACGTGATGGCGCAGCAGTTGTTCCTCACCCTCGGGCTGCAGCAGAAGAACCGCGGCACGCTCGACGGCGCGCGCACCGCCGTGCGCCAGTGGTGGAACGACCGCATCGGCACCGGCGAAGGCCAGCCGATGCTCGACAACGGCTCCGGCCTGTCGCGCGAGGAGCGCATCACCGCGGCGGCGCTGGCCAGGATGCTGCAGCATGCATGGCGCTCGCCGGTGATGCCCGAGCTGATGTCCTCACTGCCCGCCAGTGGCGTGGACGGCACGTTGAAGCAGCGCACCCTGCGCTCCGGCGGCACCGCGCACCTCAAGACCGGGTCGCTGCGCGACGTGGCCGGGGTGGCAGGCTATGTCGATGGCGAAAGCGGCCGCCGCTACGTGCTGGTGGCCATCGCCAACCATGCCAATGCCGCCGCCGCGCGCCCGGCCTTCGATGCGCTGGTGGACTGGGCCACGCAAGACTGAACCGCTTTCGAAGCGGCCCCCCGTTTCAATCTCCTCGGGTAGTTCTTTTGGCGTAGGTGATGGGCTAGGATGGCCAGCGTCTTCGTTCAAAACAACATTCAGGGAAACAAATGAAACACTTCCAGATGTGGAGCGTGGCGGCTGCGGCCGCCGTCTTGACGGCATGCGGCGGGGGAGGCGGCGGCAACGCGTTCCTGCCGATCGTCGCGCCCACCGCCACCGCGCCGGCGGCAACCACCCCCGAGACTCCCGCGCCAAGCTCCCTGCGTGAACCCGCCATGGTGGCGACCACGTTCACCGCCGCCCAGATCAACGGCGCCACCAGTGCCAGCGGCTTGCAGGCCCTCAGCGGCAAGGCCAAGTGCGACGTCAAGCTCGTGCCGATCCACTACAACACCATCGGCGTCAAGGGCGAGCCGGCCAATGCATCGGGCGTGCTGCTGTTGCCGGCCGGGGCTTGCGCCAGCACCGCCGCGCCGCTGCTGGCCTATGCCCGGGGCACCGAAGTGTCGAAATCGCGCACCATGGCCAATCCGCAGGACGGTGAGACGCAATTGCTCCTGGCCATGTTCGCGGCGCAGGGCTACGCGGTGGTGGCCACCGACTACCTCGGCTATGCCAGGTCGACCTACGCATTCCACCCTTACCTGCATGCCGACTCGGAAGCCAGCGCAGTGGTGGACTCCTTGCGCGCCGCGCGCCTGGCGGCGACCAGTCAGGGAGCGCTGCTGTCGGGCAAGGTGATGTTCACCGGCTACTCGCAGGGCGGCCACTCGTCGATGTCCGCGCACCGGGCCGCCGAACGCGACAACGCCGCCGAGTTCAACGTCGTGGCGGCCGCCCACCTGGCCGGCCCCTACTACCTGTCGAACACGCTCAGGTCCACCGACGCCATCGCCGGCTACCAGATCTTCGTGCCATTCCTCGTCAATTCGTACCAGAAGGTCTACGGTGACGTGTACGCGAACACCAGCGTGGTCTACCAGGACGCCTACACCAGCGCCGCCTATGACACGAAGTTCGGCAGCATCGCCGACCTGCTCCCCAGCCCGACCCTCAGCTACACGACGCTCGTGACCAGCGGCGCCGTGCCCGGCGCCAACGGGGAGACGCCGGCCCAGGCGCGCGATGCGCTGTTCCAGCCGGCTTTCATGTCCAGGGTACAGACAGACAAGACCAGCACGCTGTACCTGGCCGCGAAGAAGAACGACCTGCTTGGCTGGAGCCCCAAGGCCAGCACCCTGCTGTGCGGCGGCGCCGGCGACCCGACCGTGCCGCCGGCGGCGCACATGGTCCCGCTGATGGCGGACTTCCAGGCGCGCGGCGTGACGACGGTGACCAGCCTGGACGTGGACTCCCAGATCCAGGCCACCTACGGGCCGGGCGGCGCAGCGCCGACCGACCCGGCATCGCCCGACTTCGCCGCCTACTACGGCAAGTACCACGGCACCTACGAGCCGCCGTTCTGCCTCCTCGCCGCGCGCACGTTGTTCAACACGCTGAAGTAGCGGCGGGGCTGGAAGGCTTGGCAGGCCGCCGGGGCTGCGTATGGCGGCGCCGCGCGGCCGGCCGCCTTGACGCCCGAAACCGTGCAGGAAGCGAACGGCGGCGTTCGAACTACGGAGTCGTCAATCCGCCGCCGCGGCGCGCCGAAGCCGGTCGCGCACGCCTTCCCACTCGGGCGCATCGGGCGGCGTCTCGATCCAGATCAGGCGGGCGCCGCCCGCATCGAATTCGCGCAGCACTGCAAAGAGTTGCTGCGCCGCCGCCACCGCGTCATCCGGCATGCGCCGCTGCAGCACGCGCTGCGAGCGGCTCTTGACCAGGCTGCGCGACCACACCGCGATATGCGCTGCCTCGGCCCCGAGCACATCGAGCCCGGTCTGCAACGCGCGCGCGTCCATCAGGCGCACCTTGGCATGGGGCGCGTAGTGCGCTTCCAGCGTGCCGGAGGCGCGCGGGTCGGGCTGGGCCAGTTCGGCGGGATCGCGCACCCGCTCGCCGCAGGCGGCCTCGATCTGCGCGCGCGTGATGCCGCCGGGCCGCAGCAACACCGGCGCACCGCGGCTGCAATCGATGATGGTCGACTCGATGCCGACATGGCATGGGCCGCCGTCGATGACCATGAGGCCGTCGCCGAACTCATCGTGCACATGCGCCGCTGTGGTCGGGCTCACGCGGCCGAAGCGGTTGGCGCTCGGCCCGGCCAGGCCGGGAACGTCCTGCGCCAGGCAGGCCACCAGCAGCGCCTGTGCCACCGGATGCGCCGGGCAGCGCAGGCCGATGGTGTCCTGCCCGCCGGCCGCGGCCGCGCCCACGCCGGGCTGGCGCGAAACGATCAAGGTCAGCGGACCGGGCCAGAACGCCTTCTCCAGCAATTCGGCGAACGGCGGCAGCGGCTGCGCGAAACGCGCCACCGCCTCCGCGCCGGCGGCGCCGGCAGCCACATGCACGATCAACGGGTGGTCGCTCGGGCGCCCCTTGGCCGCAAAGATGCCTGCCACCGCCGCGTCGCTGGCGGCATCCGCCCCCAGGCCGTAGACCGTCTCGGTGGGAAAGGCAACCAGCCCACCGGCGCGCAACCGCGCCGCGGCCTGGTGGATGGCATCGGGCGAGTGGCCGTCGAGGATCATGGAATACGCACGCTCATTCCGACAGCGGTATCGGCAAGCCCAGCAAGGCCGCCACGAAATCGGCCGTCCCGCGCACCGCATCGATGTCGGCGCCGGTCACGTTGAGGTGGCCCATCTTGCGGCCACGTCGCGCTTCCGCCTTGCCGTAGAGATGCAGGTGCACGCCCGGGAGCGCGAGCACGTCGGCCCACGGTGGCTCGCGGGGCGTGTCGCTGTCGGGGAACCACAGGTCGCCCAGCAGGTTCAGCATGATCGCGGGGCTGTGCTGGCGCGGCTGCGTGAGCGGCAGGCCGGCCAGCGTGCGTACCTGCAGCTCGAACTGCGAGATGTCGCTCGCGTCCATGCTCCAGTGGCCGCTGTTGTGGGGCCGCGGTGCCATTTCGTTGACGACCAGGGTGCCGTCCATCAGCACGAAGAACTCGACGCACAGCACGCCGACGTATTCGAGGCCCTCCGCGATCGAGCGGGCCGCGGCCGTGGCCTGCTGCGCCACGTCGGCGGGCATGCTGTATTCATGGACCTCGGTCACCGCGAGGATGCCGTCGCGGTGCAGGTTGCGCTGCGGCGGCAGGTGCACCATCAGGCCATCGCGGCCGCGCGCCACGATCACCGAGCATTCGAAGTCCAGCGGCAGCATCTTTTCGAGCACGCAGGCGACGCCGCCAGCGGCCTGCCATGCCGCGGCCAACTCGTCGCGCGTGCGCACACGCTGCTGGCCCTTGCCGTCGTAGCCGAGGCGCGCGGTCTTCAGGATGCCGGGCAGCAGTTCGTCGCCGACGGTGGCCAGGTCGGCCTGGTCCTGAAGCACCGCATGCGGCGCACAGCTCACGCCGCAGCGGATAAAGTGCGACTTCTCGCGGATGCGGTCCTGCGCAATCGCCACGGACGCCGCGGCCGGGGAAACGGGCCGCGCCACGGCGAGGTGCTGCAGCGAAGGCGCGGGCACGTTCTCGAATTCGGTGGTGATGGCGTCCGCCAGGCCGGCCAACCGCGCCAGGCCGTCGACATCCGCATAGCCGGAAGAGACGTGGTGGTGGCTGACTTGCCCAGCCGGGCTGTCCGGGTCCGGGTCCAGCACCGCCGTGGCGTAGCCCATGCGCTGCGCCTCGTGCACGAACATGCGGCCGAGCTGCCCGCCGCCCATCACGCCGAGCGTGGCGCCGGGAAGAATGGGTGCGCCGTTCTCGCGCGCCACGCTCACAGCGCGCCCCCGCCTTGCGGCGAGAAGAGCGGGGCTGCGGCGCCGGGCGACGCGGCATCCGCGCCCGGCGGCGGCAAGGTCATGGCTTGCGCCGTGGCCGTCTGCGCTGCGCGGAAGGTGTCGAGCTGGGTCCGCAGGCGCGGGTTGTTCACGGCCAGCATGGCCACCGCGAACAGCGCCGCGTTGGCCGCGCCCGCATTGCCGATGGCGAAGGTGGCGACCGGCACGCCCTTGGGCATCTGCACGATGCTGTAGAGCGAATCGACACCCTGCAGGTGCCGGCTGGCGACCGGCACGCCGAGCACCGGCACCGTCGTCTTGGACGCGAGCATGCCCGGCAGGTGGGCCGCGCCGCCCGCGCCTGCGATGATGGCGGCGAGGCCGCGCGGGGCTGCGTTCTCGGCGTAGGCGAAGAGTTGGTCGGGCATGCGATGGGCAGAGACCACTTGCGCTTCGTGCGCAATGCCGAATTGCTGGAGAATCTCGACGGCGTGGCGCATCGTCTCCCAGTCGGAGTTCGAGCCCATCACCACACCGACCTGGATTGCTTGGTTCATGGTTGCAATTTTACGTTTGACCCACCTTTCCCGATGATCGACATCACCCTGGACAACTTTCAGACCGAGCTCATCGATGGCTCGATGGCCGTACCCGTGCTGCTGGACATCTGGGCCGAATGGTGCGGCCCTTGCAAGCAGCTCGGGCCCGTGCTCGAACAACTCGAGGTCGAATACGCCGGCCGCTTCATGCTGGCCAAGCTCGACGCCGACAAGGTGCCGCAGATCTCGCAGCAGCTCAGCCAGATGTTCGGCGTGCGCAGCATCCCGTTCTGCGTGATGTTCAAGGGCGGCCAGCCGGTGGACGGCTTCGTCGGCGCCATTCCCGCCGCGGACATCCGCACCTTCCTCGACAAGCACGTGCCCGCCGCCGAGGAGCTCGAAGCCGCCGCGCAGGAAGAAGCCGCGCTGGACGCGCTGGCCGAAGGCGACACCGAGGGCGCGCTCGAAAAACTGCAGCACGCGGTGGCCACCGACCCGTCCAACGACGACGCGCGCTTCGACTACATCAAGCTGCTGCTGCAGGAGGGCCGCGACGACGATGCGAAGGTGGCTTTCGCGCCAGTCATCAGCAAGGTCTCGCTGGTGCGCCGCTTCGACGCGCTGCAGCGCTGGATGGACGCCGTCGACTTCGCGAGCCCGCCGACCGGCGCCGCGCCCGCGCTGGCCGACCTCGACGCAAAGATCGCCGTCGCCAAGCGCGATTTCCCCGCCCGCTTCGACCGCGCCCGCCTGCTGATGGCCGCCCAGCAATGGACCGACGCGATGGACGAACTGCTGGAGATCCTCATGCGCGACAAGGGCTGGAGCGAGGAGCTGGCGCGCAAGACCTACGTGGCCATCCTCGAAATCATCGAGCCGCCGAAAGTCAAGGTCGCCGACGGGCAGATCCCGCCCGCCGACCCGACCGTGTCGACGTACCGGCGCCGCCTGAGCAGCGTCGTCCTGAGCTGATTCGCCCCTGGACGGCGCACGCAACATGGCCTCAATCCCATCGCAGGCTCCGGCCCCTTCGGCCGCCTCTCGGCTACGCAGCGCGGCGCGCCTCGCCTGCGCCGGAATCGCATTGGCCGCGCTCTCGGCCTGCTCCAGCGTGAGCCTCGACGAGCCTCTGGAAGGCACGCCCTGGCGGCTGACACAACTCGATGGCCAACAGGTGATGTTCGGTGCAGATCCGAAAATCGACCCCACCATCCAATTCGACGCCGGCACGCAGCGGGTCAGCGGCAGCGGCGGCTGCAACAACCTCTCGGGCGGCTACAGGCGCGGCGGCAATGCGCTGCGCATCGGGCCGCTCGCCTCGACCCGCAAGGCCTGCATCGACGCCGACCGATCCAGGCTGGAAGGACGCTTCCTGGCCGCGCTCGAAGCGACCGCCGGCTACACCGTCAAGGGCGGCCAACTCACGCTGCTCGATGGGCGCTCGATGCCTCTGGCGGTGTTGGACCTCGGCCTGCGGACGGCACCGCCGCCTTGACGTGGGAGGGCGGGCTCCGTCGTTGAAGCGCGCACCGGCTTGGCCGGCGACACTGCTGCCGGAAGGCGCCGGCGGAGCGGTCCAGGCGTCCATGCTGCCGTCACTGCTGAAGTCGATGAGGTTGGACTCTGCCTGGCTCGCCGCACCGAACTGTGAAGGAGGCGCAGCTTTCACAATGTTTGAGCACCTCAGGCTTGCACAGCCCTACCAGCGCGCGGGCAGCGGCTTGAGTATGGTCAGGGTGCTTCGTTCATCGAGCAGGTAGTCGCCGCGCTTGAGGTCCATCAGGAGGCGGCTCACCATTTCGCGGGAGCAGCCGATCTCGCTGGCGATGGTCTGGTGCGTGAGGCGGCCGACCACCAGCGTGCCGTCGGCTTGTACCTGCGCGCGTTGCTCCAGCAGCAGCTTGAGGCGGGTGTACACGTCGAGCAGCGCCATGCTGCGGGCGCTTTCGGTGGCCAGGCGGGCGCGACGGATCAGGCGCAGGATCAGGCCCATCGCGAACTCCGGCTCGGCCGCGATGTGGCGCAGCACGGTCTCGCGCGTGACCACGGCGCAGAGCGTCGGCTCCACCGCCTGCACGCTGGCTGAACGCAGGCCGCCATCGAGCGACATCTCTCCCACGTACTCGCCCGGACCATGGTGACTGAGCGTGGCCTCGCGTCCGCGCGAATCGGAAACGAAGGCACGCAACCGACCGGCGAGCACGACGTAGATCGCATCGCCCCGATCGCCCTCGTTGATCAGCACCGCATGCGTCCGGTAGCGGCGCTGCACGCCCAGGGCGGCCAGCTTGAGCACGTGGGAAGGCAGGATGGAAGTCGAGTCGGCATGCGATTCGGAGGCGGACGGCGGCATCCACCGAATATATAGGGCCGACCTCGGCGAGCCGCTCCTTGCGTGCTCGCCAGACCGCTTGTCGATTTCCCTCTTGCGATGGCTTCGCAGGCGCATCGGGGTGGACTCTCAAGTAGATGGCCCTGCCATCTCGACTTGGTCCCCCGCGGGCTCAGAAGGTGTGAAGATTTCGTAGCGAGGGCGCCGAGGTCGGGTTGAGGAGCGGAACTGCACTCACGTGCAGTGAGCACCGCAGACCCGAGATCGGCGGCCGCAGTAGAAAGATTCGCACCTTCTCAGTTCACGTGCATGCGCAGGGCCGATACCACCTGCGGCATGCGCGAGACGCGGTGCACGACCTCGCGGATGCTGCCGCTGCCGGTCTTCTGCCGCACGTTCTTGATATGGGTGCGCACGGTCGACAGGCAGATGCCCTGAAGGCACGCGATTTCCTCGGCGCCATGCCCGGCGCAGAGCTGGGCCAGCACGTTCTGCTCGGCGCGGGTGAGTTGCTTGGCGCGCGCGAACATCTGCATGGTGATGGTCTCGCAGCCCGCCGAGCGGCTGCACATGATGAGCACGGTGTCGACGTCGGCGCCGGTGTCGCGCGGGCCCAGCGGAATGAAGGCGAGCGACAGTGGCTCGGTCGCGTGCTCCAGTTCGACGATGCTGCGGCAGCCGCGCTCCGCATCCTTCAACGCCTGGCGGATCGGGGTTTGCCAACCGTTCTGCGCAGCATTGAGCATGCCGTCGACATTGCGCAAGGTGCGCTGCGCTGCGAGTTCGCGCAGCGCCGGATGGTTTGCGTGCAGGATGCGCCCGGTGAGGTCCACCAACATCAGCCCGTGGTCGATTTCGTCGAGCACGCGGGCCAGCATGCCCGCATGCAAGGCTTCCGGCGGCGGCATGCTCGCGGGGCTGTAAGAGGTCCAGGTCTGCGGTTGGGTTGCCAGATTCATTTCGCTCTCCTCAATCGTTGGGATGAGAAGAGTTTGCGGATTCTGTACGCTGGCAGGTGGGGACTATTGCCGCAGCATTTGTGACTTATTCACATTGACTCGGCGGCCGGAAACTGTTGGCTTATCCGGTCAGCCGCTCCAGAGCCTCGCGGTACTTGGCGGCGGTCTTCTGGATCACGTCGGCAGGCAGTCGCGGCGCGGGCGGCGTCTTGTCCCAGGGCTTGCCGTTGATCTTGGTGGCCTCCAGCCAGTCGCGCACGAACTGCTTGTCGTAGCTTGGCGGATTCGCGCCCGTGCGCAGCGCCTCCTCGTAGCCTTCGACGGGCCAGTAGCGCGAGCTGTCGGGCGTCAGCACCTCGTCCATCAGCACCAGCGTGCCGGCTTCGTCGAGGCCGAACTCGAACTTGGTGTCGGCAATGATCATCCCCTGGCCCAGCGCGATCTCGGCGGCGGTCTCGTAGAGCTGGATGCTGGTCTCGCGGATCTGCTGGGCCAGCGCGGGGCCGACGATTTCCACCACGCGGTCATAGCTGATGTTCTCGTCATGTTCGCCGGCCGCCGCCTTGGCCGCAGGCGTGAAGATCGGCAACGGCAGCTTGCTTGCGTTGGTGAGGCCTTCGGGCAGCGGCACGCCGCAGACGGCACGGTTCTCTTGATATTCCTTCCAGCCGCTGCCGGCCAGGTAGCCGCGCACCACGGCCTCGACCGGGATCGGCTTCAGGCGCTTGACGAGCATCGAGCGGCCCGTGACCTGCGCCACTTCGTCGGGCTGGACGGCGCTCTCGGGCGCATCGCCGGTCAGGTGGTTCGGGCAGATGTGGCCGAGGCGGTCGAACCACCACAGCGCCATCTGCGTGAGGATCTCGCCCTTGCCGGGGATCGGCTCGCCCATGATCACGTCGAAGGCGCTCAGCCGGTCGCTCGCCACCATCAGGATGCGATCGTCGCCGACGGTGTAGTTGTCGCGCACCTTGCCGCGCGCAAGCAGGGGCAGGCTCTTGATGGAGGACGTGTGGACGGTCGTCATGGGCTGGTAGCGATATGGAAAACGAAGCGGGGGGTGTCGATTGTGCGCGCAGAAAAAAGCCACCGCGAACGGTGGCCTGCATCGCGTCCGGGCGGGGATCAGACCACCGCTTGCGCGAGTTCCCCCTTGGCGTACCGGGCGGCGACGATCTGCAGGTTGTCGCCCTTGATCTTCGCGCCCTGGCCTTCGCAGCCGAACTCGATGTAGCGTTGCTTGCAGATCTGCCTGGCGGCTTCGCGCGCGGGCTTGAGCCATTCACGGGCGTCGAACTTCTCGGGATTCTCGAACAGGAACTTGCGCACCGCGGCAGTCATGGCCAGGCGGATGTCGGTGTCGATGTTGATCTTGCGCACGCCGTGCTTGATGGCTTCCTGGATTTCCTCGACCGGCACGCCGAAGGTCTCCTTCATCGCGCCGCCGTACTGGCGGATGATCGCCAGCAGGTCCTGCGGCACGCTCGACGAACCGTGCATCACCAGGTGGGTGTTGGGAATGCGGCGGTGGATTTCCTTGATGCGGTCGATTGCCAGGATGTCGCCAGTGGGCTTGCGCGTGAACTTGTAGGCGCCATGGCTGGTACCGATGGCGATGGCCAGCGCGTCGATCTGCGTGCGCTTGACGAAGTCGGCCGCCTGCTCGGGGTCGGTCAGGAGTTGCTCGCGCGTCATGGTGGCGTCGGTGCCGTGGCCGTCTTCCTTGTCGCCCTTCATGGTTTCCAGCGAGCCGAGGCAGCCGAGTTCACCTTCGACGGTCACGCCCACGCGGTGCGCCATGTCGGACACCTTCTTGGTGGTCTCGACGTTGTATTCGTAGCTGGCGATGGTCTTGCCGTCGGCTTCGAGCGAGCCGTCCATCATCACCGAGCTGAAGCCCAGGTCGATGGCGCCCTTGCAGACCTCGGGGCTCTGGCCGTGGTCCTGGTGCATGACCAGCGGTACGGTGGGGTAGGCCTCGATGGCCGCCTGGATCAGGTGCTTGATGAACGCCTCGCCAGCGTATTTGCGGGCGCCGGCGCTGGCTTGCAGGATGACGGGAGCGCCGACTTCCTTGGCCGCTTCCATGACGGCCTGGACCTGCTCGAGGTTGTTGACGTTGAATGCCGGAATGCCGTAGCCGTTAGCGGCTGCGTGGTCCAGCAGCTCGCGCATCGATACAAGTGCCATGGGGTTGCCTCGCGATATGTGTTAGGGGGATAAGGAAAAAGTACAGCCGCTGATTCTATCGACGCCCTCCCGGCGCAGCGGCGGGCATTGACCACACACGCGTCGATGTGCGCCTACGGCAACCCGAGGAATTTCACGATCGGCGGCAGAACCGGGCCACCCAGCCACCGGAGCGGCTTCGCAACCGCGGCAATCAGTGTCACGTGGCCCAGGTTGTCGAACTCGCGCACCTCTACGTCGACGCCCGCGGCGCGCAGCCGCTCGGCCATTTGCCGGGTGTTGCGGACCGGATTGACCAGCGTGTCCTTGCTCACCGCCATGAGCAACGTGCGTGGCGCCGCGGCCGAGACATGGCCAATGGGCTGCGACTCGGGCTGCGTGGCGGGCCAGTCGAAGGCGATCCTGGCGTCGGGGTTCTCGATGGGCAGGAAATCGTAGGGGCCGGCCAGGCCGATCCAGCCGGCGAGTTGCTTCGGGCTCGCGCCGACCGCGCCGAGCCAGCGATCGTCCAGCGCCACCATCGCCGCGTTGTAACCGCCCGCGCTGTGGCCCATCACATAGACCTGCTTCGGATCGGCGCCGAGGCGCGCCGCGTTGTCGAGCGCCCATTTGACGGCTAGCGCGCTGTCCTGCACGAACACGGGATACCTGAACGCGGGCGACAGCCCGTAGTCGGGCAGCACAACCACCGCCCCGCGCGACGCCAGCGCTTCGCCGACGAAGCGGAAGCCGGCCCGGTCGCCGGTGGTCCAGGCGCCGCCGAAGAAGAACACCACGAGGGGCCGTCGCCCCGCTGCCGGCAATGCGGCTGGCAGCGGCCGGAACACGTCCAGCCTCTGTCGCGGCGCCGGACCATAGGCCACGTCGCCCTTGAAATCGTAGGTGTCCTGCGGCACTGCTCGGTCCAGCAGCCTGGCGGGCGAGCAGGCCGACAGCAGCGCGGCGCCAATGGCGGCAACGAACAACGCGGCACGGCGCACGAAGGGGGCGTGAGTCATGGCTTCAATACGCCGGACAGCGCGACATGGATTCGCGAGTCCGGGCCGCAGCCTGAATGAGTCGGGTGATCGAGTGCAATCATCCGGCCCCTCACGCCCCGATCAGGTGGCCCGGCAGATCTTCAGCATGTTGGTGCCGCCGGGCGCGCCCATCGGCTCGCCGCAGGTGATCGCGTACACGTCGCCGCTCTGCACGATGCCGCGCTTCTTCAGGTGCGCCTCGGCCTGGTCCAGGGCGGTGTCGCGGTCGCTTTGCGAATCCATCAGCAGCGGGCGCACGTTGCGGTAGAGCGCCATCTTGCGTTGCGTGGCGAGGCGCGAGGTCAATGCGTAGACCGGGATGTGCGCGGCATGCCGGCTCATCCACAGCGGCGTCGAGCCCGATTCGGTCATCGCGACGATCGCCTTGGCGCCCAGGTGGTGCGCCGTGAACAGCGCGCCCATCGCGATCGACTGGTCGATGCGGTTGTAGGTGTGGCCACTGAAGTCGGTGTCGAGCGTCTTGTCCTCGGCCGCTTCGGCGGCTTCGCAGATGCGGCTCATTTCCTGCACCGTCTCGAGCGGGTAGCGGCCCGAGGCGGTCTCGGCCGAGAGCATCACGGCGTCGGTGCCGTCGAGCACGGCGTTGGCCACGTCGCTGACCTCGGCGCGGGTGGGCACCGGGTTGGTGATCATCGACTCCATCATCTGCGTGGCGGTGATGACCACGCGGTCCATCTCGCGCGCCATGCGGATCATCTTCTTCTGCAGCGCCGGCACGGCCGCGTTGCCCACTTCCACGGCCAGGTCGCCGCGCGCCACCATGATGCCGTCGCTGGCGCGGATGATCTCTTCCAGCTTGGGGATCGCCTCGGCGCGCTCGATCTTGGCGATGAGGCCCGGCTTGTGGCCATGCTCCGCCGCGGCCACGTTGCAGAGCTGGCGCGCCATTTCCATGTCGGTCGCGTTCTTCGGAAAACTCACCGCCACGTAGTCGGCCTTGAAGCTCATCGCGGTCTTGATGTCCTCCATGTCCTTGCCGGTCAGGGCCGGCGCGGTGAGGCCGCCGCCCTGCTTGTTGATGCCCTTGTTGTTGGACAGCTCGCCGCCGAGCTTGACCGTGGTCAGCACGGTCTCGCCCTTGACCGCATCGACCGTCAGCACGATCAGGCCGTCGTTCAGCAGCAGCCTGTCGCCGGCCTTCACGTCGCGCGGCAGGTCCTTGTAGTCGAGGCCGACGCCGTTGATGTCCCCGGGTTCGGTGCGTGCCGCGTCCAGCACGAACTTCGCGCCGGGCTCCAGCCAGACCTTGCCTTCGGCGAACTTGCCGACGCGGATCTTCGGGCCCTGCAGGTCGGCCATGATCGCGACCTCGCGGCCGGTGCGGCGCGCGGCCTCGCGCACCATGGCCGCGCGGTCGATGTGGTCCTGCGCCGTGCCGTGGCTGAAGTTCAGCCGCACCACGCTGACCTTGTTCAGGATCATCTGTTCGAGCAGCTCCAGCGTGTTGGAAGCCGGGCCAAGGGTGGCGACGATCTTGGTGGCGTGACGGGGAAGGCGGGCGGGGGTATCCATGGGCTTGTCTCCTGAAGTGTTGTTGTGGTTTGGGAATTCAGCCGCGCCGCCTGGGAACGAGCGCGCAGGTGTCAGTTTGCGCTGCTCACTGTGCGGCGGCGCGCCGGGTCAGGATCTCGAACGCGGGTAGCGTCTTGCCCTCGAGGATCTCGAGGAACGCGCCACCGCCGGTCGAGATGTAGCCGACCTTCGATTCGATGCCGTACTTGGCAATCGCGGCCAGCGTGTCGCCCCCGCCGGCGATGGAGAACGCGGGGCTTGCCGCGATGGCTTCGGCAATGACCTTGGTGCCGTTGGCGAAGGCATCGAACTCGAACACGCCGACCGGGCCGTTCCACACGATGGTGCCGGCTTCGCGCAACTGCGCGGCCAGTTGCGCGGCGGTCTTCGGGCCGATGTCGAGGATCAGGTCGTCGGCGGCCACATCGGTCGCGGCCTTGACCGTCGCGGGCGCATCGGCGGCGAAGGCCTTGGCCGTGACCACGTCGACCGGGATCGGCACGGCGGCGCCGCGCGCGCGCATGGCTTCGATGACGGCCTTGGCCTGGTCGAGCAGATCGGGCTCGGCGAGCGACTTGCCGATCGGCAGGCCGGCCGCCAGCATGAAGGTGTTGGCGATGCCGCCGCCGACGATGAGCTGGTCGACCTTCTCGGCCAGGCTCTTGAGGATGGTGAGCTTGGTGCTGACCTTGGAGCCCGCAACGATGGCGACCAATGGCCGCTTGGGCGTGGCCAGCGCGCGGGTGATGGCGTCGATCTCGGCCGCCAGCAGCGGGCCGGCCGAAGCGATCTTTGCGTACTCGGCGATGCCGTAGGTGGTGCCTTCGGCTCGGTGGGCGGTGCCGAAGGCGTCGTTCACGTAGATGTCGCACAGCGCGGCCATCTTCTTCGCGAGCGCGGGGTCGTTCTTCTTCTCACCCTTGTTGACGCGGCAGTTCTCCAGCAGCACGACATTGCCCGGCTTGACGTCGACGCCGTCGACCCAGTTGGCCACCAGCGGCACCTCGCGGCCCAGGAGTTCGGCCAGCCGCGCCGCGACGGGCGCCAGGGAGTCTTCGGGCTTGAACTCGCCCTCGGTCGGGCGGCCCAAGTGCGAGGTGACCATGACGGCTGCGCCTGCGGCCAGCGCCTGCTGGATGCATGGCACGGAGGCGCGAATGCGGGTGTCCTCGGTGATGCGGCCGGTGTCGTCTTGGGGCACGTTGAGGTCGGCACGGATGAAAACGCGCTGGCCGGCAACTTTGCCTTGGGCGCACAGGTCGGTAAAGCGGATGACGTTCATGCGGTTGATTCTAGGAGTGCGACATGACGGCACCTGTACGGATTGGCACGCCGCACCCAAATTCGACGCACTGCGGGACAGCCCCCTGGCTACCAGCCCAACCCCAGGTGCAGCGGCAGGTAGACCACCATGCCCGCCACGATGGTGCCAAGCACGCCATGACGCTTGAAGTAGTACACGGCACCCGCAGCTGCGGCGTAAAGCCGGGCGTCCTGCCACGTCGCGATGGAGTGGCCCTGCGTCATCACGATCTCGGGAATCACCACCGCCGCCAGCGCCGCCACCGGCGCATAGTGCAGCGCCCGATGCGCCCAGGGCGGCAAGCCCCAGGGCCGATCGAGGATGAAGAAGAAGCAGCGCGTGAGTACGCTGATGGCTGCGAGACCGAGGATGATCAGCAGCGTCCAGCCGTCGGTGACGGCTGCAGTCATTTTTCATCCCCTTCGTTCGGATCGAGCCCGAGCTGCTTTTCCAGCCAGAAGCACAGCAACACCGCGACGCCGATCCCGGCCACGATGTTGAGCTTGAGCGGCAGGTTGTAGGCCATCACGGCGGTCGCACCGGCGATGCCGATCGCGACCATGCGCAACTTGCTGGTCGCCATCGAGCACAGGATGGCGACCAGGCTCAACACACCTGCGAAGCCCAGCCCCCAGGCCAGCGGAATGAAGTTCGCGAGCGCCACGCCGATCAGGCTCAGTCCCATCCATGCCGCCCACGTGATGAAGTAACCGCCCGCCAGGTACGCCTCCTGCTCGTCGCGCCCAGCCACATCCTGTGCGGGCTCCGGGTAGCGCCGCGTGAACATCACGTAGCTGAGGTCCGCCGTCATGTAGCCGTTGACCAGCCGGCGCCAGCGCGGCAAATGCATGAGGTAGGGCCGCAGATGCAGGCTGAACACCACGAAGCGCAGGTTGACGCAGAAGGCGGTCGCCAGGATCACCCAGCCCGGCGCGCCCGCCATGAGCAAGGGAATCGCCGCCAGCTGCGAACTGCCCGCATAGACCAGCAGCGTCATGGCAACCGCCTCGAACACGCTCATGCCCGACTGCACCATCGCCACGCCCGTCATCAGGCCCCAGGCCGAGATGCCGAGCGCCAGCGGCGCCATGTGGCGGGCGCCTTCCTTGAAGGCCGGATGGTTGCGGACGGCGCGAAGGAAGAACAACGATCAGCGCCCGAAGACCTGGCCCGGCTGCGCACCGAAGCCGCGCACGAACTCCGCCGCCGGCAGGCGCTTGCCACCGGGCCGCTGCAGTTCGGTGAGGACGATGGTCGAATCCCGCGCGGCGACCGCAATGCCCGAAGGCGCGACGGACAGGATCGTGCCGGGCGCCCGGTCGTCTGTGGACCCCGCCTCCACGCGGGCCGCCCACAGCTTGACAATCTCGCCGTTGAGTTCGCCGGTGGCACCGGGAAACGGGTCGAAGGCGCGGATGCGGCGCACGATCGCTTCGGCCGGCTGGCCCCAGTCGACCTTCGCTTCGTGTTTCTCGACCTTGTGGGCGTAGGTCACGCCTTCGGCGGGTTGGGGCTGCGGCTTCAACCCGCCGGCTTCGGCCAGGCGCAACGCGTCGACGACAAGCCGTCCACCCATGTCGGCCAGCCGGTCGTGCAGCTTCGCGGTGCTGTCGTCGCCGATGGCGAGCGACTCGCGCAGCAGCATGTCGCCGGTGTCCAGCCCGGCGTCCATCTGCATGATGGTCACGCCGGTTTCCGCATCGCCGGCCTCGATCGCACGATGGATCGGCGCGGCCCCGCGCCAGCGCGGCAGCAGGCTGGCATGGATGTTGAGGCAGCCGAGCCGTGGCAGGTCGAGCACCCACTGCGGCAGGATCAGGCCGTAGGCGGCCACCACCATCGCATCTGCGTTGGCGGCCAGCAAGGCTTCGCGCGCGGCGGCCGCGTCGTCCGGGTACTTGCCGTCCAGGCGCAGGCTGCGCGGTTGCGCCACGCGCCACCCACGCAGCAAGGCCAGCGTCTTGACCGGCGAGGCCTGCAACTTGAGGCCGCGGCCTGCGGGACGGTCGGGCTGGGTCAGCACCAAGGCGATTTCAACGCCGGCGACGTCGAGCCGGGCCAGCGCGGTCGCGGCAAAGGCGGGAGTGCCCGCAAAGACAATTCTCAAGGGGTGCTCGCAGGTTCAGCGGATCCGGCGCTCGAGCGACAGGTCGTCGCCGACGTTGTAATGGTCAACCACGCCTTGCGGATCCACATACAGGTACAGCAGGCGAATCGTGTTGTGCCACTTGTAGCGCCAGGTCCAGACGTCGCCATCGAAAGAAGTCACCCGGCTGATCTCGAACGGCCGGCCGTAGGTGCGCAGCACGTCGGGCACGCGCCAGGCGCCGGGCTGGATGGTGTTGCCGAACAAGCCCTCGTCGAGTTCCTGCCGGATGGACACGACCCGGCCGGCTTTGTCCAGGTCGACGTTGTTGACTTCGAAGCCAGCCGGCGCGCGCGAATACTGCAAGCGCTCTCCGCCGTCAGCGAGCGCATACGTCGCGGTGGGCGGGCCCAGGCGCTGGAGCGTCTCTGCCCGGGTGCTGTCGAGCGGAAGGCGGGTCGGCTCGCCAGCGCATCCCGTCAGGCTGCCCACCAGAACAAGCGCCGCCAGCCCCGCAGCCAGGCCCTGCCGACAGCGAAGCATGCTCATCCCCGCCCTTCGCGCTGATCTTCGCGTTGTTGCTTCAGCAGCTTGCTCTTGATCCGGTTGCGTTTCAGCGGCGACAGGTATTCGACGAACACCTTGCCCAGCAGGTGGTCGAGTTCGTGCTGGATGCAGACCGCCAGCAGGCCGTCGGCCTCGATCGTGCGCGGTTCGCCATCCAGGTCGAGGGCCGTGCAGCGCACGGAGGTGGACCGTTCGACCCCGTCGTAGATGCCCGGGACCGACAAACAGCCCTCTTCGTTCATCACTTTCTCGTCACTGGCCCACACGATTTCGGGGTTGATCAATATCAGCGGGGCGTTACGCTCCTCCGAAACGTCAATCACCACAAGACGTTCGTGGACGTCGACCTGGGTGGCCGCCAAGCCGATGCCCTGGGCGTCGTACATGGTTTCCAGCATGTCGGCCACCAAGGTCTTGATGCGGGCGTCCACGCCCTGCACCGGCTTCGCAATGGTGTGCAGACGTTTGTCGGGAAAACTCAGAATGGGTCGTTTGGCCATGAAAGCGTGGGAAAGTTGTGGCTATTTTCGCCAATTCCGCGACGCCTCGCGGACACCAAAAGGGATAAACGTTGCCCTCTCCAGGGCTTCAGCGCAAAATTCGTTGCAAATTGTGAGGATTCGTTTCCGCTGTTCGTGGCGGTAGTGTGTGCACACCATCCAACTCATGAAAACATTCCGAACCATCGCCGGCTTGCGTCCGACCACTCTTGCGTCGATGTGGCTTTGCCAGCTCGACTCAATCTCCCAGCGGGGGCGGGCCGGGCGCCGCCCGGTCCTGGGGGCCATCGCCTCGCTCGCGGCCATGACACTGTTCGGCTCTGCCACGGTGGCCTCGGCGCAAACCTATCCGGTCACGCCGACGCAACGCGCCACCGCCCAGCAGACGGCGCAAACCGGCATTCCGGTGAGCGAACTGGCGCCCAACGCGCCGGACGAATACACCGTCAAGCGCGGCGACACGCTCTGGGCGATTTCGCGCATGTACCTGCGCACGCCGTGGCGCTGGCCGGAGTTGTGGGGCATGAACCTCAACGACATCCGCAACCCGCACCTGATCTATCCGGGCCAGGTGCTGTACCTCGACAAGACGGGCGGCCGCGCCCGCCTGAGCACCCGCCGCGGTACCGGCGCGCCCGAGGGCACGATCAAGCTGTCGCCGCACACACGCACTGAATCGCTGTCCGGCATGGCGTTGCCGACGCTGAACACGGCGCTGATCGAGCCCTTCCTCACCGAGCCGATCGTGGTGGACGAGGACACCGTCAAGTTCGCGCCACGCATCGTCGCCGGCAACGACAACCACGTGCTGCTGTCCCGCGGCGATCGGGCCTACGCGCGCGGCGAACCCAATGCGCCCTTGGTCGAGACGCCTGGTCCGATCAACCAGTACCGCGTGTTCCGCAATGCCACGCCGCTGAAGGACCCGGCCACCGCCGAAATCCTCGGCTACGAGGCGCAGTACCTCGGCAAGGTCCAGTTGCAGCGCAGCGAGACGACCGAAACCATGATGCAGGATGGCAAGGAGGTCACCAACGTGGTGCCTGCCACCATCGACGTGGTGGCCGCCAAGGAGGAAATCCGCGCCGGCGACCGCCTGCTGCCCGAACCACCGCGCCAGTTGCTGAGCTACGCGCCGCGTGCGCCCGCGGGCACCATCACCAACGGCCGCATCATTTCCGTCTACGGTAACGCCGTGCAGTTCGCGGCGCAGAACCAGGTGGTGTCCATCAACAAGGGCACCCGCGACGGCATCGAAACCGGCAACGTGCTGGCCATCCTGAAGAATGGCGAGACGATCGTTGACCGCACCAACGGCAACAAGGACACGCTCAAGCTGCCGAACGAACGCATCGGGCTGCTGATGGTGTTCCGTCCGTTCGAAAAGGTGTCGTACGCCCTGGTGCTCGAGATCAGCGACACTCCGAAGGCAGGGGATTTGCTCATCAACCCCTGAAAAACAACAGGGGAGTGGGTAGGGAGTGGAACGTGAAGAACTCGCGGGCTGGCTGCGGCTGACCCTCACGCCGGGCGTCGGCGACATCACCGCGCGCAAGTTGCTGGGCGCCTTCGGGTTGCCCGGCGACGTGTTCCGGCAAACCCCGGCCGCGCTCGGCCAGATCGGGCCTGCGGGCACAGTCGCCACGCTCCTGCAACCGCCCGCCGGTCTCGAAGCCCTCGTGGAGGAGACATGGCAGTGGCTGCACGGCAGCGACGCCACCGGCGCCGCGCGTCGGGTGCTGACCCTTGCCGATGCGGGCTACCCGGCCGGGCTGCTGCAGATGCCCGACCCACCCTTGATGCTCTACACGCTGGGCGCCCCAGGGTTCGACCTGGCGCAGGTCGATCGCAGCCTGGCGATGGTGGGCAGTCGCAACCCGACGCCGCAAGGGCTTTCAAATGCACGAGCCTTTGCGCAGGCGCTGGGTGAAGCGCACATCGTGGTCGTGTCGGGCCTGGCACTCGGCATCGATGGCGCGGCGCATCAAGGTGCACTGGACGCTGCCGGCAGCGCACAGCGGCTGGCGACGATCGCCTTCGTCGGCACAGGACTCGACCGCGTCTATCCCGCGCGCCACCGCGACCTGGCGCGCCGCATCGTCGGGCAGGGCATGCTCGTCAGCGAGTTTCCGCTCGGCACGCCGCCACTCACCCAGAACTTCCCCAAGCGCAACCGGCTCATCGCCGGGCTGTCGCAAGGCACGCTGGTGGTCGAGGCTGCGTTGCAATCCGGCTCGCTGATCACCGCGCGGCAGGCGGTCGAGCAGGGCAAGGAAGTGTTCGCGATCCCGGGTTCGATCCATGCGCCGCAATCCCGCGGTTGCCACGCGCTGATCCGGCAGGGGGCCAAGCTGGTCGAATCGGTGCAGGACATCCTGGAGGAACTGCGCTTCCCGGAGGCCATGGATTCGGCAGGCGCCGGCGCGGCATCTGCGGGGGTCTCCGGCACCGGAACGCCTGAAAGCCCGCTGCTCGAAGCGCTCGGACACGATCCCGTGAGCCTGGACGCACTCTCCGCGCGCACCGGCTGGGGCGCGGCCGACCTGCAGGTCAAGCTCCTGGAACTCGAACTGGACGGCCATGTGGCGCGGCTCCCGGGCGGCCTGTTCCAGCGCATCGCTTCGGCGTAAATGAGCCCATGCCGAAGCCCCTTCGGCGCCGGATGACACATTTCATACGCCATTTCGGGCGGCTGGGCTATATTGGGGCATGTTCGAAGTGCTCGTATTCGTCTATGAAAACTACTGGCGCGGCGACGCGTGCCCCGAACCCGAGCAACTGGGCCGCAAGCTCAGCGCCCACGGCTTCGACCACGATGAGATCCGCGATGCGCTCCAATGGCTGGACGGTTTGAGCCTCGCCACACGGGGCGCCCAATTGAAGTTCGAGGGTGACGGCAGCACAGCCACCGTCACCCTGCGCGCCCCGGATGAGGCCGCCCTGCCCCAATCGGCCTACGCGATGCGCGTCTACTCGGGCGCCGAGCAGGACCACCTGGGCGCCGAATGCCTGGGCTTCATCAACTTCCTCGAAGCCTCGAAGGTGCTCGATGGCGGCTTGCGCGAGATCGTCATCGAGCGCGCCATGGCGGCGCCGGGTGACCCGGTGGCGCTCGACGAGTTGAAGATCATCGTGCTGATGGTGCACTGGAGCACCGGCATCGAGCCCGACGCCCTGGTGCTCGACGAACTCTGCGAAACCCGCGCCGGGCGCGTGGCGCATTGAGCGTTGCGGGCCCGCAGGCGCCGAAAGGCTGCTGCGCCAGAGGTCGGCGAAGCACCCCCCCGCGCGCAGCCCCGCGAAGCCGGTTTCGCGGCCGTCGTGGCCTCTGGTTCTAGTTCAGCAAGCGTTCGGGGTTCGCGTCGAGCTTGGCCAACGCTTCGCGCGTGGCGCGCACGGTGAGCGTTTCCTCTTCGGCCGGCACCAGCAGGCCGGCTTGCAGGTAGGAAGCGAGTCGCCCGGCCTGGATCAGGAAGTTGCGCCCGTGGGTCGCGGCGAACAGGTGCAGCTGTTTGCGGTCGCTGCGCCAGACGAATTGAACCTGGCTCACATGGCCGTTGTGGTCGAGCATGAACCAGGTGCCCACCTGGAGCTCATGCGCCCAGGCCAGCATGTCTTCGCTGACCTTGGTGCCCGCGTTCGGAATGACCTCGATCGACGCGGCGTCCACGCCGAGCAACAGTTCGATGCTGCCGGCGTCGATCGGCAGCTCACCCGAGACATCCCCCGCCTCGTCGGTGACGAAGTCTTCCAGGTTGGCCAAGCGCTTGGCCATGGCTTCGATCTGCGCGGCGGGAATGGCTTCGGTCTTCGACATGAAGGCGTCGGCCAGCGTGTCGCCGATGATCTTGATGTGCACTTCCTGCGGCTCGCCCACGATGCCCAGCAGCGTCATGCCGGCACGCAGGCGCTGCAGCAGCTTCGGCAGATCCTGGATCACGCGGGTTCGGTCGTTGCGGTTGGGCTTGGCGCTGGCGGCCCAGACCAGTTCGGAGGCCGCGCGCTTGAGTGTCACGGTCTGTTCGTCCTGCCCGCCGTAGCGCAGCGCGGCGATGGCCAGCACCTCGGCCCAGACCTTGAACAGGAACTCGCGGATCTCCTCGCGCACCGGCATGTCGTTGAGCATCTTGCGCAGCTCGATGGTGTACTGGATCGCCATCGTTTCCTTCTGCTCGACCTGCTGCGCGACGCTCATGAGGCGCTGGGTGGCATCGCTCTGCGTCAGGTACTTGTTCAGGAATGCGACGAACTCGTCGAACACCAGCTTGAACACCCGCTGGCCGGTTTCCGGGTATTGCTCGATGACCTGAACGACGCGGCGGATTTCGCCTTCGAGCGCGCTGCCCGAGATGGCGGCCGCGTCGAAGCCCATGACGCAGGAGCCCATGCGGTCGATCAGCATGCGCGCGGGATGCTGCAGCGTGCCGAAGAACTCGGGCTCGGCAATCGCCACGCGCAGCACGGGCATTTGCAGGCGCGCGAACCACACGCGCGCCGAAAACGGAATGCGTTCTTCGGCCAGGATGGCCTGGAACATCAGCGCCACGATCTCGACCGTGGCCTTGTCGGCGGTGGTCGGCGCTTTCTTCTTCAGTTCGGCACTGCGCCGGCGCAGGTCGACGGCGGTCTGCTGCACGGCCGTCGCTTCGTCGGCGGCCAGCAGGTATTGCGATGCGGCAATCTGATAGGCCGCCTCCGCATCCGCGATGGCCGCGGCAAAGGCTGCGCCGCCGACGCCGCCACTGACACCGCCGGCCATCCCGCCGCCGACACCACCGGCGCCGCCGCCACCACCGCCACCGCCCGACGACCGGACGCCCACGCCAGTGGCGCCGACCCCGCCGCCCATCGCGCCGCCGCGCTGGGCCACGGTTTCACCGCCGATGCGCGCCGTGACGAAGCGCTTCAGATTCAGCAGCACGCCCTGGGCGCGCTGGCGCGCTACAAAAAAGGGCGATCCACCCGCGCCATCCATGCCGGGCAGGCCTGCGCCGCCATAGCCGCGACCGCTGGAACTGCCGCCGCTTCCATTGCCGCCACCCGCGCCGCCGCCCTGCACCACGCCGATCGCCGCAGGCGCAAAGCTGCCGGGGGGAATGCCGAAGCCGCCGGCATAGCCGCCGCCTCCGCCCCCACGTTGCAGGCCACCACCTTGCACGCCACCACCTTGCACGCCACCGCCTTGCACGCCGCCAGCGAATCCGCCTGCTGCGCCGCCGCCAAATCCGCCGCCACCCGTGTGCGCATGGCTGCCTGCTTCATGGGCGAAGCTGCCGCCGAGCGCACCGGAGTTGGTCGCGGCGCCGGTGCGCTTGACGAAATTCTTGAGGTCGATCTCGGGCATCACGCCCTTGGAGATCAGGAATGCATTGGCGTCGTGATAAGCACTGACCACCACTTCCAGCAAACGAGTATGGACAACCTCCTGCACCTTGGTCCAGAGCTGGCGGCTGAGCCCGGCGGCCAGCCATTGCTCGACCAGCATCTTGGCCAGCGACTCGGGGCGCAGCACATCCTTCGAATCGAGTTCGGTGGTGCCTTCCAGGTACTGGATGCGCAGGCGCAGGTCGTTCAGCTCGAAGCTGGCCTTGTCCTGGATCACCAGTGCCAGCCGTGAGGACAGGATGTTGTTTTCCACCACCTCGTCGCCGATGAGTTCGAGCGAGGACAAGGAATTGTGCGAATTGCCGGTGCTGGTGGCCACTTGGGCCAAGGCCTTGCGCCAGCTGTCCTGCGCCAGCGAAACCCAGTTCGATTCCTTGGTCCGGAAGGTCAGGAAGTCGTCTCGGTGCTCCTGCATCTCGCGGGCATTGCCGACGGCCTGCGAGAGCGACGTCAGGCGCTCCCGGATCGCATGCGCGGACGGCGCGATCACGCCGCCGGTGGCGGTCACGAAACGCTCGCGGGCCTCACGGGCTAGCTGCAAGGAGGCGACGTGGGACCGCTGGGTGCTCATGAATAGATCAGGACGGCTCGGGAACTTTGGCGATCACCGAGCTTGCATCGGGAAGCCTTTTGACACAAGACCCGTTGCATGCTCGCCAACCCGCAATTTTCAGCAATTGAATCACACCACGGCACCGGCGTTCGGATCGTCCGGATCGCCATCGCGCTTGACCGGACCCTTGACCAGGTCCTCGCGCTTGACACCGAGCCACATCGCGATGGCCGCCGCCACGAAGGCCGACGAATAGATGCCGAAGCAGATGCCGATGGTCAGCGCCAGCGCGAAATAGTGCAGCGTCGGGCCGCCGAAGAAGAACATCGACAGCACCACCAGCTGCGTGCAGCCGTGGGTGATGATGGTCCGGCTGATGGTGGACGTGATCGCGTTGTCGATGATCTCGTGCGTGTTCAGCTTGCGGTAGCGCCGGAAGTTCTCGCGCACGCGGTCGAAGATCACGACCGATTCGTTCACCGAATAGCCCAGCACCGCCAGCACCGCCGCCAGCACCGCCAGCGAAAACTCCCACTGGAAGAAGGCGAAGAAACCCAGGATGATGACCACGTCATGCATGTTGGCCAGCACCGTCGCCAGTGCGAACTTCCACTCGAAGCGGAAGGCCAGGTAGATCATGATGCCGACCACCACCATGCCGAGC
Source organism: Variovorax sp. dw_954 (assembly GCF_018449755.1). Classification (NCBI taxonomy): domain Bacteria; kingdom Pseudomonadati; phylum Pseudomonadota; class Betaproteobacteria; order Burkholderiales; family Comamonadaceae; genus Variovorax; species Variovorax sp. dw_954. The sequence continues at coordinate 34,331 of NZ_JAAVVD010000036.1, read as the reverse complement.
GCCTTGAGCCCGTTGGTGGTCAGTTCGTCGCCGACCTGCGGGCCGACGAATTCATTGCCGCGCAACTCGACCTCGGGGTCGCTCGCCTTCAGTGCGCCCATGACCTGCTCGCTCTGCTGGGCCGAGCTCATGCCCTTTTGCACCGGCAGGCGGATCTGCACGTCGCGCGAGGTGCCGAAGTTCTGCACCTGCACATCGGCGTAGCCGAGCTTGGCGATGGTCTCGCGTACCTTGCCGACGTCGGCCGATTGCTTGTAGGCCACCTCCATCACCGTGCCGCCGGTGAACTCCACCGACAGGTGCAAGCCGCGGTGGAACAGGAAGAACACTGCCAGCGCGAAAGTGATGAAGGACACCGCGTTCAGCACCAGCGCATGGCGCATGAACGGGATCGTCTTGTGGATTCGGAAAAACTCCATCTTGATTCCTTATTCGGCCACGGCCACGCCGTCGGTCTTGGGGCGCCACACGGTGCCGATGGAGACGGTCTTGAGCTTCTTCTTGCGTCCGTACCAGAAGTTCACCAGGCCGCGCGAGAAGAACACGGCAGAGAACATCGAGGTGACGATACCGATGCAGTGCACGACCGCGAAACCGCGCACCGGTCCCGAGCCGAAGGCCAGCAAGGCAATGCCGGCGATGAGCGTGGTCACGTTGGAGTCGAGGATGGTGCCCCAGGCGCGGTCGTAGCCGGCATGGATGGCCGCCTGCGGTGCCGCGCCGTTGCGCAGTTCCTCGCGCACGCGCTCGTTGATCAGCACGTTGGAGTCGATCGCGACACCGATGGCCAGCGCCATGGCCGCGATGCCGGGCAGGGTAAGCGTGGCCTGCAGGATGGAGAGCACGGCCACCAGCAACAGCAGGTTGACCGCCAGCGCGATCGACGAGAACACGCCGAACAACGCGTAGTAGATGCACATGAAGACCATGATCGCGGCAAAGCCGTACATCACGCTGTCGAAGCCTTTGGCGATGTTGTCGGCGCCCAGGCTTGGGCCGATGGTGCGCTCCTGGATGATCTCCATGGGCGCGGCCAGCGAACCGGCGCGCAGCAGCAGCGCCAGGTTGTTGGCATCGACGCTGCTCATCGCGCCCGAGATGCTGAAGTGCGTGCCCAGCTCGCCGCGGATGGTGGCGACCGAAATCGCCTGCCCCTTGCCCTTCTCGAACAGCAGGATGGCCATCAGCTTGCCGATGTTCTCGCGGCTGGTGTCGCGCATGATGCGGCCGCCCTTGGCGTCCAGGTCGAGCGACACGTTGGGCAGGTTCTGCTGCTGGTCGAGACCGGCGCGCGCGTCGGTGAGGTTTTCGCCGGTGACGAGCACCTGCTTCTTGACGATCACCGGCTGGCCGCTGACGTCGGGAAATTTCTCGGAGCCGAAGGGCACCGGGCCGCCGGTCTTGGCAGCGCGTGCCTCGGCGCTCTCGTCGACCATGCGCATTTCAAGCGTGGCCGTGCGCCCGAGGATGTCCTTGGCCCGCGTCGGGTCCTGCACGCCGGGCAACTGCACCACGATGCGGTCGATGCCCTGTTGCTGGATCACGGGCTCGGCCACGCCGAGTTCATTGATCCGGTTGTGCAGCGTGGTGACGTTCTGCTTGAGCGCCTCGCCCTGGATGCGGACGGCGGCCTCGGGCCGGAAAGTGGCGGCCAGCAGGTAGTCGTCGCCCTCGCGCCTGTCGGTGGTGACGAGGTCGGGGTACTGGTCCTGGATCAGGCGCCTGGCGGCTTCCAGTGCGGTCGTGTCGCGGGCGCGCACCTCCACGCTCTGGCCATTGCGGCTGACCGCCGCGCCACGCACGCTCTTGTCGCGCAACGCGGAACGAACATCGCCGGAGATGGTCTCGGCGCGCTTGTCGAGCACGCCCTTCATGTCCACCTGCAGCAGGAAGTCCACGCCACCGCGCAGGTCCAGCCCGAGGTACATCGGGTAGGCATGCAGCGCCGTGAGCCAACCCGGCGAGCGCGACACCAGGTTCAACGCGACCACGTAGGTCGGGTCTTCCGCATTGGGCACGAAGGCATGCTGCAGGGCGTCACGCGCCTTCAGCTGGTCATCGGTGCTGGCGAAACGCACGCGCACGGCGGAGGCATCGATCGTGAGCAGGTCGGGCTTGAGGCCGGCCGTCTTGAGTGCCTCCTCGACACGGGCCTGGGTCGACGCATCGATCCTGGCGGTCGACTTGGCGGGCGACACCTGCACGGCTGGCGCCTCGCCGAAGAAATTGGGAAGTGCGTAGATCAGCCCCAACAGGAGCACGATGACGATGATGGTGTACTTCCAGACCGGATATCGATTCATGGCGGGAGGTTGAGCGTTGGAAGTTCGGCGTGGCGCAGGGGTTGCCGGGCGGTCCCCGGCCGGCGATTACTTGATCGCGCCTTTGGGCAGCACCTGGACCACGGCGCTGCGCTGGATCTTGATCTCGACGCCATTGGCGACTTCGAGACCAAGGTACTGGTCGTTGATCGACGTGATCTTGCCGAGCACGCCGCCGCCGGTGACGACTTCATCGCCCTTGGCCAGCGCCTCGATCATGGCGCGGGCTTCCTTCTGGCGCTTCTGCTGCGGGCGGATGATGACGAAGTAGAAGACGGCAAAGATTGCAATCATCATGGGCAATTGAAGGCCGCCGAACGCAGACAACATATCGCCGCCGGTAGAAGCAGGTGCGGGAGCAGCAGCGGTCTGGGCAAAGGCAGAGGAAATGAACAAGGGAGTCTCCAGCAGAGGGATGTCAGGAACGCAGGCGCGATGCCCGCAGCAAGTCGCGGCGACCGCGGGGTGCGGCCCTGCGGCGCAGGCCCATGCCCGCGCGCAAGCACCGGGCATTGTATTCGTGGGTGCAACCGCTGCCGCCGGCTAATCCGGCGCTGGGAACGGGGCTTTGAAAGTGGCGCGCGGGGCCGTTGCGCTGCTACTCAGGCGATGGCGGGCAATGCCTGTTCGTGGGCACGCGCGGAACCGGCTTTGACGGGCCGCTGGATGCGCTCCCTCAGGTGCTGAGGGACGCGACTGCAAGCCAGCCCGGCGCCAGCTCGGACGGCCCGCAAGAGCAGTTGCCTCTGGCGGGCGCCCGTAGCGCGGCAGATGCATCCGCGGCTGGGCTTCGTTTCAGGCCGCGGCGCGGGACGCCTGCGGCTGGCGCCACTGGGTCATCAGCGCCGCCCAGCGCGTGCGGGCCGCGGCCAGGTTGCGGTCCTTCACATGGCCGTAGCCGCGGATCTGCTCCGGCAGCGCGGCGATGTCAAGCGCCGTGGCGTGGTTGGCGGCGGTCAGGCCGGACATCACTTCCTCGATGCTCGCCTTGTATTCGCCGATCAGCGCACGCTCGGTCTTGCGCTCCTCGGTACGGCCGAAGATGTCGAGCGCCGTGCCGCGCAGGCTCTTCAATTTGGCCAGCAACTTGAAGCCGGTCAGCATGCCGGGGCCGAATTTCTGCTTCTGCAGTTCGCCCTTCGAGTTCTTCTTCGCAATGAGCGGCGGCGCCAAGTGGTAGTTGAGCTTGAAGTCGCCCTCGAACATGCCTTCGACACGATCGAGGAAGCTGCGGTCGGTGTGCAGGCGGGCGACCTCGTACTCGTCCTTGTAAGCCATCAGCTTGAAGAGGTAGCGCGCCACGGCTTCGGTCAGGGTGTTCTTGCCGACCCGCGCGGTCTCGACCTGCTGCACCCGGCCGACGAAGGCCTTGTATTGCTCCGCATAAGCAGCGTTCTGGTAGGCCGTCAGGAACTCGACGCGGCGCTTCACCAGGCTTTCGACCGTTTCTCGCTTCTTGAACTCAATCACCTGGCCAGGCGTCACGAGCTTTTGCACGGCGACAGGGCTGTGCGCGGCGCGGCGACCCCATTCGAAAGCGGTCTTGTTGTTCTCGACCGCCACCGCGTTCAACTCGATCGCCCGCATCAGCGATTCATGCTCCAGCGGCACCCAGCCCTTTTGCCAGGCGAAGCCGAGCAGCATCGGGTTGGCATAAAGGCTGTCGCCCATCAGCGCCACGGCGGTGGCGTCGGCATCGAAGCTGGCGACGCCCTCGGCGCCGACCGCGCGCGCGATTTCGTTGGCGCAATCGTCCTGCGGGTTCTGCCAGTTGGCGTTGCGCACGAATGCCGCCGTCGGCGCGCTGTGGCTGTTGAGCGCGACATGCGTGCGTCCTTCGCGCATGCGGGCCAGCGTCTCGCCGTTGACGGCCACCAGCGGATCGGCCGCCAGGATGAGGTCGGCCGCGGCCGTGCCCACGCGCGTCGTGCGGATCGCGTCCTGCGATTCACCGATCAACACATGGCTCCAAGTCGCGCCGCCCTTCTGCGCCAGGCCCGCGGCATCCTGCGTGACGATGCCCTTGCCTTCGATGTGCGTCGCCATGCCGAGCAGCTGGCCGATGGTGATGACGCCGGTACCGCCGACGCCGGCCACCACCACGCCCCACACCTGGTCGCGCGCCAGCGTCGGGACCGCGGGCTCGGGCATCTCGCCCATTTCGAATGGCGAGTTGGCCTTGCCCTTCGACTTCTTCTTGAGCTGGCCGCCTTCGACGGTGACGAAGCTCGGGCAGAAGCCCTTGAGGCAGCTCATGTCCTTGTTGCAGGTGCTCTGGTTGATGGTGCGCTTGCGGCCGAACTCGGTCTCCAGCGGCTCCACGCTGAGGCAATTGCTCTGCACGCTGCAGTCGCCGCACCCTTCGCAGACCAGCTCGTTGATGACGACGCGCTTGGCCGGGTCGACAGCCGTGCCCCGCTTGCGGCGGCGGCGCTTCTCGGTGGCGCAGGTCTGGTCGTAGATGATGACCGTGGTGCCCTTCATCTCGCGGAACTCGCGCTGGATGTCGTCGAGCAGGTCGCGATGCTTGATCTCGACGTGGTCGCCAGGCACGCTCACGCCCTGGTACTTCTCGGGTTCGTCGGTGACGATGACGACCTTCTTCGCGCCCTCGGCATGCATGCTCTCGGCGATCTGCAGCACCGAATGGCCCTCGGGTCGTTCTCCCACCTGCTGGCCGCCGGTCATGGCGACGGCGTCGTTGTAGAGGATCTTGTAGGTGATGTTCACGCCGGCCGCGATGCTCTGGCGGATGGCGAGCAGGCCGCTGTGGAAGTAGGTGCCGTCGCCCAGGTTGGCGAAGATGTGCTGGTCGGTCGTGAAGGGCTGCTGGCCGACCCATGGCACGCCCTCGCCGCCCATCTGCGTGAAGCCGATGGTGGAGCGGTCCATCCAGGTGGCCATGAAGTGGCAGCCGATGCCGCCCATGGCGCGCGAGCCCTCAGGCACGACGGTGCTGGTGTTGTGGGGGCAGCCCGAGCAGAACCAGGGCTGGCGGCCATCCTTCACACCGCCGACCTGCAGCACGTCCATCGAGCGCTCTTTCGCCTCGAGGATCGCGAGCTGCGCGTCGATGCGCGCGACCATGTCGGCGCCTGCCTTCGCGAGCAGGCCGGTCTTCTTCAGGCGCTGCGCGATCGCCTTGGCGATCATTGCGGGGTTCAGGTCGGCATTGGCGCGCAGCAGCGTGTGCGCGGTGGGGTTGGGCATCGACCATTCGCCGCCCGAATAGCCCTCGGCCGCATGCACTTCGCCCTCGTCGAACTTGCCGACCACGTTGGGGCGCACGTCCGAGCGCCAGTTGTAGAGCTCTTCCTTGAGTTGGTACTCGATCACCTGGCGCTTCTCCTCGACCACCAGGATCTCCTGCAGGCCGGTCGCGAAGTCGCGCGTGAGTTGCGCCTCCAGCGGCCACACGACGGCGACCTTGTGCAGGCGGATGCCGAGCTGGCGGCAGGCGGCGTCATCGAGGCCGAGGTCGATCAGCGCCTGGCGCGTGTCGTTGAAGGCCTTGCCGCTGGCCATGATGCCGAAGCGGTCGTTCGGCCCCTGGATGACGTTGTGGTTGAGCCGGTTGGCGCGGATGTAGGCCAGCGCGGCGTACCACTTGTAGTGCATCAGGCGCGCTTCCTGCTCCAGCGCGTGATCAGGCCAGCGGATGTGCAGGCCGCCGGGCGGCATCTGGAAATCGGTGGGCGTGATGATCTCGACGCGCTCCGGGTCGATCATCGCTGTGGCGCTGGACTCGACGATTTCCTGGATCGTCTTCATGCCCGACCACACGCCCGAGAAGCGGCTCAGCGCGAAGGCGTGGATGCCGAGGTCGAGGATCTCCTGCACGTTGGTCGGGAAGAACACCGGCGTGCCGCAGGCCTTGAAGATGTGGTCGCTCTGGTGCGCGGCCGTGCTGCTCTTGGAGATGTGGTCGTCGCCCGCCACCGCGATCACGCCGCCGAATTCGGTGGTGCCGGCCATGTTGGCGTGCTTGAACACGTCGGAGCAGCGGTCCACGCCCGGGCCCTTGCCGTACCAGATGCCGAAGACGCCGTCGAACTTGTTGGTGCCCTGGGGCGAGAAGCCCAGTTGCTGCGTGCCCCACAGCGCCGTGGCCGCCAACTCCTCGTTCACGCCGGGCTGGAAGACGATGTTCTGCGCCTTCAGGTACTTGCTGGCCTTCCACAGCGCCTGGTCATAGCCGCCGAGCGGAGATCCGCGGTAGCCGCTGATGAAGCCGGCTGTGTTCTTGCCGTTCTGCTGGTCGCGCAGGCGCTGCAGCATCGGCAGCTTGACCAGGGCCTGGACGCCGCTCATGAAGGCGCGGCCGTAATCCAAAGAATATTTGTCGTCGAGCGTGACGGTCTCGAGGGCCTTGCGGATGTGCTCTGGCAGCGGGGCGTTCATGTGTCGGTCTCCGGTGGCTTTGCCTTGTGGGCGTGGCTGAAAAGGTGTTTTGAACCCTGGTAGGGCGCTCCCCAATAGTGACGCAAAGTGTATGCCTGCGCCTCTGACAGGTGTTTGCGTTCTTTGCCTCGAAAACCCGCGTCCCAGAAAGGATCTTTCTTAAAATGCCAGTCTATGGAAAGCATTGACAAGTTTGACCTTGCGATACTGCAAGAACTGCAGGCCGATGGACGGCTCACCAATGCCGAGCTGGCATTGCGCGTCGGCCTGTCCGCTGCGCCGTGCTGGCGCCGCGTGCGGGCGCTGGAGGAGGCCGGTTTCATCAAGGGCTATCACGCCGAGATCGACCGCCACATGATCGGGCTGGGCGTGCTCGCTTTCGTGCGCGTCGACGCCGAACGGGTGCAGGGCGACGCCACGCGAAAGCTGGAGGAGGCGATCCGCAAGTTGCCCGAAGTGGTGTCGTGCCACTACATCAGCGGCACCGGCACCTTCGAGTTGCAGGTGGTGGCGCAGGACCTCGACACCTTTTCAACCTTCGCGCGCGAGCATTTGATGAACCTGCCGAACGTCAAGGACCTGCACACCAGTTTCTCGCTCGGCGAGGTGAAGGCCAGCAGCGCGTTGCCGCTGGGGCACCTGGCGCCGCCGCGTCGGTGAAGAAAGCGACTACGGCGCGTTGTCGAGCTGGACGTTCATCCATCCGGCGCGGCCGCTGAGCCAGTCGACCAGGTATCTGAGTTCTCCGGCATAGGAGCCCTTCACCACGGCGTTGGGCCAGACCCAGGTGTCGAGGATGGGCCAGCGCGTGAAGTTGCGGGCTTGCGGCTCGGCCAGGGTGGCAGCCGTCGCGAAGGCGAAGTCGCCAAGGTCCGGCAGCCGCCCGGCGAGATAGCGCCACCGGACCTGCATGTGGCGCTGGAACTGCTCGTCCTGCAGCAGTCGCTGGAAGTAGGGGTTCTGGTGGCGCGTCCACCAGCCTTCGATGGCGTCGTTGCCGTTGTAGTTGATGTTGCCCGCCGCGATGTCGAAGTCCCACACGGGGCCGAAGTGCAGCCGGCCGTCGCGCGGACGATAGGCAAAGGTGCTGGAGTTGAAGCCGTCGTTGTTGCGGAAGAGTTCGTTGATCAGGTACAGGTCGATGAGCGAGTCGGCATCGAGGTGGGCGTCATAGCCGGCCTGCGGATCCTTGAAGCTGGTGCTGTACAACTCCCCCTCCATGCGGTCGACGAAGGACACGAGGTTCGGCATCTGCGCAGGGGTCATGTCGGACTTCACGGTGTACGGCACGCCGGCCTGGCTGTAGTACCAGAGGACTTCATCGAGCCGCCCATCGATCTCGAGCAGGAAGCCCATGCCGGGGTCGACCGCCTCGGTGGCCGGCTCGCCGATGTTCACCCGCGTGTCGGCCACCTCGACCAGTTCGCTCAATTGATAGACCCCCACGTAGTCGCCATTGAGGGTCAGCTCCACGTAGCGTTGCCCCGGCGTGTAGTCCATGCCGAGCATGCGGCTGAGGCAGGCGGCGAGGGCGTTGCGCATCAGCGTCTTGTCCGCGTAGTTGGCAAGCAGCGCCCAGTTCTTGCTGGCCGGCAGGCCGAGCAGCGCCGCCTTCTTGCCCAGCTTGAGGCGATAGGGCTTCTTGGGCATCAATTCCCAGGTGCTGTTGCCGCGGCCGCGGATGTCGGTGGCGACCGCCGTGTCGGCTCCCTCGATCTGCAGGGTGGCGGGAACGTAGGTCACCTTCGAGTCGATCGGGGCAGCGTCCCGGGTCCGGATGCTGATCGGCGTCACCGGCTGCGCGGCGCAGGTTTCAGGCTGGACCTGGTGCAGCGTCTCGACACGCAGCGTCCTCGGCGCCACGGTGTGCAGCAGGTTGCCAGTGGCGGGGTCGATGTAGGCCGCCAGAACTTGCCGGGCGGCGCGGGCAGCCCCGGCGGTGGCGGCCTGGATGTTCATCGGGGCCGACCCGGTCATCAGCCTTGTCGTGGCGCTTGCCAACGCGGGCAGGACGGCCATGCCGATTCGACGGGCCGTCACATCGTCCGGGTCATGGATGTCGATCGTCGATGCCAGGCCGAGCCATGGCGTGGGCATGGGCGGAACCGCGCCGCCTGTCGGCGCGCGCAGGGCGTCGAGGGTCGTCAAGGCACTGATGACAGTGACCGGCATCGGACGCGACGCCAGCCGGTACGCCTCCTGCATCGCGCCGGTCGCATCGAAGCCGGCCGGAATCCTGGCCACGAGAAGCGGAGGAGGCGAGGTGAGCGCGGTGCGGGCCGCCAGCGTCAGCGAGAAGTTGCCGGCGGCATCGGTGGTGATGGCGGGCTCCGCCGCGCTACAGTCGAAATCGCCATCCACATCGAGGCAGACCTGGATACCCGCAGCCGGTATGGCAACATCGACCCGGCCCGAAAAGTTCCGGATCGCCTCGACGGATTCACCAAGCTTCGCGGTGCGAACGGCCTGACCTGCGTCCACCGCCACCGGCGCCGCGCTTGCCGCATGCGGAAGGCCGCCCATGCTGGCGCTCCCCCCTCCGTTGCCGCCACCACCGCACGAGGCCAGCACAGTGCACCCCAATGCCAAAACAATCACGTGAAATCGTGACATATTCGATCTTCTCCCTGAATAATTTTTGGTACGGCAGGGATTAGACATGATCGTTCCAGGACCGGCGATGCGTTTTCCAGCGTTTTGCCTGCCCTCACGCAATTTCCAAGCACCAACATTTCAATCGGGAGACGAAATGAACCCCCTTCGCCGCGCACTCGCGCTGGGCCTCGCAGCCGCCACCCTGGCTTTCGGCGCGCAAGCGCAGAACCGCGAACTCACCGTGGCCTCCAGCGCCACCTACGCACCGTTCGCGTTCGAGAACAAGGACAAGCAGATCGTCGGCTTCGACGTCGACATCATCAATGCCATCGCCAGGAACCAGGGCCTGAAGATCAAGCTGGTCAACACGCCCTGGAGCGGCATCTTCGCGGCGCTCAACAACGGCGATGTCGACCTGATCATCTCGGGCGTGACCATCAACGAGAAGCGCAAGCAAAGCTACGATTTCTCGCCCTCGTACTTCGCGGCCAAGCAGTTGATCGCGGTGCCCAAGGCCAGCACCGTGGCGTCGCTGAAGGACCTGGCCGGCAAGAAGATTGCCGTGGTCAACGCCTCGACGGCCGATGACGTGGTCTCGCGCGAGTTCGGCAAGACCAATGCGAACATCCGCCGCTTCGAGAGCACGCCGCTGATCATCTCGGAACTGGCCGGCGGCGGCGTCGATGCGGCCGTGGGGGACAACGGCGTGATCGCCTACCGCGTGGCGCAGAACGCGGACCTCAAGACCGTCGACGACAAGTCCTTCCCCGAGGAAGGCTTCGGCATCGTCGTGAAGAAGGGCGACAAGGCGCTGCAGGACAAGCTGGCCGCGGGACTGGCCGCGATTCGCGCGGACGGCAGCTACAACACGATCTACAAGAAGTGGTTCAACAAGGACCCTAACGCCCGCTGACCGCCATGGAACCCATCGTCTGGTTCGGCTGGTTCCGGGTCGACATCCTCCTGGAATACAAGGACCTGTTTATCCAGGGCGCATGGATGACGCTGCGCATGACCGTGGTCTGCGTGCTGCTGGGTTCGAGCTGGGGCTTGTGCCTGGCCATTGCGCGCCTCGCGAATGCCCGGCATGCGCCGTGGACCTGGGTCACGCGCTACTTCCTGCGCTGGCCGTCGACGGTGTACGTGAGCTTCTTCCGGGGGACGCCGCTGTTCGTGCAGATCCTGCTGATCCACTTCGCGGTGATGCCGGTGTTCATCCATCCGACCAGCGGCCTGCTGATCACCGGCGAGCTGGCGCGCGAACTCAAGCAGGAGCACGGCGCGCTGATCTCCGGCATCGTGGCGCTCACGTTGAACTCGGCGGCCTACATCTCGGAAGTGTTCCGTGCGGGCATCCAGTCGATCTCGAAGGGGCAGGTGGACGCAGGCCGTTCGATCGGCTTCACGCCGGCGCAGGTGATGCGCTACGTGGTGCTGCCGCAAGCCTTCCGGCGCATGTTGCCGCCGCTGGGCAACAACGCGATCTCGCTGCTGAAGGACACCTCGCTGGTGTCGGCCATCGGACTGGCGGAACTGGCCTATGCGGCGCGCACGGTGGCCGGGGCATATGCGCGCTACTGGGAACCTTACCTGGCGATCTCGCTGATCTACTGGTTGATGACGCTGGCGCTGGCGACGATGCTGCGGCGGCTGGAGCATCGGCTGGCGCGCAGCGACCGGGGTTAGGTGTTCAAGAGCGCGCCAGCCCCGCCGCCACATCCCTGAACGAGGCCAGCGCCGCTTCGAGGTGATCGATGATTTCCTGTTGCAGCACGTCAGGCGGCGGCAGGTCATCAAGGTTGTCGAGGCTGTCGTCCTTGAGCCAGAAGATGTCGAGACTGGCCTTGTCGCGCGCCACCAGGTCGGCGTAGCTGAAGTACTTGAAGCGCTCCGATTCGACCCGCTCATGACGGTTGTCGGGGCGGTAGCTTGCGATGAAGTCGCTCAGGTCGGCGGCGGCCAGCGGCCGGGTCTTGAGCGTGAAGTGCTTGTTGGTGCGCAGGTCGTAGATCCAAACGCCTTGGGTGTGCACCTTGCCGTCGGCAGGCTTCTTGTCGAAGAAGAGCACGTTGGCCTTGACGCCCTGCGCGTAAAAGATCCCCGTGGGCAGGCGCAGTAGCGTGTGCACGTCGCAGGTTTCCAGCAGCTTCTTGCGGATCTTCTCGCCGGCGCCGCCTTCGAACAGCACGTTGTCGGGCAGAACCACGGCCGCCTGCCCGGTCGTCTTGAGGATGGTGACGATGTGCTGGAGGAAGTTGAGCTGCTTGTTCGACGTGGTTTGCCAAAAGTCCTGCCGCTCGTAGGTCAACGCGTCGCGGTCTTCCTCGCCTTCGGCATTGGTGATCGTCATGCTGCTCTTCTTGCCGAAGGGCGGATTGGCCAGCACGTAGTCGAAGCGCTTCTCCGGCGCGGAAATCAAGGCGTCGGCGCGGTCCACTGCCGGCTCGCCGTCCAGTTCACCGACGTTATGCAAGAACAGGTTCATGAGGCACAGCCGGTGTGTGGCCGCGACGATTTCGTTGCCGAAAAAAGTCTGGTTGTGCAGGAACTCCATCTGCCGAAGATTGAGCTTGTGACCGCTCTTGCTCGCCAGCCAGTCGTATGCGCCGAGAAAGAACCCGCCCGTTCCGCAGGCCGGGTCGGCAATGGTCTTCATCGGCTGCGGGCGCACACAGGCCACCATCGCCTCGATCAGCACGCGCGGCGTGAAGTACTGGCCGGCGCCGCTCTTGGTGTCCTCGGCATTCTTTTGCAGCAGGCCTACGTACAGGTCGCCCTTGGTGTCGGCGTCGAGGCTGATCCAGTTCTCGGCGTCGATCAACTGCACCAGGCGCGACAGCTTGGCCGGGTTCTGGATCTTGTTCTGCGCCTTGAAGAAGATCGCGCCGAGCATGCCGGGCTTGCTCGCCAGTTTGTGCAGCAAGGCGAGGTAGTGCGCTTCCAGCGGTTCACCGGTCTTGCTCTTGAGGCTGGGCCAGTCGAATCCCTTGGGATGTTGGTGGGGCGCTCATAGGGCGGCTGCGCGTATTCGTGCGCCAGCTTGAGGAACAGCAGGTAGGTGAGTTGCTCGAGGTAGTCGCCGTAGCCCACGCCGTCGTCGCGCAGGGTGTGGCAGAAGTTCCAGATTTTCTGGACGAGGGAGGAAGCGTTCATGAATTCGGCGTGGATTGGTGTGGGTCGACCGTCGTGTAGGCCTGCCTCGGATCGCTCCTGGAGGGAAACGCGGTCTTTAGACGTCCTTCGTCGACCAGCGGATTGAGCGTCCGTTTGAGCAGGTCATCGGGATTCCTGTTGAGCAAGCGCGCGAGTACACGGCGGCCCAGGAACCGATCTCGACACAAAGCGAAAACTACCGCACGCAGAGCGGCTTGTGCGGTGCGGGCCTGCTGACTGACCGGCCGCGCCAAGTCCGCGAGCTCACGTTGGGCGGCTTCGCTGAGTTGCTCCCAGTCAAGGTACAGCGTTCCGAGCTCCGGGCGCAAGGTGTCAAGCTGTGGAGGTTGGGAGCTTAGCTGTGGAGGTTGGGAGCTTAGCTGTGGAGGTAAGGGCGCCAAATCCTGTGGCAGCAACCCATTCTCAGCACCAAACAGCTGTGCGCTGCGCCGGTCCTGCCACGGAAGGAAATACACCATTCCCCGCCCCACGCCGTTCGACACCAGCAAACCGTCCTTGACCAATCGTCCCAGCATTTTGGTGATGTCCGAGGGATGGTCGGTGCAAATCTCGCGAAAGCGTGGATGGCTCAACACGCCTTCTGTCGCTGCGGTCACCAGCGCCAGCCGCTCCGGCTCACTCAGGTTGGCAAACCTTGCGCCCAGATGAGCTTCGAGTTCGGCGACCGCATCGGCAGGGAGCAGACTCGCCATGCGCAGCTCCATCAAGGTCTGTTCCGGCTCATAGAGCTGGTACAACACCGGTCGACGCCAATGCTGTCCCGCCCAGTTGTGATAAATCTTGGGAAGCCCTGACTCCGCGTGATCCCCATAGCCAACCAACTGGAACATCGTCTGCAAACGTCTATTGCGACAGTCGCTGGTGCCTCCGGCCATCGCTTGCGCCAAGGGTATGCGCAGCAGTCCCGGATTGCGAAAACCGAACATGTCCGGACGCTTGACCACCAAAACAGAGACGCGCCCGGAAAAGTCGGCGTGAATAAGCGTGTTCACGAGCGCCTCACGCAATGCCTCGTGCACTGGCGTGTCCTCGATACGCTGACCATCCTGCAATTGAAACGGCACCTTCAACTCTGCCGTGAGTTTTTGATAAACCCTGCGGAAAAAGTCGTAGACATTCCCCGACCAACTACCGTCCGGTACCAAGCGATCGATCCAACGTCGTTCGGTCTTGGCAACTGCTCGCTCCTGGTAGTCCACCATGTAGTTTGGCAAGGCATCCCGAATCACCTCTGCGCGGCCAAACATCAGCAAGCCCGCCAAGCGCAGACCCGACGAGCCATCGTCCCGGTTTCTGCCAAAGGCGCCGATGCGTTCCAGAAAGTCCATCACCGACAGATCGGCCCATACGTGCCCCGGCTTCACTGCAGAGAATCTGTTGCGATACGCAGCCACCGTCTCCATATCGAGGTCGGTGAGATCAAAGCCTTTCAGGATCCGATCGTCGCGTGAGTCTTCGACCCGTTCGGCCAGCATGCGCCGGACAGCTTCGTCGTCGGCAAGGTAGTCGCCCTCGTACCGACGCAGATACGTGCCGCCGAACGGATTGCTACCCAGATGCACGGGCTTGTTCTGTCGAGATGCGCGCGGCACCTCGATACGCAACACCGTTGCGCCCTCCACCTGCACAGGCTGTACGTTCTGTTCGACCAGCAGGTTGACGCTGATCTGTTTGCGGTTGTGCAGGTTGTCCCACAGCGCCTTGCGCACGCGCTCCGCGTCCTTGATGCCCACGGCCCGAAAACGCCCGCGCGGCTTCTCCTCGATGCCGAGCCAGACCACGCCGCCCTCGCCGTTGGCCATGGCGCTGTAGCTCTTCCAGAAGTCATCGGGCAGTTCGCCGCGGCCATCGCGGCCTTGGGCCGCCTTGCACTCGACGTCCACGCTTTCCGCAAGCGTGGCGATGTCGTCGACGGTCAACTGTTCGGGGCTGTTCATGGTGCGTCGGAAAATCCTGGGCTCGTCATTTGTTCCCACGGCGTAATGACAATCTGAACTTCGCGTTCAGCATGTTCGCCGAGGTCGATTCGCCACGGCCTATGACGAAATCATTTGGCTTGGACGCATCCGCTCTCATGACGATGCCTGGGCCTTGCGGCCACGTTTCGCAATTGCACCGACTCGTGCCGCCCGATCAGCGCGAATGCGCTCCAACAGCACGCTGGCTGGTTCGTCGTTCGGGTCTTGGGGGACGAGTTGGCCGGAGAAGGCGGCTTGGAGGATGTTCTTGCGTTGGGCGGCAACATAGCGACTCGCACCGAGAATCTGCGTCTCGATGTCCGCAATGGCTTCAAGAGACACCTCGAATTGCTTGAGAATTTCTTCTTGCTCCGACAACGGCGGAAGCGGGACGAGAACAGCCTCCAACTGCTCGAAGCTGAGATGCGGTCGACCCGCACCATAGTTCATTTCGCGAAACTGCCTTTGCCCATGCTCCGGGCTATTCAAGACGGCATTGACGAACTCAGACAACGCCGCATTCGCAAGACGTATCAGCGCGACGCTCTGACAAACAAAGTGATCTTCGACTTCGTCAGGCACGCGGCAAGATTGCCCCGTGTTCGCTCCGACGATAGTGACCAGCAAGTCATCTTTTCTAATTGCCGAACGTTGCCGATCGCGATTTCCTTCGGGCGGATCTACGAATTGCCTAAACGAGAAATCTGGCCGCCAAGGCCGTACGTTTTGCGCCATGACGAAAGTGCAGCTTCCGCGATCGAAAAAGGGTGCCCAATCGCGCGAACCGCTGGTCAATGTTTCGGTCAATTGGCCCAGCGTTGACCAAGCCCAACCGCGTGGCAACTCGGGGAGTGTCAAAGGGTTGGGTAGCCAAGGCTCCGCATAGAGGTCTTGCCAACCCTTCTGCGCCGCCTTCCCTTGCGCCTCGAACTTCGCAAGCTGCTTGGCCTCCCAACGCGCGCGGCGTTCGCGCAAGATGCGTTCCAGCAGTTGTGCGCCGCTTTCCTCCGGTTCGCCATGCTGTTCGCGCCACGCCTGTGTGAGCCGGCCCTCCACGGCGGCCTTGAGTAGCGGCTGGCGGTATTGCGCGAGCTTCTTTTGCGCGGCCTTGAGTTCGGCCACGCCGGCATCGAGGTCGGACAGCAGTTCTTCGAGTTTGTCGACGATACGGGCGTGCTCAGGGCGCGGCGGAACGCGAGTCTCAAAAGCACCAATATCGCTTGGGCGAACGGCTGGGTATAGCGCTCCCTGAACGACAGCACACATCGCATCGACGAAATGCTGCGACTGGACAAGGAAATAGAGGTACTCCGGAACCATCCACTTTGACCGCAAGACATGAAAGCCAGTCGATCCAATAGCTTCATCCAAGGAGGTTGGAACAATGGCTACAGCGTTCAAGTTCGGTCGCGTCATCGAGACCAATACATCGCCAGTCTTGAGGCGCTGCCTTGCCCGGCTCGGCGCGGCGTCTACGGCAATCGTCTGCGCGGCAGCAATGGTCTTGCGTTCGCGGTCAATGCTCCCTATGTCCACATAGACGAAGACCTCCGAGCGGCTTGGTCCACGTTGCTCACCCAGTTCATCGGCAATTTCGCCTAGGGCCATGAAATTCTCGTCGCTCTTCACGCCACCAACTCCATATTCATCTCATCCATCAACGGATCCAGTTGTTCCCCAAATACCCCCCAAGCCTTCTGCAACCCACCCTTTGCCGCAAACGCCGCGTAATTGAAATGCCCGCGCTCGATCGCGCAGCTTGCCGCGATGTGATCCTTCATCAGCCGCAGCCAGTCCATCTGCTCGGGCGTGAAGGCGGTGGCGCGCTGCGCGTTGTGGCGAAACACCCAGTCGGCGAAGCGCTTGTCGACCTCATCGGCAAAGGGCCGCAGTTCAGCTTGTTCACCCTCGGCCGCGCCCATACCTGACGCAAAGCGAACGAGCGAGATCAGATCGGTGAGCTGACGCTTCTGGTCCGCGCCCTTCACTTGGCTCGCGTGCACGCGCGCATAGGCGCTCCAGAGCCGCTCGGTGGTCAGCATCAGCGGCGGGCGGCTCAGGTGGTCGTGCAATTCCTCGATCATCTCGAACGTCAGAGCGCGGCGCTGATAGGGCTGCTGGTAGAAAAAGCCCAGCGCCGCGATCTCGTCGCGGTGCGTGGCAAGGTACTCGCTGAAAGTCTGGATCACCTTGCGCGCCTCGTCTTCGGCCTGCGCGCTGTAGCCCGCAAAAGCCACCTGGTCGAGGTTGACGTGGTCGATGAGTTGCTCACGCTCGCCCCGGACGCCTTCGATCTGGTCGCGCAGTTCAGGTGCATCGAAGGGCAGGCAGGCGGCGGCAACGCGCTGGTTGCGCGCTTCCTGCAATTCACCTTCAGTAAGCGTGCCCTCGATGCGCGTGATGCCGCGCACCTGTGCCGTGGCCAGCGCGGTGGCAACGATGCGATCGGGGTCCAGCGCCACCAGCAGCGCCTTGCCAAGTTCGCCGACTGGCACGCCGCCGGATGCCTTCTCGATGCGCTTCTGCGCCTTCTCGTCGAGCTGCTTGGCCAGACGCACCAGCCGGTTGGCCAGGCTCAGCACGGTGTCGTCATCGCGGTGGCCCATGGCCACGCCTTGCAACAGGTCCTTGAGCGGCATGCCGGGCTTCTTCTCGAGCGGGCGGCTTTCGGTCTTGAGCGATTTCTCCACGCCGACCGCATCGATGAGCACGAAGCGGGTCTTGGCGCTGTCGGCGCTGTTGCTCACGCGTTGCAGGTCGTCGAAGCCGAGGCTGCGCACGCCGCGGCCCTTCATCTGCTCGTAGTAGCCCTTGCTTCGCACGTCGCGCATGAAGAGCAGCACTTCGAGCGGATTCACGTCGGTGCCGGTGGCGATCATGTCCACCGTGACGGCGATGCGCGGGTTGTAGTCGTTGCGAAAGTTGCTGAGGATGGTGTCCGCGTCTTCCTCGGCCTTGTAGGTCACCTTCTTGCAGAATGCGTTGCCCTGGCCATAGACCTCGCGCACGATCTGGATGATGTCGTCGGCATGGCTGTCGGTCTTGGCGAAGATCAGGGTCTTGGGCACTTCCTTGCGGGTGGGGAAGATGGTGGTTTCCAAGGCCGTCTTCATGGCCTGGATGACCTGCCGGATCTGGCTGGGGTTGACGACGGAGCGGTCGAGCTCCTTGCCCGTGTAGGCGCTGTCTTCCTCAGTTTCGGCCCAGCGGCGCTTTCGGGTCTGGCGGTCGCGGTGGTCGACCCACTCCCTGGCGGCGAGCAGCGCGCCCTTCTTCGTCACCTCGGTTTCGATCTCGAACACGTCATAGCCCACGTTCACGCCATCGGCCACCGATTGCTCATAGGTGTACTCGGCGACGATGTTTTCTTTGAAGAAGCCGAAGGTGCGCTTGTCAGGCGTGGCGGTGAGGCCGATGAGGAAGGCGTCGAAGTAGTCGAGCACCTGCATCCACAGGTTGTAAATGCTGCGATGGCACTCGTCGATGACGATGAAGTCGAAGGTCTCCACCGGAAGGTCGGGGTTGTAGCGCACGACCTTGGCCTGCCTGGGCGACTGCTGCACTTCGTTGAGCGACACGTCTTCGGCCGATTCGTCGATGGGCTCGCCCGACAGCACCGAATACATGCGCTGGATGGTGCTGATGACGACCTGCGCGTGCGGGTCGATGGTGCTGGAGGCAAGGCGCTGCACGTTGTACAGCTCGGTGAACTTGCGGCCGTCGTCGGGCGGCGTGTAGGCCATGAATTCCTGATGGGCCTGCTTGCCGAGGTTGCGGGTGTCGACCAGGAACAGCACCCGCCTGGCACCGCCGAACTTCAACAGGCGATACACCGAAGTGATGGCGGTGAATGTCTTGCCGGCGCCCGTCGCCATGTGGACGAGGGCACGCGGCTTGTTGAGGGCGAGGGATTTTTCAAGTCCGGTGACGGCACTGACCTGGCAATCGCGCAGGTTGCGCTCAGGCAAAGCAGGCATCCGGGCGACGAGGCGACCGCGCAGAGTGTCCGGATGCGACAGCATTTCCGCCAGGTACTCCGGGCGAAAGAAGTGGAAGAGTTCGCGCGAGCGCGGAGCCGGATCACGCCCGTCCGTAAAGCGGATGACCTGGCCTGTGCTCTCGAACAGGAAGGGCAGGGGCTCCGCCTGCATCCGCCATTTCAGTGCGCTGAAGGCGTAGCGGGCGGTCTGGTCCTCGACGAAGGTGAGGATCGTGTGGTCCGGCTTCGCCTCGATCACGCCGATGGCCTTGCGGTCGAGAAACAACGCGTAGTCGGCCGGGCCCGTGTCGGTGGGGTACTCCCGCACTGCCACGCCAAGGCCGGCGCCCAGGTTGAGTTGCTTCATGTCCTGCAGCACCCATCCCGCGGCAACCAGCTTCTGGTCGATCTGTTCGCGGGCTTTGGCTTCTGGCGTCATGGGGCCGAATTGTCGACGAGGCGGGAGCACCCGCGCCGAGGGTTTCCTTGCAATCACGGCCCACAGGATCGAGCGGATAACAATAGCCCCTATGCCACCCATCTCCATCGAGGACGCACCGCCGCAGCCGCTGCGCCCGGCGCCTGCGCGCATCGGCGCCCTCACGCCACTCAAGCTCCCCGTCTTCCGCATGCTGTGGAGCACCTGGCTCATCGCCAACATCTCCATGTGGATGAACGACGTGGCGGCGGCCTGGATGATGACCACGCTGACCAGCACGCCGATCTGGGTGGCGCTGGTGCAGTCGGCCTCGACGCTGCCGGTGTTCCTGCTCGGCCTGCCGAGCGGCGCGCTGGCCGACATCCTCGACCGGCGGCGCTGGCTGATGGCCACGCAGTTCTGGCTCGCCTTCGTGGCGATCGTGCTGTGCGCCGCGGTGGCGATGGGCTGGATGACGGCGCCGCTGCTGCTGGCGCTGACCTTTGCCAACGGCATCGGGCTGGCACTGCGCTGGCCAGTCTTCTCCGCGATCGTGCCGGAACTGGTGCCGCGCACGTACCTGCCCGCCGCGCTGGGGCTCAACGGCATCGCGATGAATGCCTCGCGCATCATTGGTCCGCTGGTGGCGGGCGCGCTGATCGCGAGCTTCGGCTCCTTGTGGGTCTTCGTGCTGAACGCGGTGATGTCGGTGGCCTCGGGCTTCATCGTGCTGCGCTGGCGGCGCGAGCACACGCCCAACCCGCTGGGCCGCGAGAAGCTCATCAGCGCGATGCGCGTGGGCGTGCAGTTCGTGTGGCAGTCGCAGCGCATGCGCGCCGTGCTGACGCGCATCGCGATTTTCTTCCTGCACTCGACCGCCCTGCTTGCGCTGCTGCCGTTGCTGGCGCGCGGACTGAAGGGCGGCGATGCCGGCACCTTCACACTGCTGCTGGCGGCGATGGGTGCGGGCGCGATCATCGCGGTGCTGTTCCTGCCCAGGCTGCGGCAGGGCTACGAGCGGGACCAGCTGGTGCTGATAGGTACGGTGGTGCAGTCGATTGCAACGGGCATCATGGCCATTGCGCCCAACGTGTGGGTCGCGGTGCCGGCCATGATGTTCGGCGGCGCGGCGTGGATCACGGTGGCCAATTCGCTGTCCGTCTCTGCGCAGCTCGCGTTGCCGGACTGGGTGCGCGCACGCGGCATGTCGACCTACCAGATGGCGATCATGGGCGCGACCGCCATCGGCGCCGCGTTCTGGGGCCAGATCGCCACCGTGTCCACCTTGCAATTGAGCCTGTGCATCGCGGCCGGGAGCGGCACGCTGGTGATGCTGGTGGCGCTGCGACTGGTGCGCGACCATGGCACGGACGACGACGTGAGCCCCGCCCAGCCCGGCTGGAGCAAGGCGCCCGCGCATCCTGCGCCAGGCGAGGGCCGCGTGGTGATCAACGTCGAGTACATCATCGACCCCGCACGCGCGGCTTCCTTCCTCATCGTGATGCACCAGACGCGCCGCACGCGGCTGAGCGAAGGCGCGATCGACTGGGACCTGCTGCACGACATCGCGCAACCCGGGCGCTACGTGGAGCAGATCGTCGACGAGTCATGGACTGAGCACCTGCGCCGCTTCAACCGCGCCACCGCCGCCGACCTGGCGCTGCGTGAGCGGCGGCTTGCATTCCACCACGGCGAGGACCCGCCGGTGGTGACGCGGTACGTGGTCCAGAGATAGCGCCCGCCCCGGAGCTCCGCGGCACTGAGTAAGTGCGCCGCTACGACGCCTTCTTCGGCAGCTCGATCCCGGGGAAGATCTTGATGACGGCGCTGTCGTCTTCCTTGGCGAAGCCCGCCGTCGAGGCCTGCATGAACATCTGGTGCGCGGTCGACGACAGCGGCAACGGGAACTTGGTCGCGCGCGCCATGTCGAGCACGATCCCCAGGTCCTTCACGAAGATGTCGACGGCCGACAGCGGCGTGTAGTCGGCCGCCAGCACGTGGGCCATGCGGTTCTCGAACATCCAGCTGTTGCCGGCGCTGTGCGTGATGACCTCGTAGAGCGCCGCCGCATCCACGCCTTCGCGCAGGCCGAGCGCCATGGCTTCGGCGGCTGCCGCGATGTGCACGCCCGCGAGCAACTGGTTGATGACCTTGACCTTGCTGCCGGCGCCCGCCTTGTCGCCGAGCCGGTAGACCTTGGCTGCCATCGCGTCGAGCACCGCGCCGGCCTTGGCATAGGCCTCGGGCCTCGCGGCGGTCATCATGGTCATGTCGCCGCTGGCGGCCTTGGCCGCGCCACCGGAGATCGGCGCGTCGATGTAGAGCAGGCCCTTGTCGGCCAGCCTCGATTCGAAGGCGATCGACACGTTCGGATCCACCGTCGAGCACATCACGAACACGCTGCCAGGCTTCATGCTGGCCGCGACGCCGCTGTTGCCATCCGCGCCGAACAGCACGCTTTCGGTCTGCGCCGCATTGACGACGACCGACACCACGATGTCGCAACCCGCGCCGAGTTCGGCCAGGGTGGCGCAGGCATGGCCGCCGTCCTTCGCGAAGGCTTCTGCCACGCCAGGGCGCACGTCGAATACGTGGAGGGCATGGCCGGCGCGGCGCAGCGATTGCGCCATGCCGCCGCCCATGGCGCCGAGGCCGATCAATCCGGTGGTGGGGGTCGTCATTGGTACATGTCTCCTGGAGGGACACCGATGATGACGCATGAAACCGGATCCGGCGCGAGCAAGAGAAGCCGCTCCGCAGGTATCCGCGGAACCCGCTTCTTGGCGCAGTCGGGAGGGGGTTCTAGGCGCCGAAGTCCAATGCGCCGGTCAAGTCGCCCATCGGCCGTCCACCATTCTTCAACAGCGCGTTGTCGCGTTCGACCAGCCCCGGCAGCGGCGGCAACGACCAGCGATGCGTGATGAAGCGCAGCGTCGACGCGGTGTCGTACTGCGTCTTGTCGACGAAGCCCTTCCTTGCGAAGGGCGAGATGACGATGGCCGGGATGCGCGTGCCGGGCCCCCAGCGGTCGCCACGGGGCACGGTGGCATGGTCGTAGAAGCCGCCGTTCTCGTCGTAGGTGACGACGATGAGCATGTTCTTCCATTGCGGGCTCGCTTGCAGCCTGGCGACGAGCCCGGCGATGTGGGCATCGCCGTCCGAGACATTGGCATAGCCGGGATGCTGGTTGAGGTTGCCCTGCGGCTTGTAGAAGCTCACGGCGGGCAGCGTTCCGGCCGCCATGTCCTTGAGGAAATCGGCGTCGAAGTCCTTGAGGTGCGCGGCACGTTCCCCGGGATGCGCGACCGGATCGAAGCGGGCGTAGTAGTTGAAGGGCTGGTGGTGGAACTGGAAGTTGGGCGATGGTGCGGCCTGCGCCGCAGCGGTGTTCCGGAAGGCCCGGTCGCCTGTCGCGATGGCCGTGGTGCTGGCCCATGCGCCGCCATACCAGGCCCAGCCGAGGCCCTTGGCGCTGAGCAGATCGCCGATGGTGGCCTGTGTCTGCGGCGGCAGGGTGGTGGCCTTGGACGGGTCGGCGAAGAGCTTGCGGCTGTCGCTGGCAGCCGGCGCGTTGCTGCTCGGCTGGTAGGGCGGCTGCATGGTGTTGACCGCGTGGAACATGCCGCTCGCATCCTTGGGCGTCAGCGTGCTGTCGTGCTTGAAGACCGGCGGCCCGTTCAGCACCGAGGCCGGCGACGAGGCCGCAGGCGTCAGGCGCAGGAAGTTGCCGTTGCCATCGACATCGACCGCCGTGACCAGGCCCTTGGCGGGCGAGTTGTCCGCATCGGCGTTCGGATAGGTCGGCACGCAGGCGCACACCAGGTATTGGTGATTGAGGTAGGAGCCGCCGAACGCGCCCATGAAGAAGTTGTCGGCCAGCGTGAATTGACGCGCCAGCTGCCAGAGCTTCATGTGGCTGCCGTCGAGGTAGCCCATGCTCAGGCCGCCGACATCGGAGTAGGCCGCGAACTTGTCGTTCCTGCCACCGTTGATCTGCATCTGGTTGACGTAGAAGCGGTGCGTCAGGTCGCGGGTGATGGACTGGTGCGTGAGCATGGCGCCGGTGTTGAAGAAGCCGGCCGGATCATCGATGCGGTACATCCTGTTGGGCATGCCGACGGTCTGCGCCTGAGTGACCACCACGGGCTGGCCGGCGGCCGTCATGCCGCCCCAGGCGGGCGGCAGCGCCGGCAGCACCGCGCCGTCGAAGTCCTTCTGCGGCTCGGCGCCGGTGGACGAGGGGTTGACGCCGGGCACGCCGTTCGCGCCGGGAAACAGGCCGTAGAGATTGTCGAAGGCGCGGTTCTCGGCATAGATGATGACGACGGTCTTGATCGGATCGAGCGCGAAGCGGTTGCGCAGGGCGCGCGGGATGTCGCCGTTCCTGCCCGCCTCGGCGACGGCTTCTGCGATGCGTTGCAAGGACTGGGCGCTTTCTCTCTGCAGCGTCGCCCTGTCCTTGGGGTCGGCCAGCTTGACGGGGTCCGCCATGAGTCGCGCCTCGCTGACGCCGAGCCGCGCCGCGAGCGCAGCGCGTGCAGCGGCCATGTCGCCGCCGTTGGCGGCGGCCAGCGCCACCAGTTGGGTGCTGATGGCGCTCAGCACGCCGTTGGCATCGGCCGGCGCGCGAAACACCAGCGGCTGCGTGACGGCGGCCTCCGCACCGGTCACGGGGTCGATGCGCTTGCTCGACGTGCCGATCTCGGCCACCAGCGCACCCCGGCTGCCGACGGTGAAGGCGCCGTTGGCATCGGTCATGGTGCTGGCTTCACCGGCATCGCAGCGACCGTTGGCATTGGCGTCGACGCAGACCTTCGCGTTGCGGTAGTAGCCGCCGTCCGTAACGATGCCGCTCGTCGACGCACCGCTGGCGCCGCCAACACCGCCGGAACTGCTGCAGGCGGCGAGCAATCCGGCCATTGCGGCGGCGCCGTATCGGAGGCCGAACCGGAGAACAGAACGCGGAACGCGCGCGCGAGATGGATTGGATGGAGGAATCATCGGTGCATGGCGTGGTTTTTGCGGCGACGGAGTGCGACGGCTCTCAAAATGCCCCGATGGTCGGGCGCCGGAATGACAGCGTCGTGGCAGACGCGCAATCAGGGCCTGGAACATCGACCGCGCCCTCCCTCTGCAACGCGATGCTGCTACTGTAGCGGGACGCCACCGCAACGCGCCACCCTTGCAATCCTTCTCGACTCCCCGCAGCCTCGCTTCGATCTGCACCATGGGGCTTGCAGCACTCGTCGCGGTTTGCAACGCCGGTGCGCCCCCTGTTGAAGCCCCCGCGCACGTCGGCGCCGCCTACGCACCCGCCGCGGCCGGCAAGCCGCAACCCGGCGCCGCGCAACTCGCCGCACTCGGCCGCCTGATGTTCTCCGATGCCTCGTTGTCCGCATCAGGCCGCATGTCGTGCGCGAGCTGCCACGATCCCCGCCATGCCTACGGCCCGCCGAATGCCCTGTCGGTGCAACCTGGCGGCCCCGGGCTGCGCACCACGGGCGTGCGCGCGACGCCCTCGCTGCGCTACCTGCAGACGTTGCCGCCGTTCACCGAACACCATCACGACAACGACGGCGACGACAGCATCGACGCCGGCCCCACCGGCGGCCGCATGTGGGACGGCCGCGCCGGCTCGGCACACGAACAGGCCGGCCTGCCGCTGCTCTCGGCCACCGAGATGGCCAATGGATCGATCGAAGCCATCGCACGCAAGCTGGCGCGCGCACCTTACGCCGACAAGGTGCGCGCCGCATTCGGCGATGACGTGTTCGCCGACCCGGCCAGCGCGTTCCGCGCCGCGTCGATGGCGCTCGAGGTGTTCCAGCAATCGCCCACCGACTTCTATCCCTTCACGAGCAAGTACGACGCCTGGCTGCGCGGCCAGCAGAAGCTGAACGCGGCCGAGACGCGCGGCCTCAGGGTGTTCAACGACCCCGACAAGGGCAACTGCGCGTCGTGCCACATCAGCGCGGTCACCGCCGATGGCGCCTTTCCGCTGTTCACCGACTTCGGCCTGATCGCCATCGGCGTTCCGCGCAACCGCCGGCTGCCGGCCAATGCCGACCCGGCCTTCCACGACTTGGGCCTGTGCGGGCCGCTGCGCACCGACTTCAGGGACCGCGCCGACTACTGCGGCCTGTTCCGCACGCCCTCCCTGCGCAACGTGGCGGTGCGCCAGAGCTTCTTTCACAACGGCGTGTTTCACTCGCTCGAAGAGGCAGTGCGCTTCTACGCGCAGCGCGACACGCATCCATCCCGCTGGTACCCGCGTGGCAAGGACGGCCGGGTGCGCAAGTTCGACGACCTGGCACCCGCGTACCACGACAACCTGAACACCGACCCGCCATTCGACAGGCAACCGGGCGACCGGCCGGCATTGAGCGATGCAGAAGTGCGGGACGTGGTGGCCTTCCTGCGCACCCTCACCGATGCCGACCAGCGGACTGCCCGGGTGCCATGAAACCTACATATGCGGTCGTTATGGTCAGGCTTCCGTCAGCCTTGAACCACGATGACACACCCCACCGAAACGTATTCGCACGTCGATCCCGACGATCTCGACAACAACCCCAGCGCGAACACCGCCCTGCATGAACTCATCGCGACGCGCATGCACCGTCGCCATGTGCTGCGCGGCGGCGTCGGCGCCCTCGCAGCCGCCACCCTCGGCCCCATGGCGCTGAGCGCTTGCGGGGGCGGCGGCAGCAAGGGCTTTCCGATCCTGCCAGCCGCGCCGGCGCCCGCTCCTTCGCCGGCGCCCGCACCCGCCCCGACACCCGCTCCCGCTGCCGGCCCCACGCTCGGCTTCAATGCCGTCGGCAAGAGCCTCGCCGACACCATCGTCGTTCCAGCCGGCTACACCGCCACCGTGATCTACGCCACCGGCGACTCGATCGACCCCGCCGTCGGCGACTACAGGAACGACGGCACCGACGCCGACTTCGCCCGCCGCAGCGGCGACCAGCACGACGGCATGCACTTCTTCGGCCTCACCCCCGACGGCAAGCCTTCCGTGTCGAGCACCGAACGCGCCCTCATGTGCATCAACCACGAGGCCATCAACGGCACCGTGGCCTTCATGCATCCGAACGGCCAGACCAACGCGTCTTCCGGCGCACGCCCCGAGGCCGAAGCCCTCAAGGAAGTGGAGGCGCACGGCGCCTCGGTGGTCGAACTCGCACGCAGCGCAGGCAAGCTGGCCGTCGTCAAGAACACCACCTTCAACCGCCGCGTCACGCCACGCACGCCGATGGTCTTCGGCGGCCCGGCCAAGGGTTCCGCGCTGCTCAAGACCCTCTACTCGCCAGACGGCACCGCCACGCGCGGCATGATCGGCAACTGCGCGAGCGGCTACACGCCTTGGGGCACCTACCTCACTTGCGAGGAGAACTTCGCCGGCTTCTTCACCCGCTCCGCCACCGACGACGCGGCGCGCAGTGCCAAGGAACTCACCGCCTTCAAGCGCATCGGCCTGAAGCAGAACGTGACCGGCGGCCAGCGCTGGTCGACCGTGGTACCCGCCGACGCCACCAACACCGAATACCAGCGCTGGAACGCCAGCAAGACCGGCACCTCCGCCGACGGCATCGACGACTTCCGCAACACCCACAACACCTTCGGCTGGGTGGTGGAGATCGATCCCTACGACCCGGCCTCGACACCGGTCAAGCACACCGCGCTGGGCCGCTTCGCGCACGAGGGCGCATGGCCAAGCAACCCGGTCGTCGGCAAGCCGCTGGCCTTCTACATGGGCGACGACTCGCGCAGCGAATACGTCTACAAGTACGTGTCCAAGGCGACCTGGAACGCCGCCGACGCCAACCCGGCGGACCGCCTCGCCACCGGTGCCAAGTACCTCGACGAAGGCACCCTCTACGCCGCCAAGTTCAATGCCGATGGCACCGGAACCTGGCTGCAGCTGGACCTCGGCAACAGCGCCGTGTCGGGCAACGCCGCCTACGCCTTCGCCGACCTGGCCGACGTGCTGGTCAACGCGCGCCTGGCTGCCGACGCCGCCGGCGCCACCAGGTGCGACCGCCCCGAATGGACCGCCGTGAACCCGCTCAATGGCGAGATCTACATCACCATGACCGAGAACCCCGACCGCGGCAACGTCGGCACCCTGAGCAGCAACAATGTGCCCAATCCCGACGTGGAGCCGGCCTTCCCGCGCTACTGGCTCGACAACAAGGGCATCACCGCGCAGAACGCGGCCGCGCAAGCCAACAAGGGCGACGTCAACGGCCAGGTCATGCGCATCCGCGAGACCGGCAACGACGCCTCGGCCACCACCTTCAACTGGGACATCTACCTGTTCGGCAGCCAGGCCAGGGCCGATGCCGGCCTGGACGATGCCAACTACCAGCAGAACGTGAACCTGTCGGGCCTGTCGGACCTCAATGACCTCTCCAAGCCCGACGGCTGCTGGTTCTCGCGCGCCAGCGGCATCCTCTGGATCGAGACCGATGACAACGCCTACTACGACGTCACCAACTGCATGCTGCTGGCCGCCGTGCCGGGCACATACGGCGACGGCGGCCAGGTCGACGTGGTCAACCTGGCCAACGGCAAGCCGGGCACCGCCGGCACCGGCCCGGTGACGGTCGCGACCTGGGCCGGCAAGAAGATGAACGACACGATCTTCAGGCGCTTCCTGACCGCGCCGAAGGGCTCAGAAGTCACGGGCCTGGCCGAGTCACCGGACGGCAAGGCGCTGTTCATCAACATCCAGCACCCCGGCGAGAACACCGCCGCCGCCGACATCGCCGACGCCAGCAAGTACGAGAGCCACTGGCCCGGCAACGGCGCCGGCATCGCGGCGCCCTACGGCCCCGGCGGCGCGACGGCAAGGCCGCGCTCGGCGACCGTGATGATCACCAGGGACGACGGCGGCGTGGTCGGTCTCTGATCAGGGTGCAGGCGCCTTTGGCCACAACGCCCAGAGGCGCAAGGGCTGGTTCATGCCCGCGGCCAGCCGGCCCGCCTCCGGCCCGGTGCCGGCGAAGTAGTCGGCGCGCACGGCGCCTGTGATGGCCTTGCCGGTGTCCTGCGCGACCACCAGCTTCTGCAGTTGCGCGGCTGGCCCGCTCGAGGCGAGCCAGACCGGCGTGCCGTAGGGAATGCTGTCGCGGTCGACCGCGATCGAGCGCCCGGCCGTGAGCGGCACGCCCTGGGCGCCGCGCGGACCGGCCGAAGCCTCCAGCTCGCTCATCTCCTCCTCGCGGAAGAACACGTAGCGCGGGTTGCTCCACAGCAGCTGCGGCACGCGCTGCGGATTCTGCGCGGCCCAATCCTTGGTGTCGTCCGGCCACTTGCCGGCGCGCACGCCCTGGTTCGTCAGCCACTGCTGGATGCTCTTGTAGGGCTGGTCGTTGGTGGCGGCGAAGGCCACGCGCACCACGCGCTGCGAGCCGTCGGCCTCGGTGAGGCGCAGGCGGCCCGTGCCCTGGATGTGCAGCATCATCGCGTCGATCGGGTCGGCCAGCCAGGCGATCTCGCGGCCGCGCAAGGCGGCCTGCGCCTCGGGCAGCGTCTCGATCTGCTGGCGCGTGTACCAGGGCTTGCGGATGGCGATATCGCCGGGCGCGCGGTAGAGCGGCACGCTGAACTGCGCACTGGGCCGGCGCGCGGCGTCGTACACGGGCTCGTAGTAGCTGGTGAGCTGGCCATCGCTCTGGCCGCTGAGCGACTCGATTCGGTAGGGCTGCAGGCGCTCGGTGATCCATTGGCGCTGCGTGGGTGCGTCGGCAATCGCCAGCCGGCGCACGTCCTGGCACAGCGGCGCGATGGCCGCATTGGGCCGGGTGCAGTTCGAGACCAGGGCCACCCAGCCTTCATGCAGCGGGTCGTCGCCGAAGCCGGGCAGGTCCGTCCAGGCCACCGGCACCCAGCGGCTCTTGGGATGGGCCAGCGAGCCTGTGAGCGGCGGCAAGGGCGGCGGCGTCACGCTCGGCGTCACGGCGACATCGGGCGTGCGCGGACCGAACGAGCAGCCCGCCATCAATGCCACTACCATCGCGGGCCCAACCAGTCGCCACAGGAGTCCTTTTTTCATGGGCCTGATTCTGCTCGAAGCCTTTCTCGCGGGCGCCGTGTTCGTCCTGATCGTCTGGTGGACGATGTTCTCCGGACGCAAGGGCGGCGAGATCGACCATGGCGACGACGCGCCCCCTGCGGCCGAGGACGCCAAGGCATCGAAGCGTGATTGATTTGTTGTAGTAGTCGGCCCTGTCAGCGCGTACTCAAGCACGCTGGACGCTATCGACTTGATAGCACGCAATGGCGTGGCCACGGTCCATTCCGCTACTTTCGCCATGCCGATCTGCTTACATGCAGACACAAAAACACCCCGGGGCCGTTCCCCATAATCGTCGGCTCCTCCTTGCCACTCTCTCCGAAAGGGAAACCATGAAAAAACTCGTTCTCAGCACTTGTGCACTGGCCGTCCTGCTGACCGGCTGCGCCGGCATGTCCGACACGCAGAAGACCACCGGCACCGGCGCGGGCATCGGCGCGCTCGCCGGCGCGGCCATCGGCTCCGCCACCGGCGGCAACCGCCAGGCCATCGCCGGCGGCGCGGCTCTCGGCGCGGCGGCAGGCGCGCTCGGCGGCTACCTCTGGTCGCAACGGATGGAAAACCAGAAGAAGGAAATGGAACAGGCCACCCAGGGCACCGGCATTGCGGTGTCGCAGACCGCCAACAACGAACTCAAGCTCGCCATTCCGAGCGATGCTTCCTTCGACACCGGCCGCGCTGCGATCAAACCCAACTTCGCGCGCGTGCTCGACCAGTTCGCCACCGGCCTGCGCAACAACGCCAATGCCGAGGTCAAGATCATCGGCCATACCGACAGCACCGGCACCGACGCCATCAACAACCCGCTGTCGGTCGAGCGCGCTGCCAGCACGCGCGACTACCTGATCTCGCGCGGCGTGCGTTCCAACGCCTTCAACATCGACGGCCGCGGATCGCGTGAACCGATTGCAGACAATTCCACGGATGCCGGTCGCGCACAGAACCGCCGCGTCGAGATCTACGTGGGCGAGCGTCCGCCGCAAGGCTGATAATCGCCAGGCGCCGAGGCCTCGACGCCGCGGCGCCTTTGCAAATAGTCATCAGGGAGAGCATTCAAATGCAGAAAAAAGTCCTTCTGGGCACGACGCTCGGCGCGTTGCTGTTCATCGCCGGTTGCACCACACCACCGCCCCCACCCAAGCCGGAACCGGCGCCGGTCGTCCAGACCTACAGCTGGACCACCCAGCTCGAAGCGCTCAAGAAGGCCCTGGAGGAGTCCACGCGCGGCAGCAGCATCAAGATCGTCAAGACCGCCGACAACCGCCTGCAGGTGATCCTGCCGGCCGACACCTCGTTCGACGTGGGCCGCTCCGTCGTCAAGCTGAAGCTGGCGCCGGTTCTCGACCAGATCGCGGCCGGCCTGCAGAAGAACCCGGCCATCGCCGTGTACGTGGTCGGCCATACCGACAGCACCGGCGGCGCCAGCACCAACAAGAAACTCTCCGTCGCGCGCGCCACCTCGGTGCGCGACTACCTGGGCACCCGCGGGCTCGCCGTCAACCAGATCACCGTCGAAGGCAAGGGTTCGCAGGAGCCGATCGCCGAGAACACCAGCGCAGCCGGGCGTGCGCAGAACCGGCGCGTGGAGATCTTCGTGGGGGAGCGGACGAAGCACTGACTCGCAGGCGCAGCAGTACCTCGCTCGATTGCAGACGGCGCTCGCTTGGCGAGCGCCGTTCGTGTATTCGAGGGCTGTTCCGCCTCGGCCAATCGCTCACCGCGCATCAGCGCAGGCTTGATGAACAAGACCTTGCGCAGCGCCGCGTGTTGCCCCAGAGGTGCTTTCATGCGGCCTGCCCGGTCCGGCTTGTCAGGATGGTCGAGGGATCGAGGCAGAAGCGCTTCTGCGATGCGATCAGGAGCGCGCCGCAAGTCGTCTTCATCGATTCAGTGGCGATCGGGATGCCATGAACGACCGTGCGGGCGGAGCCTTCCGCAATTTGATGCACGCCGAAGCATCGAGGGCACACGACTTTGTGGCCGACGCCGGAAACAGGGACGCCATCGATCTTGAAATCATCGATGCCTTCGATGACGAAGCCGCCGTGGGTCGTCTTGTCGCCGACCCTGATGACCGGCAGGCCTGAACCGCCCGAGCTCAATTGACTCTCCCGCTCGGCGGGGGGCAGATCATGCACACGATGAGCACGATCGGAACGTTGATGAATCCGACGCAGACGGCAATAAAGCCCGGCAACGTGAATAGCAGCGCAATGCCCGTCTGCGTGGTAACGATGAGCAGTGCCACGACAAACAACGCGACGCTTCCGACGACATAGCGTTCTGTCCACTTGCTGGGTGGGTCTTGACTCATATCGATCTCAATTCTTGTAGTTGCCCGGATCGATCGCCGGCGTTACGTTGCTGCGGAACACGTTGCCTCCATCGCTGGACTGCTGCGCCTTGCGCTTGTCTGGCGGGGGAGGCGTGACGAAGACGATGCTGGCTTCGCCGGGGTCGCGCATGTTGATGGCCGCGCTCGCGCCGCCTTCGAGGTAGCTGCCCATCGTGCCGATGGCCATCTGGACGAACCAGGTCGCGGCGCCCGTGTTGCCGAGGCGCGCATCGGTGTTGATCCAGCGGTCGGGCTTGGCCGCGTCGATTTCAGGGCCACCCTTGGCGGTCCAGCCGCTGATCAGGCTGGCCAGCTCGATGGTCTGTTCCGGGTTGCCTCCTGTGGCCGTCACAACACGTGCGGGCGAGGCTTTGCGCTCTCCCTCCGGCAGCGTTTGCAGGGCTTGCTGCCAGCCGGCGGCGAGTGCTGCTTCTCGCTCGTCACGGCGCGTCAAGGGTTTGCCTTCCGCATCGGCCATCTTGACGAAGACCGGGCGATGCAGATAGCCCAGGGTGGGCAAGCGATCGAAAGCCGCGAACTGGTACCTGCTCCAGGGGATCGGGAACCAAGGCGTGGGCTTGAAGTCGCGCGGCAGGCGGGTGGACCATGGGTTGACTTCGTTGACCAGGGCGGACGCGCCCTTTGGGTAGATGTCGGGGCGCTGGGCGAAGGCTGCGGTTTCCTTGAGCCAATCTGCGACGCTCACGGAGCGCCTCAGCTCGTTGTAGCGCAGGAAGAGGCGACGCCCGAAGCCGCGGCGATTGATCTCGTCGATGTCGAAGTCGTTTTCATTGATGTCTTCGAAGGCGAAAGGACGCAGCACGTCGAGTCGCTCGCGGCGCGCGAGAACGAACACGGCGGTGGCGTCGGGGCGCTCAAGGACGTAATAGCCGTCGCGGACGAGATCTGGCGTGCCTCGTGGGCGGTTGGAGTCTCGCAAACCCATGTCGTCATTGGCTGAGACGACCACATACGGAACTTCAGGATGCTCGTCGAAAAAGGTAAACACTTTCTCCAGTAGGCGGTCCGGTCGTTCGGCCTGCGCCCACGGTGCAGTTATGAAAAGTATGCCCCCCATACCGATGGTGCCGGCGCCCGCCACGAGTCCCGCCCACGGTCGTGGTTCCCGATATTCGAGCGGCGCGCCTGCGTAAAAAGAAGGCACGCCCCAATAGTCGGGAATCCCCTTCGCGCCATTTTCGAGAGCGTCATATGCGCGACCTCCTGAAACGCCAAGCTTGTCGGTATCACTCCACTCGTACTTCCTCGGGTCCTGCTCACGAACTGTCGCGAATGGATGCCCTTCCTTCACTACGTCCCACAGCGCACCCTGCCTGTACTTGTCCAGGGTAACGCCCATGCCGATGATTTCAAGCATGTAGTCTGGCGAACTGGCCTTGTCGACCTCAGAGGAAAGTTGCATTGCGGACGGTACTGGCTGTGTACCAGCCACACCCGCAACACCGAACCATCTCCACCCTCCAAAGGCAGCCAGCGCAACGATTGGCACGCCCAGCCAGATCCACGCTCTCTTTGTCATTGCTTGCTTAGGTTGGCGGAACATTTCGGGCCATGCACACGAACAGCCCGACGCTTCCTTCAACGAAGCGTTCAAACCACCTGCTGATTTGTCCTTGACTCATTCAACCTCAATTCTTGTAGTTGTCCGGATCGATCGCCGGCGTCACCTTGCTGCGGAACACGTTGGCCCCATCGCTGGACTGCTGCGCCTTGCGCTTGCCTGCCGGCGGAGGCGTGACAAAGACGATGCTGGCTTCGCCGGGGTTGCGCATGTTGATGGCCGCGCTCGCGCCGCCTTCGAGGTAGCTGCCCATCGTGCCGATGGCCATCTGGACGAACCAGGTCGCGGCGCCTGTGTTGCCGAGCCGGGCATCGGTGTTGATCCAGCGGTCGGGCTTGGCCGCAACGATCTCCGCGCCGCCCTTGGCGGTCCAGCCGTTGATCAGGCTGGCCAGTTCGATGGTTTGCTCGGGGTTGCCACCTGTGGCTGTGACCACGCGTGCGGGTGCTGCCTTGCGCTCGGACTCCGGGAGCGTTTGCAGGGCTTGCTGCCAGCCGGTGGCGAGTGCTGCTTCGCGCTCGTCGCGGCGCGTCAAGGGTTTGCCTTCAGCATCGGTCATCTTGACGAAGACCGGTCGATGCAAATAACCCAAGGTGGGCAAGCGATCGAAAGCCGCGAACTGGTACCTGCTCCAGGGGATCGGGAACCAGGGCGTGGGCTTGAAATCGCGCGGCAGGCGGGTGGACCAGGGGTTGACCTCGTTGACCAAGGCGGACGCGCCCTTGGGGTAGATGTCGGGGCGCTGGGCGAACGCTGCCGTCAGCTTGAGCCACTCGGGGACGGTTTGCCCTACCGTGTTGGCGAGTTCGAGGTAAGCCAGGTAGAGGCGACGCCCGAAGCCGCGTCGATTCACTTCGTCCACATCAAATTTATGTGAGTCGATATCGTCGAACGCGAAGGGACGTAGCGGATCGAGTCGCTCGCGCCGCGCCAACACGAATACGGCTGCCGAATCCGGCATCTCCGAGACGTAGTAGCCGTCACGAACGAGCCAGGGAGAGCCCGGGACGCGCTTATCGTGACGCGCCCCCATGCTGTCGTCTGAAGAAAGGATCACGTAGGGGACTTCGGGGTTTTTGTCGAAGAACGCAAAGACCTTTTTCAACAATTGGTCCGGGCGCTCCGACAGTTCCCACGGTCCAACCACAAACAGGATGCCGCCCAATCCAATGGAATTGACGCCAGCTACCGGTCCGCCTGTCCACCTGGTGGGGTCGGTCGCGCCAACGGGCCCTCCCGCGTAGAGCGACGGCACGCCCCAATAGTCAGGCACTCCCTTCAGACCGTTCTCCACGGCGTCGTTGGCCCTTCCACCCGACGCACCAATCTTGTCGGTAGCAGCCCACTCGTACTTCCTTGGATCCTGCTCACGAATTGTGGCGAATGGATGCCCTTGCTTCAGTACGTCCCACAGCGCACCCTGCCTGTACTTGTCCAGGGTAACGCCCATGCCAATGATTTCAAGTACATAGTCAGGCGACTTGGCTTTG
>NZ_JAAVVD010000035.1:0-69522 GCF_018449755.1 Variovorax sp. dw_954 | reverse complement strand
AAAGACCTGCCTGAAATTCCCTGGGAGTCGATTAGCGAAGACACGATATTCATGACTCGGACCTTTCACCTCGAAGAGGAAACGCGCGGCCCCCGCGACGCGCGGAGGTTTGGCCGCAGGATTCTGTCTCAATAAGTTGACTGTTTGTTTAGGCCTGTTCCTGAATGCAACCTTGTCGGTGAGGCCGATGCGTTCGAACCCACGGGGCTTGATCTAAAGGCAAATTGATGCCAGTTGGACTGAGATGCAACACCGCTTCAGGCTCGATGATCCCAAGTACGCGGGCCATTTGGCGAGTGTCTGTCTGAGATCTGGTTGCGGCGGGAGAACTGGAGGTTTGCCCGATTGAACAAGCGCCGGAGACAAAGCCTGAACGGCAAGGGGCTCCAAGCAGCCCATCGATCGCGAATCTTGTGCTGAGAGAGCCATCGAACAGGCCCACCGAGGTCGAGGCGTCCCGTCACGGCGTCGAATACTGCAGATTTATCGATGATGCGGCGATGTCGGGGGATGATCCACAACCGCTGATCAATGCAATGGGGAAGCGCTTCGAGTCCATCGGCCCAACAAGCAACCCCGAGAGGTCCAAGCTCCGGATCATGCCGAGCACGGAACCTCAGAAAGTCACCGGCCTCGCGTAGCGATTGCGGCGGGGGCTTGCGGAGGGGGACTGAAACGCACACTCCGTCATTTGGACCGACAGATTCTGATCGAAATCAAGTGACGCAAGCGTCGCCGACACCCATCGGCAGCCTTGACCAAAGTACCCCGGCGGCCTGCAAGACGCCGGGGTTTTTTGTGGCATTCGGGGCGCGCGTGCCGTCTTTCACGCCGCCGGGCCCTTGTTATGTCGGGAAGACGCCACCAATTCCTCTTGGGCCGGCATGGCGCTTGCTCGATCTATAGAATGATTTTCATGGCAACCAGAATCCCCTCGACTCCGAAAACGCCCCCGGTGCGCAAGCCGGCGCGCGACGACGGCGACGCGGTCGTCCTGGAGCGGCGCCCGCAGAAAACCGCACCACCGCAGATGTACCAGGTGGTGATGCTGAACGACGACTACACGCCGATGGAGTTCGTGATCGTCGTCATCCAGGAATTCTTCAACAAGGACCGGGAGACCGCGACCCAGATCATGCTCAAGATCCACCTCGATGGCCGGGGTGTGTGTGGCGTGTTCTCGCGTGACCTGGCGGCCACGAAGGTCAATCAGGTGATGGAAGCGGCGGCCCAGGCGGGCCACCCTTTGCAGTGTGTCAGCGAACCCGTTGAATAAATTGCAATCCAACCCATATCGAACATATTTACAGCAAGGCAAAAAGGAAATCACATGATTGCCCAAGAACTGGAAGTCAGCCTGCACATGGCCTTCGTGGAGGCCAGGCAGCAGCGCCACGAGTTCATCACCGTGGAACACCTGTTGCTCGCTTTGCTGGACAACCCAAGCGCCGCCGAGGTGCTGCGGGCCTGCTCTGCGAATGTCGACGACCTTCGGGCCTCGTTGACCAACTTCATCAAGGACAACACGCCGCAAGTGGCCGGGACGGATGACGTGGACACCCAGCCGACGCTGGGCTTCCAGCGCGTCATCCAGCGCGCCATCATGCATGTGCAGTCCACCGGCAACGGCAAGAAGGAAGTCACCGGCGCCAACGTGCTGGTCGCGATCTTTGGCGAGAAGGACTCGCACGCCGTGTACTACCTGCACCAACAAGGGGTGACGCGCCTCGATGTGGTGAACTTCATCGCCCACGGCATCAAGAAGAGCGATCCACCGGAAGCCGCCAAGGGCAGCAGCGAATCGTCCTCGAACGAGAGCGAAGAGGGCGGCGGTGAGAAGAACGAGAAGTCTTCGCCGCTGGAGCAGTTCACCCAGAACCTCAACCAGGCAGCCAAGGACGGCAAGATCGATCCGCTGATCGGGCGCGACTATGAAGTCGAGCGCGTGATCCAGATCCTGTGCCGCCGGCGCAAGAACAACCCGTTGTTGGTCGGCGAGGCCGGCGTGGGCAAGACGGCGATCGCCGAGGGCCTGGCCTGGCGCATCACGCAGGGCGAAGTGCCGGAAATCCTGGCCGAGTCGAGTGTGTTCTCGCTGGACATGGGCGCGCTGCTGGCCGGCACCAAGTACCGCGGCGACTTCGAGCAGCGCCTGAAGGGCGTGCTCAAGTCGCTGAAGGACAAGCCGAACGCGATCCTGTTCATCGACGAGATCCACACACTGATCGGCGCCGGCGCAGCCTCGGGCGGCACGCTGGACGCATCGAACCTGCTGAAGCCGGCGCTTTCGAGCGGCGCGCTGAAGTGCATCGGTGCGACGACGTTCACCGAATACCGCGGCATCTTCGAGAAGGACGCGGCCTTGTCGCGGCGCTTCCAGAAGGTCGATGTGGGCGAGCCGACCGTGCAGGAGACGGTCGACATCCTGAAGGGACTGAAGTCGCGCTTCGAAGAGCACCATGGCGTGAAGTACGCGCTAGCCGCGTTGCAGGCCGCCGCCGAGTTGAGCGCCAAGTACATCAACGACCGGCACCTGCCCGACAAGGCGATCGACGTGATCGACGAGGCTGGTGCGGCCCAGCGCATCCTTCCGCCGAACAAGCGCAAGAAGACCATCAGCAAGACCGAGGTCGAGGACATCGTCGCGAAGATCGCGCGCATTCCCCCGGCCAATGTCAGCAACGACGATCGCGGCAAGCTGCAGACCATCGAACGCGACCTCAAGAGCGTGGTGTTCGGTCAGGACAAGGCACTCGAAGTGCTGGCCTCCGCGGTCAAGATGGCGCGCTCGGGCCTCGGCCGTGCGGACAAGCCAATCGGCTCGTTCCTGTTCAGCGGCCCCACGGGCGTCGGCAAGACCGAAGCGGCGAAGCAGTTGGCCTACATCATGGGCATCGAGCTGATCCGCTTCGACATGTCGGAGTACATGGAGCGCCATGCGGTGAGCCGGTTGATCGGCGCGCCTCCGGGTTACGTCGGTTTCGACCAGGGCGGCCTGCTGACCGAAGCGATCACGAAGAAGCCGCACGCCGTGCTGCTGCTCGATGAAATCGAGAAGGCGCACCCGGACATCTTCAACGTGCTGCTGCAGGTCATGGACCATGGCACGCTGACCGACAACAACGGACGCAAGGCCGACTTCCGCAACGTGATCATCGTGATGACCACCAATGCGGGCGCCGAGACCATGAACAAGGCGACCATCGGCTTCACCAACCCGCGTCAGCAGGGCGATGAAATGGCCGATATCAAGCGCCTGTTCACGCCGGAGTTCCGCAACCGCCTCGACGCGATGGTGAGCTTCAAGGCGCTGGACGAGCAGATCATCCTGCGCGTGGTCGACAAGTTCCTGCTGCAACTCGAGCAGCAACTCGCCGAGAAGAAGGTCGACGTCACCTTCACCGACACGCTGCGCAAGCACCTGGCGAAGAAGGGCTTCGATCCGCTGATGGGCGCTCGCCCGATGCAGCGCCTGATCCAGGACACGATCCGTCGCGCGCTGGCCGACGAGTTGCTGTTCGGACGCCTGATCGACGGGGGCCGCCTCACGGTGGACCTCGATGACAAGGAAGAAGTGCAGCTCGACATCGTTCCGCTGCCGAAGAAGGAAGGCAAGTCCAAGCCCGAGGCTGAGGAAGCGGCGACCGGCTGATACGATCCCTGCGCTCGGACCCAAGGTCGGTAGCATTCGCTCCCGACCTTTTTTCTTTGCCAAACCCGCTTCCTGCCGCCTTGAACTTCCCCGCACTCAGCCACGAATGGAAAACAGGCCTCTCGCTGGCCTGGAGCGGCTATATCGCGGTGTTGTCGGTGTGGATCGTGATGCAGAAGCGGGCGCCGGTGTCGACGTTGGGGTGGATCCTGTCGCTGGCGTTCATCCCCTTCGGCGGCTTTCTCATCTACTACTTCCTGGGGCCGCAGCGGCTGCGGAAGCAGCGGATCAAGCGCTTGCGCAGCCGGGTCAGCTCCCACAGCACAGGCGACCTGGCACGGCTCGGACAGTCCCTGGAAGCGGCGCCGCCGGCGTTGCGGCAAATGGCGGCGCTCGGCACAGCCGCGTGCGGCCTGCCGGTTTCAAGCGCCCAGTCCGTCGAACTGCTTTCTGGCGGCGCGCAGGCATTCGACGCGATGTTCGAAGCCATCGCCGCGGCGCGTCATCATGTGCATCTCGAGTACTACATCTTCGAGCCCGACCGCATCGGCACCGCGTTGCGCGACCTGCTGATTCGCAAGGCGAAGGAGGGCGTGGCGGTGCGATTGCTGCTGGACGCGCTGGGCTCCAAGCGGGTCGGGCGAAAGTTCATGGCGCCGATGCACGAGGCGGGCATCCATGTGGCGTTGTTCCACGACACGCGCATCGGCCGACGCCTGCGTCCGGTGACCAACTACCGCACCCACCGCAAGATCGTGGTGTGCGACGGGGTGGTGGGCTTTACCGGCGGCGTCAACATCACGGATGCGGAGGACAGGCGCACGCGCCCCGACGCCTATCACGATGTTCACGTGCGCATCGAGGGCACGGCGGTGCGCTGGCTGCAGATCACGTTCATCGAGGACTGGACCTATGCCACTGGCCAGCATTTGCGGCAGCTCCACGAAAAGCTCGCCAACCTGATGCCCGAGGTCGCGCCTGGCGACATCCCGGTTCAGATCGTCACCAGCGGGCCGGACAACTCGCTCGAGGCGATTCACCGCGTACACCTGTCGGCGATCAACTCGTCGATGCACCGCGCCTGGCTCACCACGCCTTATTTCGTGCCGGGCGAGCCGGCGCTGATGGCGCTCACCAGCGCGGCTTTGCGCGGCGTGGATGTGCGAGTGCTGGTGCCGCGTCGCAGCGATTCGCTGATCGTGAGCGCTGCCGCCCGGTCGTACTTCGACGAGTTGCTGGCCGCGGGCGTGAAGGTCTGGGAATACAAGGAGCGCATGCTGCATTCGAAGACGCTGGTGGTGGATGACAACTGCGCGATGGTGGGCACCGCCAACTTCGACAATCGCAGCTTCCGCCTCAACTACGAGGTGATGGCGGTGGTCTACGGCCCGGCACTGCTCAAGCCCCTGGCGGCGCAATTCGAGACCGACCTGCTCAGTTCCTCGCCCGTGCGCAGCCTGCGCCACCAGGCCTTCTGGAGGCGCCTCGGCGAGGCCACGGCGCGATTGTTTTCACCTCTTCTTTGACCATGGCCCACACCTTTCTCTGGCACGACTACGAAACCTTCGGGGCCAACGTCCGCCGCGACCGCCCGGCGCAGTTCGCGGGCATCCGCACCGATGCCGAACTCAACGAGATCGGCGAACCGCTGATGCTTTACTGCAAGCCGGCGCCGGACTTCCTGCCGAGCCCGGAAGCCTGCCTGATCACCGGCATCACGCCTCAGATGTGCCTCGCGCGCGGCATTGCCGAGAACCAGTTCGCCGCACAGATCGAACGGGTGTTCTCGGAGCCCGGCACCATCGGCGTGGGCTACAACACGATCCGCTTCGATGACGAAATCACGCGCTTCATGTTCTGGCGCAACCTGATCGACCCTTATGCGCGCGAGTGGCAGAACGACTGCGGTCGCTGGGACTTGCTCGATGTGGTGCGGCTGACCTACGCCTTGCGCCCGGACGGCATCCAGTGGCCGTTGAAGGAGGATGGGCGGCCCAGCTTCAAGCTGGAAGACCTGGCGCGCGCGAATGGACTCGTGCACGAGGCGGCGCACGATGCGCTTTCCGATGTGCGCGCCACCATCGCGCTGGCGCGGCTGATCCGCGCGAGGCAACCGCGTCTTTTCGATTTCGCGCTGCGCCTCCACAAGAAGGACCAGGTCGCTGCCGAACTGGGCTTTCCGGCCACGCGGGAGACTGCGCGGCCGTTCCTGCATGTCTCGGGCATGTTCCCGGTGGAGCGGGGTTGCCTGGCCGTGATGTGGCCGCTGGCGAGCCACCCGACCAACAAGAACGAGCTGCTGGCCTGGGACCTGGCCCATGACCCGAGCGAGTTGCCGCTGATCGACGTGGCTACCTTGCGCCAGCGCCTGTTCTCGCGCACAGCCGACTTGCCGGAAGGCATGAGCCGGCTGCCGGTGAAGTCGATCCACCTGAACAAGTCGCCAATGGTGGTTGGAAATCGCAAGACGCTCGTGCCGGAGATGGCTCAGCGCTGGCAGATCGACATGGACCAGGCCATGCGCCATGCCGAGATTGCCGCTGCGCTGCCCGACATGAGCGCGATCTGGCCGGAAGTCTTCAAGCGCCCGGCCGAGGGCAAGCGCGATGTCGACGAGGACCTGTACGGCGGCTTCGTCGGCAATGCCGACCGGCGTCGACTGAACCAGTTGCGCAGCCTCCAGGGCGCCGAACTCGCCCATGCGCGGACGGGCTTCGACGATGCGCGGCTGGAGGAACTGCTGTTCCGCTACCGGGCGCGCAATTTCGCGGAGACGCTCGATGCCGATGAGAGCGGGCGCTGGGAGGCGCATCGGGCGGCGAAGCTGATCGAAGGCGAGGGCGGGGCGCTCAACGTCGACCAGTTCTTTGCCGAGATCGACACGCTCGCGGCGACGGCCGATGAGCGGGCCGAGGCTATCCTCGGCGAGTTGTATGAATATGCGGAAGCCATTGCGCCTGAGCACTAGAAGGTGTGAATCCGCGGCGCCCTCGCTACGAAATCTTCATACCTTCCTGGCCGACGCCTTGCCCAAGAACCCCTTGTACGGAGACAAGCAACGTGATCCTCGTGACTGGCGCCATCGTCGCAAACGCCGCGACATTCGATGAAGTCCTCAGGCTGAGCAGCGAGCATGTGCAGCGCTCGCGTGCCGAGCCCGGCTGCATTTCGCACGCGGTGTTCCGGGATACCGTGAACCCGTGGCGGCTGGTGTTCTTTGAGCAATGGGCCGATGCCACGGCGCTGAAGGCGCACTTCGTGGTGCCCGCATCGCGCGCCTTTGCCAAGGCTGTCGGCGCGCTGGCAGCCGAGTTGCCGACCATCCAGATCTACGACGCCGAGATCGTCGAACCTGCCAGGCTGTGAGCACACCGGTGATCAGGCGGCTGGTTCCATCGGATGCGCCGGCCTATCGGGCGTTGATGCTCGACGGCTACGCGCGCCACCCGGATGCCTTCACGTCCAGCGTGGGCGAGCGCGCGGCCTTGCCGATGTCATGGTGGGAGGCCCGCCTGTCGGTCGAGCCGGCGGCCCGGGAGATGGTATTCGGCGCGTTCGAAGGCGGCGCGCTTGCCGGGGTGGCCGGCTTGTCTTTCGAGGCGCGGGAGAAGGCGCGGCACAAGGCGGATTTCTTCGGCATGTACGTGGCGCCGGCGTTTCGCAAGCATGGCCTGGGCGCCCGGATCGTCGAGGCGGCGCTCGATGTGGCGCGCGAGCGCGCAGGTGTCAGGCTGGTGCAGCTCACCGTGACCGAGGGCAATGCCTCGGCGCAGGCGCTCTATGAACGCTTCGGCTTCGTGAGCTTCGGGCTGGAGCCGATGGCGGTGGCGGTGGAGGGCGGCTTCGTGTCGAAGGTCCACATGTGGCTGCTGCTGTCGCGATGAAGCGCGCGAAAGCGCAAGGCCTCACTCCACGATGAACGTGGTCTTCAACGGCAGCGCCGTGCCGCTCAGCTTGTCCTTCAGGGAGACCCGAACCGTCCAGGTGCCACTCGGATCCGAGGGCTCGCTGGTGATCCCGAGCACCGGCTCGGAGAGGTACATGCTGCTGCGCCCGCCCCGGGGAGTGCCTTGGAAGCAGGCGACGCTGCGCTGAACGAGGCTTCGCCCGTCCGGCCCGGTGACGTTCAGGTCGCAACTGACATCGGCCCGGCCATCCGCGCCGACCTCGGGATTGCCGAGGAACACGAGGACGAACAGCGGCTTGCCCTTGGGCACCTTTTTCGCCTGCGTGAACACGGGCCCCACGATCGAGGGCCTCTCCCATTTCTCCTCCCAGTCCGCATCCGGCGTGACGACGACCCAGCCGCCAAGGCCATTGACCGTGCGCCTGGATTCGGTCTGGGGCACGGGCTTGCCGTAGCGGTCCTTCCAGATACCGTCCTGGGCCATCGCCCAAGCCGGGATGGCCGCGAGGGCGAGGACGCAGAGGATCGAGGCGGGGCGTTGCTTCATCGTCATCGTCGTCGCGGCGGTCAATGGGCCTGGATGTCTTCGTGCAGGCAGAGGATGTTGCCCTCGGTGTCGAGGAACCATGCCGCCTTCTCGGAACCCAGTACGCAGACATGTTCGACGGTCTTGAAGTCGGGGTAGTCGTAGTCCTCGAACACCACGCCGGCGCGCTTCAGTCCGGCGATGGCGCTGGCGATGTCCTCGACCTGGAAGCTCAGCGTGGTGTGGTCGGCTTTGGTGCCGCCCTCCTTGGGGAACAAGGCCAAGGTGGTGCCGCCGCAGCGGTAGGTGAACTTGCCGTCAGGCCTCAGTCCCTCGGGCTTGAGTCCCAGCCGGCCTTCGTAGAACTGCCGGGCGCGGTCCAGATCCTTGACCGGCAACATCGTTGTCACGGGAGCATCGTTCAGGAGCATGGCATTCCCCTTGGTTTGCGGCGCTCATTCTGCGCTTTTGCCAGTGCGAATGGCAGCCGGCGCCGTCGAAGGTGGACCCTTGAGTTCGATGGTGTTGCCTTCGGGGTCGGCGAGATAGACAGAAGGGCCTTCGCCCTCCGCGCCGTAGCGCGACTCGAGCGCACCCGCCTCGACGCCGTGCCTGAGGAGGTGGCTGCGTATCGCTGTTTCGTCGAAGGGCTCGACTCGCAAGCAGAAGTGGTCGAGGTTGCGTGCCTCCCTTCCCGGCGCTGCGCCCCCGGCGCGACCGAGTTCACCGTCGACGGGCACCAGGTCGATGAGCGAGCGGCCTGCGCGCAACTGGACGAGGCCGATCTTGTCCTGGCGCTTTTCCACCGTGCATCCGAGTGCCTCGCAATAGAAGCGAAGCATCCTCTCGAGGTCGACCACGCGCAGGACGAGGTGGTCGATTTCGCGAATCCGGATCATGGTGGAAGGGAGTCTATTGCGATGTCATGAAGGCCGTGCTCGGCGGCCTCCCCGCGACATGCAGCGCGGCCGTGGCGGCGGGCGACTCGGCCAGCAGCCTGCCTCGGCGGTAGACCTTGAGCCGCGTCGCGCGCAAGCGGATGGCTTCCACCGGATCGCGTGCCTGCAGCAGCACGAAGCTGGCATCGCATCCCGC
Source organism: Variovorax sp. dw_954 (assembly GCF_018449755.1). NCBI lineage: Bacteria > Pseudomonadati > Pseudomonadota > Betaproteobacteria > Burkholderiales > Comamonadaceae > Variovorax > Variovorax sp. dw_954. Next base: position 60,342 of record NZ_JAAVVD010000035.1, on the reverse strand, counting down.
GGCGATACCGTACTTCGGCAAGCCAAAGACCTTTGCCGCGTTGATCGTCACTGCGTCGAAGCATTGCTTGATGCCGGCCTGGCTGGTCATCTGCGCCACGTGCAGGCCCATGTGCGCAACCTCCAGCATGTCGCCCGAGCCCATGCCGTACCAGGGGTCCATCACGCAGTCGTGGCCGAAGGCGACGTTGACGCCGGCGGCCATCAGCTCGGGCACGCGCGTCATGCCGCGGCGCTTGGGGTAGTTGTCGTGCCGGCCCTGCAGCGTGATGTTGATGAGCGGATTGGCGATCACGCTGACGCCGGCCTCGGCGATCAGCGGCAGCAGCTTGCTCACGTAGTAGTTGTCCATGCTGTGCATCGACGTGCAGTGCGAGCCGGTGACGCGGCCCTGCAGGCCGAGGCGCTGGGCCTCGAAGGCCAGCGTCTCGATGTGGCGCGAGTGCGGGTCGTCCGATTCGTCGCAGTGCATGTCGACCCGCTTGCCGCGCTCGGCGGCGAGTTCGCACAGGAGCTTCACGCTGGCGGCGCCGTCGGCCATGGTGCGCTCGAAGTGCGGGATGCCACCGACCACGTCGACGCCCTTGTCGAGTGCGCGCTTCAGGCTGTCGACGCCGCCCTTCGCGCGCAGCACGCCGTCCTGCGGGAAGGCGACGAGTTGCAGGTCCAGGTAGGGCGCGACGCGGCGCTTGACTTCCAGCAGCGCGTCGACGGCGAGCAGGCTGGGATCGCTGGTGTCCACGTGCGTGCGGATGGCGAGCAGGCCCTTGGCCACGGCCCAGTCGCAGTACGCGAGTGCGCGCTCGATCAGGGCCTCCGCCGTCAGCAGCGGCTTGAGTTCGCCCCACAGCGCGATGCCTTCCAGCAGCGTGCCGCTCTGGTTGACGCGCGGCAGGCCGTAGCTCAGCGTGGCGTCCATGTGGAAGTGCGGGTCGATGAAAGGCGGCGTGACGAGCAGGCCCTGCGCATCGAGGGTCTTGTGCGCGGGCGCGGCCAGGCCTGGCGTGACTTCGGCGATGCGGCCGTCCTGCACGGCGATGGACATGCCGGTGCGGCCGTCGGGCAGGGTGGCGTTGGTGACGAGCAGGTCGAGCATGTCTATCTTTCTCCCTTTCGATAGGGCTTCATGAGTGCCTGCGGGTAGGCAGCCTTTCGTGCGACCAGCACCAGCGCAAGGATCGACAGCAGGTACGGCAGCATCAGGTAGAGCTGGTAGGGCAGCACCGCGTCGCCGGACTGCTGGAGGCGCAATTGCAGCGCATCGAAGAAGGCGAACAGCAGCGCGCCGAGCAGCGCCTTGCCCGGCCGCCAGGAGGCGAACACCACCAGCGCCACGCAGATCCAGCCGCGGCCGTTGACCATGTTGAAGAAGAAGGCGTTGAACGCGGAAAGCGTCAGGAAGGAACCCGCGATGCCCATCAGCGCCGAGCCGGCCACGATGGCGCCGGTGCGCGTGCCGACCACCGACACGCCCTGGCCTTCGGCCGCCTGCGGGTTCTCGCCGACCATGCGCACCGCCAGGCCGAGCGGCGTGCGATACAGCACCCAGCCGATCACCGGCACCAGCAGCAGCGCGAGCAAGGTGAGCGCGGTTTGCGCGTTGAGCACGGGAATCGGCAGCCAGTCCATCGGCGCGAAGGGCTTGATGGTCGGCGGTGTGTTCACCTTCGGAAAGCTCACGCGATAGCCGTAGTAGCTGAGCGATGTCGCCAGCAGCGTGATCCCCAGCCCCGACACGTGCTGCGACAGCGCGAGCCCCACCGTGAGCCAGGCATGCAACAGCCCGAACACCGCACCGGTCATCGCGGCCACGCCCACGCCGACCCACAGCGGCTGACCCGCATACACGGCGAGCCAGCCGGTGAAGGCGCCGGCCACCATGATCCCTTCGATGCCCAGGTTGAGCACCCCCGCGCGCTCGCAGAGCAGCACCCCCAGCGTGCCGAAGATCAGCGGCGTGGCGATGCGCAGCACCGCGACCCAGAAGGCCGGGTTGGCGAGGATGTCGAGCAGGTCGGTCATGGGCTCGTCATTTCCACCGCACCCGGTATTGCGCCAGCAGCATCGCCACCAGCACCGAGATGAGCGATGTCGCGACGATCACGTCGGCGATGTAGGTCGGCACGCTGACCGCGCGGCTCATGCTGTCGGCGCCGACCAGCACGCCGGCGACGAACACGCTGGCGCCCATCACGCCCAACGGATGCAGTCCGGCCAGCATGGCGATGACGATGCCGCTGTAGCCGTAGCCGGGCGACATGTCGAGCGTCACGTAGCTGGTGCGGCCCGCCACTTCGATGGCGCCGGCGAGTCCCGCCAGCGCGCCGGAGAGCAGCGCGACGGCCACCACGGTGCGCGTGGTGCCGACGCCCGCGAATGCGGCGGCGCGGGGATTGGCGCCGACTGCACGGATGTCGAAGCCGAGCACCGTGTGCTTGAGCAGCGCCCACATGGCGACCGACAACGCCATCGCCCACAGCAGGCCGGTGTGGACGCGCGTCTGCGCGATCAGCTTGCCCAGCTCCAGGTCGCCCTGCAGCGCCACGCTCTGCGGCCAGCCCATCGCGCTCGGGTCCTTCATCGGCCCGTCCAGCAGCGCGCCCACGCCCAGCAGCACGATGAAGTTGAAGAGCAGCGTGGTCACCACTTCGTCGACGCCGAGCTTCGCCTTCATGAGCGCCGGGCCCAGCAGCAGCGCGGCGCCGGCGATCGCTGCCGCGGCCATCATCAGTGGGAACAGGATCCAGGGGGAGACTTCGAAGCCCGTGCCGCCGTGCATCCCGCCGACCGCGATCGCGGCCAGCGCACCGGCGTACAACTGGCCCTCCGCGCCGATGTTGAAAAGGCGCGCCCTGAAGGCCACGGCTGCCGACAGGCCGGTGAGCGTTAAGGGGATCGCACGCGTGAGCGTCTCGCTCCATGCGAACACGGACCCGAAACCGCCTTGCAGCAGCAGCGCGTAAGTCCGCGTGACCGGTTGGCCCGCCCACAGCACCAGCAATGCCGTGACCGCGAGCGTGAAAAGCACAGCGCCGAAGGGCGCGAACACCATTGCGGCGCGCGAGACGGCAGGGCGCTTCTCGAGCCTCATGACGGCAGGCCCGCTTCAACATGCACACCGGCCATCGCCAGCCCAATGGATTCGCGCGTCCAGCCCTCCGCCGGCCGCGCGTCGCCGAGCGTGCCGCCGTGCATCACGGCGATGCGGTCGCCCAGCACCATCACTTCGTCGAGATCGTCCGAGATCACCAGCACTGCCGCACCCGCGTCGCGCGCAGCGACGAGTTGCTGGTGCACATAGGCCACCGCGCCGATGTCGAGGCCCCAGGTGGGCTGGTGCGCGACGATCAGTTTCGGCGTGGCAACCGCGCCGTCGGGCGCCAGCAGCGCGCGCCCCAGGATGAGCTTCTGCATGTTGCCGCCCGACAGCGAACGCGCTGTCGCATCGAGCCCGCCGCCGCGCACGTCGAAGGCCTTGACGATGCGCTGGGCCTGGGTGCGTGCAGCGGCGCGACGCACGATCGGTCCCTGTCGGAATGCAGGGCCGCGCAGGCGCTCGGAGACGGCGTTCTCCCACAGCGGCAAGTCACCGATGACGCCCACGGCGTGCCGGTCCTCGGGAATGCGCGCGACGCCCTGTTCGACCAGCAGCGCGGGCGAGGCGCGCAAGAGCTGGCCCAGCAGTTCGACCGTGCCCGCGGTCGCGCGGCGCGTGCCGCACAGCAGTTCCGCCAGCGCCACCTGGCCATTGCCCGAGACGCCCGCGACTGCAACGATCTCGCCCGCATGCAGCGTCAGCGAGACGCCGCGCAAAGCGTCGCGCGCGTCGCCGCCGGATTGCACATCGCGCAGCACGCACACCGACTCGCCGATGCGGCTGGCCGGATGTCGTTCGGGCGGCTTGACCGCATGCCCGACCATCGCGTTTGCCAACTGCGCCTGCGTCGCGCCGGCAGCCGGCATCTCGGCCACCAGCTTGCCGCCGCGCAGCACGGCGATGCGGTGCGAGACACGCAGCACTTCGCCGAGTTTGTGGCTGATGAAGATGATCGACAGGCCCTGCGCCACCATCTGCGCCAGGGTGTCGAACAGCGCCTCGCTCTCCTGCGGCGTGAGGACGGCGGTCGGCTCGTCGAGGATCAGGATGCGGGCGCCGCGATACAAGGCCTTGAGGATCTCCACGCGCTGCCGCTCGCCGACCGAGAGCGAGCCGACGCGGGCTTCGGGCACGACTGGCAGCCCGAAGCGCTGCGCCACCTCGAGCAGCCTGCCGCGTGCCGCGGACTTGCGCGTGAACGGCTGCCACAGCGGTTCGCTTCCCATCATCACGTTGTCCAGCACGCTGAGGTTGTCGGCCAGCGTGAAGTGCTGGTGCACCATGCCGATGCCGGCGGCCAGCGCGGCCTTCGGGTTCCCCGGCGCAAGCGGTTCGCCGAACACCTCGATATCGCCTTCGTCCGCGCGGTAGTGGCCGAACAGGATCGACATCAGCGTGGACTTGCCGGCGCCGTTCTCGCCGAGCAGCGCCAGCACCTCGCCGCGATCGAGGGTCAGCGAAATGGCATCGTTGGCGACCAGCGTGCCGAAGCGCTTGGTGATTCTGTGGAGACGGAGGACCGTCACAGTCCTATTTCCAGGCGCCGAGGAATGCCAGGAGCACCTTGGCCGAGTTGTCCGCCGCAATGCCCATGAAGGTGCCCATCTCGTTTTCTTCCGCGCCGCCGCCGGCCAGGTCGCTCAGCGAGCGGAACGCGATGTAGGGTACGGCGTTGCTGTACGCGACCATGCCGACCGCGGCCGTCTCCATGTCGAGCACGTTGGCCTGGAAGGTCTTGTACGTGTATTCGCGGTAGGCCTTGTTGTCCATGAAGGCCTGGCCGGAGACGCCGTTGCCGCCGACCCGCAGTTGCGGCTTGCGTGCGAGGCACTTGCCGGCACTGCAGCTGGCCAGGTCGACGTCGCGAAGGCTGCGCGCCACGTCGAGCATCTTCGGGTCGGCCTCGAACCAGAATTTCGGCGTCACCTTGGGGTTGGCTGCGGTGCGCGTTTCGACCGGGCGCGGATGCATCATGCCGAAGGCGGGCAACGTGGCGTCCTTCATCCACGGCGGCGCGCTGAACTTGCCCGTCGCGGTCTCGCGCGCCATCAGGACCTCGAGGTATTGGCCCCATTGCGCCGGCACGGTCACGTCGCCGATATGCAGGTCAGGGTTCACGCCGCCGGCAATGCCGCTGAACACGATGCGCTCGACGTTGAAGCGGTCGAGCACCAGTTGCGTGTTCATCGTCGCATTGGTCATGCTGATGCCCGACTGAAACAGCACGACCGGCTTGCCTTGCAGCGTGCCGGTCGTGAACTCGACACCGTTGACGCTGTACTTGACGGGCGACTGCACCTGCTTCAGCAACAGCGACAGCTCGGGCTCGAAGGCAGACAGCACCGCGATGCGCGGCGTACCGTCGAGCCGCGTGCTGCCCGCCGGCATGCCAACGCAGCCCGCGAGCGCCGCAGCAAGGACCGCGGCCGCGCCGACGCGACGAATGACGTGGTTGCTGCCGCGCATGCCGCCGTGCTTCCGCTTGCCGTTCGCCTACTTCGCAGTGGACTTGGGTTGGCTGTCGTCGACCTTGACGCTGAACTTGCCGCCGAGGATGTCCGCCTCCCTGGCCTTGACCTTGGTCACGATATCGGCCGGTACCTTACTTGCGAAAGTGCCCAGCGGCGCGAGCTCCGAGCCCTTGTGCTTCATCATCGAATACGGGCCGTAGTCCTCGGCGACGAACTTGCCTTCCTTCGCGAGCTTGATGGCGCGGTCCGCCGAGGGCTCGAAATTCCACAGCGCGGAGGCGACCACCGTGTCGGGGTACTGCGCCTGGGTGTCGATCACGTTGCCGATCGCGAGCTTGCCTTTTTCCTTGGCCGCGTCGCTCACGCCGAAGCGCTCCGCATACATTACGTCCGCACCCTTGTCGATCATCGCGAAAGCGGCTTCCTTGGCCTTGGGCGGGTCGAACCAGCTGTTGATGAAGCTCACGCTGAACTCGACCTTCGGATTGGTTTCCTTCGCGCCGGCCATGAACGCATTCATCAGGCGGTTGACTTCGGGGATCGGGAAGCCGCCGACCATGCCGATCTTGTTCGACTTGGTCATGCCGCCGGCGATCATGCCGGTGAGGTAGGCCGGCTCCTGGATGAAGTTGTCGAACACGCTCAGGTTGGGCGCCTGCGGCTTGCCCGACGAGCCGAGCAGGAAGTACGTCTTCGGGAAGTCCTTGGCCACCTTGCGGGCCGCGGCTTCCACCGCGAAGGCCTCGCCCACGATGAGCTGGTTTCCGCCGGTCGCGTACTCGCGCATCACGCGTTCGTAGTCGGCATTGGTGACGTTCTCGCTGGCCTTGTATTCGATCTCGCCGCGCGCCTCGGCCGCCTTCAGCGCCTTGTGCAGGCGGCTGACCCATTGCTGCTCGAAGGGCACGGTGTAGACGCCGGCCACCTTGAGCTTGGCGCCTTGCGCCAGCGCAAGGCCGGGCAGGGCGCCTGCGCCGAGAACGGCCGCGATGGCGGCGGAACGGATGATCAGGGCACGACGTTTCTGGCTCGGCACGGACATGGCGGTTTCTCCTCGTTGATGCAGTTGCGGAAAGAGGCTTCAGGCGGCAGCGGCCACCGGCGCCAGCAGCCGCTTCATCGGCATGCCGCGCACAAAACACCAGTAGTCGACGAAGGTGCTCGACGCATGGATGCGGTGGATTTCGGCGCAGCGGCCCAACGTGAACCAGTCGTGCAGCGCGGATTCGATGGCAGGCCGCGCGCGATCGTCGTCGTGTTCGGGGCGTTGCAACTCGCTGCGGATCACCGCGCGAGAAAGGCCAGGCAGTTCGGTATCGCTGGCAAGGAAGACATTCCCTTTTTCTGTCAGAGCATTGACCTCTGCGGTCGCGCGCGCGAGGTCGCAGTCGATCTCGGGGTGGTGCGTGCGCACATGGACGCCGATGGTGCCCGGCGGTACCGGCTGGCCACCTTCGCGCAACTGAAGCTTGCTCGGAAGGTTCCCGGTGATGACTTCGCCGCTCCAATGCCAGTGCCAGTCTTCCAGTTCATCGGGCGCGACGCCTTCATGGTTGGGATAGTGCCCCGTCGTGCCAAGGCGTGCCGGGTCGATGTTCGGGAACAGCCAGACGTAGTCGCCACCCTTCGTGTCCACGAGGTCCAGCGCCTCGGGGTTGCGGAAAAGGTCGTCGGGTCGAAGTTCGCCGGTCGCGCGCCAGCGAAGCGGGCGGCCCGACACCTGCGCCGCCCACGCGGCATTCATGCAGTTGCCGATGCCCCCGCGCGCTTCGATGGCCTTCAATTACTTGGTCCCGAAGATCCGGTCGCCGGCATCCCCCAGCCCTGGCAGGATGTAGCCATGGCTGTTGAGTTCGCGGTCGATCGCGGCGGTGTAGATGGGCACGTCGGGGTGGTTGTCCTGCATCGTCTTCACGCCTTCGGGGCAGGTCAGCAGGCAGACGAACTTGATCGACTTGGGGTTCAGTTCCTTCAAGCGGTCGACTGCGGCCACAGCCGAGTTGCCGGTGGCCAGCATCGGGTCCACCACCACGATGTCGCGGTTCTCCATCTCGCCGGGCATCTTGAAGTAGTACTCCACCGCGGTCAGCGTCTTCGGGTCGCGATACAGGCCGATGTGGCCGACGCGCGCGCCGGGCACCACGCTCAGCATGCCGTCCAGGATGCCGGTGCCGGCCCGCAGGATGGAGACGAACACCAGCTTCTTGCCATCGATGACCTTGGCCGTCATGGTTTCCAGCGGCGTCTCGATCTCGATCTCCTGCATCGCCATGTCGCGCGTGACCTCGTAGGCCATCAGCATGCTGATCTCGTTCAGCAAGCGGCGGAAGCTGTTGGTGGACGCATCCTTGCGACGCATCAAGGTGAGTTTGTGCTGGACCAGCGGGTGGTCGATCAGGTGGACGTTGCTCATGATCGGGAAGATGTTGACGTTGAGGAACCCGCGAGACTAGCAGTTGAAGGCGCAGTACTAAAAAACGGTGCCATCGCTTTCGATGCGAAGGGGAGGCGAACCGTCACGCAAGCGTTGTGCCAGTGCGCGGCCGGCCGCCCAGGTGCCGCCCTCCAGCACGCAGGCCAGCGGCAATTCGTCGATGCCACGGCCCAGCACATGGCGCACGCGCTCCGCCACTTCGTCGAGCAGGGCGACGGTGAGGGCGCGCCATTCGACGATGAACTCGTCATGCACCTGCCAGCTGCGCTCCAGCAGCGCCGGGCTGCGCGGGACGATCATCCCGCTGTCGATCAAGAGGCCGCCGTTGCGGTATTCGGGCAGGCCGGTCAACTGGTCGAGTCCGCTGACGCGCACGCCGGCCCATTCGAAGGGTTCGAGCAGTGAATAGGTGAGCCACTGCGACAGCTTGTGAAAGGGCATCCAGCCGTTGGTCAGGCCGGGCCCGGTCACGGCACTGTGGCGCCAGCAATCGCCCAGCGCAAAGGCCGGGTCGCCGGAAGCGATGCCGCCGGGCATGTCGCTGCCATCCGCCGCGATGCTGTCCACCGCATTGGCGGCCGGCCAGATGCCCGACAGCGTGTCGAGCAACAGGGTCAGGATCTCGTGCGCCGTCACCTCGGCCGTGGGCGGAACCGCCGGTCCGTAGGGCCCGACCAGCGCATCGAACAGGCCGCCAGGTCGACCGTCCTCGCCGAACACTTCGGGCTGCGCCGCCAGTGCTTCACCCAGGCGGCGCAACAACATTGCGCGACCCCCAAGCCCTACCAGCGGATTGCTCGTGCTCACCTGGAACGCGTCGCCGAGCCGGTCGGTCACGAGGCCGCGCAACCCGGCTGCATCGGCGCGCAACGGGTGCGCCGGGTCGGACGAGAACAGCCCGCTCGTGAAAGCATGGAAGCTCGCGACGCCGAGTCCTTCGGAGCGCGAGAAGCGCTGGCCGTTGGACGATTCGATGTAGTGCCAGTCCGGGCCGGCGCCTGCGTCCAGCAGCACGCTGACCAGCACCAGGTCGATGCGTGCGCGGGCACGCTCGCGTTCATGCACGTCGGGGCCCAGCAGGTCGTCTAGTTCCTTCAGGCGGTTGACGCCGCCCGCCTCGAAATGGCGCCAGCGGCTGTGGTACGGGATCGGCCCCCAGGTGTAGCGGTCGCGCGTGACCTCGGCGACGATGCGGGCGGTGTCGTCCATCTTCGCGTCGTCGCCGATGGTGAACCACTGCGATTCGCCGCGACGCGCACGGGCCAGCAGCGCGCGGGCCCGGCCACGCACCTCGGTCGTCGAGCGAAGGTACGCGGCGGCGCCTGCGGGATGGGCGGTGTCGGCGGTCAGCTCGGTCGCGGGATCGACCGGTCGGTGGGTCCCCTCGCTCATTCCGACAGACCCCGGCCCTTGGCCTTCTTCAGTTCCTCGGCATCGGGCACCGCACCGGGCGTGAAGTAGCCGGCGGCCATCTTGGCATCCATCTCGACGCGTGCGTCGGCAGGGATCAGCTCGTCGGGAATGTTCACACGCTCGCCGATCTCGATGCCCGAGCCGCTGATGGCGTCGAACTTCATGTTGCTCATCGACACCAGGCGGTGGATCTTCTTGATGCCGAGCCAATGGAACACGTCCGGCATCAGCTCCTGGAAGCGCATGTCCTGCACGCCGGCCACGCACTCGGTGCGGGCGAAATACTGGTCGGCCGTGTCGCCGCCGACCTGGCGCTTGCGCGCGTTGTAGACCAGGAACTTGGTGACTTCGCCGAGGGCCCGGCCTTCCTTGCGCGAGTAGGCGACCAGGCCGACGCCGCCGCGTTGCGCGCCCATGATGCATTCCTCGATCGCGTGCGTGAGGTAGGGGCGGCAGGTGCAGATGTCGGAGCCGAACACGTCCGAGCCGTTGCACTCGTCATGGATGCGTGCGGTGAGTTCGACCTCGGGGTTGGCCAGGTCGGCCGGGTTGCCGAAGATGTAGAGCGTCTGCCCGCCGATGGGTGGGAGGAACACTTCCAGGTCGGAGCGCGTGACCAGCTCCGGATACATGCCGCCCGTCTCCTCGAACAGCACGCGGCGCAGGTCCGCCTCCGAGCATCCGAAGCGCTTGGCCACCTCGGGCAGGAACCACACGGGTTCGATCGCGGCCTTGGTGACCACCGCCGCGCCGTTGGGCGTGAGGAACTTGCCGTCGGCCTTGAGGCGGCCCGATTGCAGCGCCTCGATCACCTCCGGCAGGATCACATGCGCCTTGGTGATGGCGATGGTCGGGCGGATGTCGTAGCCGGCCGCGAGTTCGTTGGCAAACACGTTGGCGATGGTCGCGCCCCAGGGGTCCAGCGAGACGATCCTGCCGGGCTCGCTCCACTGCGGATACGGGCCGATCACGTCGGTGGGCGAGGTGTTGGTGAGATCGGCCTTGTGCTGCGGATTGAGCGCGCCGGCTGCAACCGCCAGCGCGCGGTACACGCTGTACGAGCCGCTGTGCGTGCCGATCACGTTGCGGTGCGCGCGCTTGGTCGTCGTGCCGACCACCGGGCCACGCTCCGTGGCCGTGGCCGCCGCCCAGTGCAGGGGCAGGGCGCCGAAGCCGCCTGCATGCGAAGTCAGCCGTATGTGCCGTGGCGAGACGGCAGCAGTGGCAGAGGTGGCGGGGACGCCAGCGGCCGGAATGACAGGGGAAAGGGATACCGACGCCACCACGACTGTCGGCTCGGCGGCGTCGGCAGGGACTTGAGGGGGAGTCGTGGAGGTGGGCGTGGCGGAAGAAGAAGTCGAAGCGGTGTCTACAGACATTGCGGTCCCTCAAAAACAGCAATGTAGCGATCACCTCCGTGGCTGGCAAGCCGGCCCGTGGCGGGCATACGCCATCCGCCGTATCTTTGCCCTCAGTCGATCTTCAACAGCCGGTCCAGGGAGAAGCTGCCACCACCGCGCCCCACCAGGTAAAGCAGGATGGCTGCCCACGACAGATGCGTGGGCCAGGCATCGGGATAGACGAAGAGTTGGATGGTCAGCGTCATGCCGAGCAATGCAAGTGCCGAGAGCCGGGTGCACAGGCCGAGCACCAGCAGCACCGGGAACAGGTGCTCGGCGTAGGCGGCCAGGTGGGCCGCGATCTCGGGTGGCACCAGGGGCAGCTTGTATTCGCTGCGGAACAGTTCGTAGGCGCCATCGGTGATGTGAAGGAAGCCGTCGACCTTGGTGCGGCCCGACATGAAGAAGATCGCCGCGATGGACAGGCGGCCGGCAATCGCCAGTACGTCGTGCGTGACCAGTCGCTGCAGGCCTCGCGCGATGGCATTCCAGGCGCCACGCAGTCCTGCTGTCGTGGGTGCAACCGAGGCGGAGGAGGCGGAGGCGTGGTTCATGGTGTGCTTTCCAGAGTGGGAGAGACGACGAGGGCGCCGGCGTGCAGCAGTCCGGCAAGGAGGTCGGCAAGGTCGGCGTCGGGCTGGGCGGCGAGCGCTGCGGCTGCTGCGTCGCCAAGCGGCTTGCCTTCGGCGCAGGCATCGAGGAACGCGCAGACGGCCAGGGTCGCCTCGCGCCAGGTCACTGCGTCTTGCGGTCGCGTCAGCAACGCGCCTTCGGGCTGCCACTCGATCTCGGCCGTGTCGTCGCTCGCGCTGCGGTTGCGCTGCCAGATCGTGTAGATCGGTGCGTCCGGGAACCATTGCCAGCGCGCGGCGGGATGCGGCGCAACGCGCAGGCTGCCTAGCGCCTCGGGGCTCAGGCCCGCCAGCCAGGCGCCATCGATGGCGTTGGCATCGGCGGCCGTGTGCGCTTGCGTCCAGCAGTTATCCAGCCGCGCCACGCCGGGCAGGTAGGGCAAGCCGCTGGCGGGTTCGAAGGCGGCGAGGAAGTCTGCGAAGTCCGCGCCGTAGTCTTGCAAGCGGCCGTTGCGCGGTGGCCGCTCGACTACGTGGACCGCGGCCGCCGCGCGAAACCAGTCGCTGCCGACGAGCCGTGCCACGCTGGGGTAGTTGGCCTCCAGCGCGTCGATGCAGCCCTTCATCACCGTGTTGCGATAGACCGCGAACGCCGGTTGCGATGCCAGGCCGGTGGCGATGCCCGGGTCGAACAGAGTAGTGGCGAAGCCGGACTGGAAGTCTGCGAGCTTCACAGGGACACCTCCTCCGGCGTGCGAAGTCGCGGCAACGGGTCCGCAGACGATGCCGCCGCGTCAGCCGAATGAAGCTCGGCAGCTGCCCTGTGGCGCTCGGCGAGCAACTCGTCAAACGAGGGCACATTGCCGTCGCGCTCCAGCAAGGTCGGTCGCACGCCGATGCGCCCGACCAGCCGGCGATACAGCGCCCAGACTTCCGGCGCGACCGGCGCATCGTGCGAGTCGATGAGCAAGGCTTCGCCAAGCCGCGGGTCGTGGCTGTGGCCGGCCAGGTGAATCTCCATCACGGCGTCGCCAGGAAAGCGGTCGAGGTGCGCCCCGGCGTCGAAGCCGAGGTTGCGTGCCGACACATGCACGTTGTTGACATCGAGCAGCAAGCCGCAACCGGTGCGCCGGGCCAACTCGGCGAGAAAGTCGATCTCGTCCCAATCGTGCCCGTCGATGTGCAGGTAGTGGGAGGGGTTCTCGATCGCGATGCGGCGGCCCAGCGCAACTTGCGTCTGCTCGATGTTCGCGACGATGCGGTGGAGCGCTTCGTTGCTGCGCGGAAACGGCAGCAAGTCGGGAAAGTAGTGGCCATCGAAGCCCGACCAGGCCAGGTGCTCGGACACCAGCGCCGGCTCGATGCGCCGCACCAGCGCGGCGAAGCGAGCCAGGTGATCGGCATCGGGGGGCGCAGCGCCTGCCAGCGAGAGCGAGACGCCGTGCAGCGCGACGGGATGCGCCGCGCGCACGGCTTCGAGCCAGCGCAGGCGCGGCCCGCCGGCCACCATGTAGTTCTCCGGATGCACCTCGAACCACAGGCCCTTGGCCGTGCAGTCGAGTGCCGCGTCGTAGTGCTCGGGCTTGAGACCCAGGCCGGCGGAAAGTGGAGAGGCCATGGTGCGTGTCGTGCGTGCGGCGGAATCAGGCGGGATCAGGCGGAATCAGCCGGGATCAACTCTTGATCGGGGTCAGCGAGCCCATGCCCTTCGGCGTCTTGATGGTGGCGCAGGTGCCGGCCGGAACGTTCCTCCACGAGTTGCCTTGGTAGTCCATCTTGGACGTGCCGGCGCAGGTGGTGCCGGGACCGGCGGCGCAGTCGTTCTTGCCCGCCATGGAGACACCGAAGCACTTCTCCACGGTGGCCATCTTGTCGGTCATCTTGTCGCCCATCGGCTTGGTGTCCTGGGCCATGGCGGCGCCGGCGGCGAGTGCGCTGAGGGTGAGGGCGGTGATGGCAAGGGTACGGTTCATGATCGATTCGCTCCGAAAGGTAAGTTGAGGTTTGGAACCACGCCATCTGGCGCAGTCGTTTCTATTTCGCGGACTCTTGGGCGGGAGTTACAGCAGACGGCACAATTCGCCGAATTTCTTTTTCTCCACACGGCTGTAACCAACCGACCCGATGGCACGAATAACAGCTGGGAGCCTGGTGCAAGCGAATGAAGCCGAGACGATATTGCGCGGCTTGTTCCTGCGCGGCCTCGACGGCGACGCCGCGGCCTATCACCAGTTTCTCCAAAAACTCAGCGCGCACCTGCGTGCTTTTCTGGGCAAGCGCCTGTTTGGCTGGCCTGACGAAGTTGAAGATCTTGTTCAGGAATGCCTGCTCGCCATGCACAACCAGCGCCACACCTACCAGCCGGACCAGCCCCTGACGGCCTGGGTCCAGGCCATCGCGCGCTACAAGATGATCGACCTGCTGCGCGCCAAGTCGAGCCGCGAGGCCCTGCATGATCCTCTGGACGACGACCTTGCCGTGTTCGCCGATTCCGACACCGACGCCAGCGATGCCAGGCGCGACCTGGCAAGCCTGCTGGAAACCTTGCCGGACCGCCAGCGGCTGCCGATCGAGCACGTCAAGCTGCAGGGGCTTTCAGTGGCGGAGACGGCGGCGGCGACCGGCATGTCGGAGTCGGCGGTGAAGGTCGGCATCCATCGCGGACTGAAGGCACTGGCCGCCCGTATCAGGAGCAGCGCGTCATGAAGACCGACGACCTGGTTTCGCTGCTCGCGGCCGACACCTTGCCGGTGCCGCGGCGCGCTGCCTCCCGTCGCATCACGCTCGCGCTTGCCTTTGGCGTGCCGTTGGCGCTGCTGATCATGCAGATGGAATACGGCGTGCGGCGCGATCTGGTGCAAGTCATGTTCTGGCCGATGTTCTGGATGAAGCTGCTCGTGCCCATCACCATCGCGGTGGCGGGGTTCGTCGTGCTCCAGCGGCTGGCCCGGCCTGGCGCAAAGGTCGGCGCAAGCTGGCTCGGGGTGGCGGCCCCGGTGCTGATGCTGTGGGCCATGGCCATTGCAAGCTACCTGATGGCGCCGGAGGACCGTCGGTCCGACATGGTCTGGGGCCAGACCTGGCGCACCTGCGTGTTCAGCATCGCGGAGATCGCGCTGCCCGTGTTCGTCGCCGCGCTGGTCGCGTTGCGCAGCCTGGCGCCCACGCGGCCGGCATGGGCCGGAGCCTGCGCCGGCGCCATGTCCGGCGCGGCCGGGGCGGCGGTCTATGCACTGCACTGCCCCGAATTGACGGCGCCCTTCCTCGCGATCTGGTACGTGGCCGGGATGGCGCTGCCGGCGGCCGTGGGCGCCGCGCTCGGGCCGCGCATTCTCAGGTGGTGAAGGGGCTGGCTACCGCCCCTTCGACCCGAAGATTCCGCCGAGCACGCCGCGCAGGATTTCCTTGCCCACGCTGGTGCCGACCGTGCGCACCGCCGACTTGGCCATGGTCTGAACCAACCCGTCGTGCTTGCCGCCACGTGGGCCGGTGGTGCCGAACAGCAGGTCGTTCAGCCCGCCCATGAGCCCGCCCGAAGCGCCTGCCTGCGGGCTGCCGGGCGCACCTGCTGTCGCTGGCGGCGCGCCGGGCGCAGAAGCGGCACGGCCCTTCAGTTTTTCATAGGCCGATTCGCGGTCGACTGTCTTTTCGTAGACGCCCGCCACCAGCGAACCGGCAATCAGCGCCTGTCGTTGCACCGGCGTGATCGGGCCGAGCTGGCTGCCGGGCGGCACCACGAACACGCGTTCGGTCACGCTGGGGCGGCCCTTCTCGTCGAGCAGGCTCACCAGTGCTTCGCCCACGGCAAGTTCGGTGATGGCTGCTTCGATGTCGAGGCCGGGCTTCTGCCGCATCGTGGTCGCCGTGGCCTTGACCGCCTTCTGGTCCCGCGGCGTGAAGGCGCGCAGCGCATGCTGCACGCGGTTGCCCAGCTGGGCCAGCACGGAATCGGGAATGTCGAGGGGGTTCTGTGTCACGAAATACACGCCGACGCCCTTGGAGCGCACCAGCCGCACCACCAGTTCGATCCGCTCGACCAGGGCCTTGGGCGCCTCGTTGAACAGCAGGTGCGCCTCGTCGAAGAAGAAAGCCAGCTTCGGCTGCTCCGGGTCGCCGATCTCGGGCAGTTGCTCGAACAGCTCCGACAGCAGCCACAGCAGGAAAGTGGCGTACAGCCGTGGCGAATTCATGAGCTTGTCGGCCGCGAGGATGTTGATCACGCCCTTGCCGCCGACGGTCTGCATGAAGTCGGCGATGTTGAGCATCGGCTCGCCGAAGAACTTGTCGCCGCCCTGGGTCTCGATCTGCAGCAGCCCGCGCTGGATCGCGCCGACGCTGGCCGCGCTCACGTTGCCGTACTGGGTGGTGAACTGGCTCGCGTTCTCGCCGACGTACTGCAGCATGGCGCGCAGGTCCTTCAGGTCAAGCAGGAGCAGGCCGTTGTCGTCCGCGATCTTGAAGACCAGGTTCAAAACGCCCGCCTGCGTTTCATTGAGGTCGAGCATGCGCCCCAGCAGCAGCGGGCCCATGTCGGAAATGGTGGCCCGCACCGGGTGGCCCTGCTCGCCGAACACGTCCCACAGCGTGACGGGGCAGGCCAGCGGCGCTGGCAGGTCGAGGCCGCGCTCCTTCAGCACGCCGGCCAGCTTGCCGCCGATGGTGCCGGCCTGACTGATGCCTGTCAGGTCGCCCTTCACGTCGGCCAGGAACACCGGGACGCCGATGGATGAGAGCTTTTCGGCCATGGTTTGCAGGGTGACGGTCTTGCCGGTGCCGGTGGCGCCGGTGATCAGTCCGTGGCGGTTGGCCAGTGCGGGCAGCAGCAGGCACTCGGTCGTGGCGTGGCGGGCAATCAGCAGGGGTTCGGCCATGGGGTCTCCGGGGGCAGGTAGAAGCGTCAGTCTATCCAAGCAGACTCCTATAATTCCCGATCGCGTAGCGCAATCGTTCCCCCTCAAATCGTCTCGGAGTTTGCTTTGTCATCGACCGCCCAGTCTTCCCTTCCCGCCGATGGCGAAACCCTCGCGCAAACCGCACTCGAAAACGAATTGGCCGTGTTGCTGGTCGAATCGCTGAATCTCGAGATCGCCGCAGACGAAATCGTTCCGACCGCACCCCTTTACGGCGACGGCCTGGGCCTCGATTCCATCGACATCCTCGAAGTCGCGCTCGAGGTGTCGCGCAAGTACGGTTTCCAGTTGCGCTCGGACGATGAACGCAACCAACAGATCTTCGAATCGCTGCGCAGTCTCGCGACCCACGTCGCCCAGAACCGCAGCGCTGCGTGATCCGCTGCGCATGACGCGCTGGCGCCTGGCCCTCCTGCTGCTGGGCGGTGCCGCCTACGCGGTGTTGTCGCACTGGATGATGCTCTATCACGCCAATGATCCGTGGGCCGTGCTGGTGCTGCTCGTGCCGCTGTGGCTCACCGCGCTGGGCCTGGCCGGTTCGTACTTCGGACGCTGGGGGCTGCTGGCGGTCGGGGCTGCCGGTGCGGCCCTGTTCTGGTTGGTGATGAATGGCGATGCGGGTGACACGAGTCGTCTTTACGTGGTGCAGCACGTCGGCATCAACGCCCTGTTGTGCGGCTGGTTCGGCAGCACCCTGCGCGGGGCCGGTTTGTCGCTGATCGGGCAATTGGCAGAGCGCGTGCATCCGCTCGTCGGCGAGATGCCGCGCTACACGCGCCAGGTCACGATGGTCTGGACGGCGTTCTTCGCGCTCACGGTGGTGTCTTCCATCGTGGTGTACCTGTGCCTGCCGTTCTCCGCCTGGTCGCTGTTGTCGAACGTGCTGTCGCCCATCGGCGTGGTGTCGTTGTTCCTGGGCGAGCATCTCCTGCGCTATCGCATTCATCCCGAATTCGAGCGCGCACGCCTCATCGATGCGATGCGCGCTTTTTCCGGCGCCAGCGGCGATCGCCGCGCTCCCTGATGAACGCACGAGTGAACACACAAGGCGCCGCGCTGCTTCCCTTGCTGGGAGCGCGCGACCTGGATGCACCCCTGGCCTGGCGCGGTGGTCAGGCCATTTCGGGGCGGCAGTACCTTGCCGATGTGGCGCAATTCGCGGCGCAGCTGCCCGAACGTGGGCCGGTGGTCAATCTCTGTGTCGACCGGTACGCCTTTGCGATCGGGCTCGGCGCTGCGATGCTGCGCGGCCTGCCCAGCCTGCTGCCGCCCGATGCGCGCCAGGACACGCTGGACCGCCTGCGCCAGGGCCAGCCCGATGTGTTCGCCGTGGCCGACGACCGGCGCCTCGACGTGCACGGCATCCGGGTGATGTGGATCGACCCGGCTTCGCATGCTGCCGTCGACACCTTCGCCACCGCGCCGGACCTGCCGTCCGCCATGCATGCCGTGAGCTTGCTCACTTCCGGGTCGACGGGCGTGCCGCAGCCCCACGCGAAGAGTTGGCACACGTTGGTGTATGACGTCGCTGCGGCCGTGCCACGCCTTGCGCAGTTGCTGGGGCTGCCCTCGTTGGCCGGCCTGAACCTGGTCACGACGGTGCCGGTGCAGCACAGCTACGGGCTGGAGTCGTCGGTACTGCTCGGGATGCTGGGTGGCGCGGCATTCGATAGCGGCCGGCCGTTTTTTCCGGCGGACGTGGCTGCCACGCTGGCCTCGTTGCCGCGTCCGCGCGCCCTGGTCACCACGCCGTTCCATCTGAAGAACCTGCTGCTGGCCGGCATCGAATTGCCTCCCGTCGACCTGATCCTCTCGGCCACGGCGCCGCTCTCGCCGCAACTGGCCGCGCAGGCCGAGCAGGCCATGGGCGCGGTGCTGATCGAGATCTACGGCAGCACCGAGTCGGGCCAGGTGGCCTCGCGCCAGACTGCACGCAGCGATGTCTGGCATGCGATGGGCGCCATCGAAGTGCGTGCCGAGCGGGACGCGGCCGGCGACGAGCGCTTTGTCTTCGATGGAGACTTCATTCCGCAGCCGACGCCGATGGCGGATGTGCTCGAACTGATCGACGCGCAGCACTTCCGGCTGCTGGGTCGCGCCAACGACCTGATCCACGTGGCCGGTCGGCGCAGTTCGCTGGGACACCTCAATTTCCATCTCAATAGCGTGCCGGGCGTGCTGGACGGCGCCTTCTGGTTGCCGGACGACGTGACCGATGGCGTGGTGCGTCCTGTTGCCTTCGTGGTGGCGCCCGAACTGGATGCCCACGCCGTCATCGCGGCCCTGCGACAGCGGCTCGAACCCGTGTTCGTGCCGCGTCGCGTGGTGCACGTGGCGTCGCTGCCGCATGAAGGCACAGGCAAGCTCACGGTGCGCGCGATGCGCGAATTCGCGCTGGCCCAGCTTGCCGGCGACGGCACGACCGTGCGGGTGACGCGCGATGTGCCGCTCGACCATCCCGTGTTCGCGGGGCACTTTCCGGGCCAGCCGCTGTTGCCTGGCGCACTGGTGCTGGCCGAGGTGCTGGAGGCCGCAAGGGCCGTGCCCGCACTGCTTGCCCGCCTGGGCCCGAATCCCACGCTGGCCCAGGTCAAGTTTCTTGCGCCGGTGCGCCCGGGCAGCGCCATGATCATCGAGTTGCAGCCCGAAGAGGGCGCCGCACGCGGCGTGCGATTCGAGGTGCGCTGCGGCGACCGGGTCGCCGCCAACGGGCGGTGGTTGCCGCATGCCGGCGCTGCTTGATGGGCGTGTTGCGATGAGCGCGGCGTTAATCCAATGAGCGCCGTGCCGGGCCGCCCCAAGGACGCGCAGTGCCGAGCGTGGGGGCTGTCGTGAGCGCAGTCGACCCCTCCGACAACGCGCGTCCGGACGATTGGTCCCGCAAGCCCGAGCGCAGCAACATGCTGGCGCTGCGGGTGATCTGCTGGATCGCGCTGACCTGCGGGCGCAGCGTCGCCCGGCTGGTGCTGCATCCGATCTCCATCTATTTCTTCCTGTTCTCGCCCGCGGCGCGGCGCAACATCAAGCGCTACCTGCGGCGCGCCATTGGCCCGGACATCGGTTGGCGCGACGGCTATCGCCTGCTGTATTCCTTTGCCTCGACCGTGCTGGACCGCGTGTACTTCCTGCGCGGTCGCTGGGATCTGTTCGACGTGACTCTCGCCGGCAACGTGCCGGTCGAAGCCGAGGCGCTGGCCGGGCGCGGCGCCTTCCTGCTGGGCGCGCACGTGGGCAGTTTCGAGGCGCTGGGCGCCTGCAAGCACATGAGTCCGGACGCGCCGCGCCTGCGCGCGGCCATGCTGATGTTCCCGGACAACGCACGCCAGATCACCGCCATCCTCAACGCGATCTGCCTGCCTGAAATGCGGCCGCATGTCATCGCGCTGGGACGCGCGCATTCGATGCTGGAACTGCGCGACTGGCTCGACGCCGGCGGCATGGCCGGCCTGCTGGCCGATCGCACCCTGCCGGGGCAGGAAAGCGATCCGGGCGTGCAGCGCGGCAACAACCTGTCGATTCCGTTCCTTGGGCAGCCGGCCATCTTCAACGACGGCCCATTCCGGCTGGCCGTCCTGTTGCGCCGGCAGGTGTACTTCATGTCCGGCCTCTACCTCGGCGGCGCCCGCTACGATGTGCAGTTCGAACCCCTGGCCGACTTCAGCGCGCGCATCACCGATCCGGTCGAGCGGGAACGCCGCATCCGCGAAGCCGTCCAAAGCTATGTCGCGCGCCTCGAGGACCTGTGCCGAAAGTACCCCTACAACTGGTTCAATTTCCATGATTTCTGGCTGGAAGATGCGCGCTGATGACGTGGTGCGCCGATCGCGCGCGCTGCTGTTGCTGCTGCTGTGCGCCGCCGCGCCGGCGTGGGCGTTCGACCTGACTGAACTCATGGGCCTGCTGGCCAGGAAGAAGCAGGGCGAGGGCACCTTCACCGAGCAGCGCTATGTGCACGGCCTCGAAGGCCCGTTGTCCGCAAGCGGCACGCTGAGCTTCGTGGCGCCCGACCAGATGACGCGGCGCACGCTGACGCCGCGGCCCGAGTCGATGGTGGTCGACGGCAACAACCTCACGCTCACGCGCGGCAACCGCACGCGCAGCATGGCGCTCGACAGCATGCCCGAGTTGCTCGGCATGGTCGAAGCCATGCGTGGCACGCTGAGCGGCAACGGCGCGGTGCTGCAGCGCTACTTCCGCAGCACCCTCAAGGGCAGCAGCGCGGAATGGACGCTCGACCTCGTGCCCATCGACGAGCGCCTCTCCGCGCAGGTGGAAGCCATGCGTCTCAGCGGCAAGGGTGGCGAAGTGCTTGGCGTGGAGATGGAATTTCGCGGCGGCGACCGGTCGGTCATGACCATCGTGCCGCAGCGCAGCGGCGCGGCGGGGTCGACGCAGGCGCCCGCCGGGCGCACCACGCCGTGACAATGGCCGCAGCCGGACCCAGCCGCTCGCGCAGGGCGCTGGTGCTGCTGATCTGGCTGGCGTCGGTTCTGGCCGGGGTCGCGGTCATTTCGCGCACGCACTTCAGCGCCGACCTGTCGGCCTTCCTGCCCGCCAGCCCCGACCCGCACCAGCGCGTCCTCATCGAGCAGCTCCAGGCGGGCGTCGCCTCGCGCACGTTGCTGATCGGCATTGAGGGCGGCAAGGATGCGGCGCAGCGCGCCGACGTGTCGCGCGCCTTGGGCAAGGCCATGCGCGCAAGCGGCCTGTTCGACCAGGTGCAGAACGGCGACAACAGCGATTGGGCGGCGTCGGGCACCTTCGTGTTCGACCATCGCTACCAACTCTCGCCGGAGGTCACGCCCGACCGCTTCACCGTCGAAGGCCTGCGCAACGCCATCGACGACACCCTTTCGCTGCTGGGCACGCCCGCCGGCAACATCGTCAAGCCGCTGCTCGAGCGCGACCCGACGGGCGAGACGCAGCGCATCGCGGAAGGCCTGCTGCCCGCCACATCGCCGCGCACCGATCATGGCGTGTGGGTCTCGCGCGATGCGCCGCGCGCCATGCTGCTGGCCGGCACCAAGGCTGCCGGCGGCGACCTCGATGCGCAGGCGCAGGTCATCGCGCGCGTCGAGGCCGAATTCGCGAAGGCCACGCAAGGCCTCGGCGCCAGCGCGCCCAAGCTGCTGATGAGCGGTGCGCCGGTGTTCTCGGTGACCAGCCGCGACCAGATCAAGCGCGAGGCCCTGCATCTCGCGCTCATCGGCGGCATCGTGATGAGCGGCTTGTTGATGCTGGCATTCGCATCACCGCGCGCGCTGGTCATCGCGTTGCTGCCGGTGGCGACGGGCGTGGTGGGCGGCACGGCCGCGGTGTCACTCGCGTTCGGCCATGTGCACGGGATGACCATGGGCTTCGGCAGCACGCTGATCGGCGAGACGGTCGACTATGCGATCTACTACCTGATCCAGGCGCGCGGTGCGCGCGTGCCCGGCACCGGTTGGCAGCGCTGGCGCGACCTCAACTGGCCCACCGTGCGGCTCGGCCTGCTCACTTCCGTGTGCGGCTTCGCGGCCTTGGTGTTCTCCGGATTTCCGGGGCTGGCGCAGTTGGGCGTGTTCTCGATTGCCGGGCTGATCGCGGCCGCGCTGGCGACGCGCCACGGCCTGCCGATGCTCGCGCCCGACGGCGCCTCGGGCATGGGCATGCGGCACCTCATGGCCCGCGCCGCCGGCGCCATCGCGCGCACGCTGCCCAGGCTGCGCTGGGGTTTCCTGGCGCTGGGCTTCGTCGCGGCCGGGCTGGTGGCATGGCAAGGGGCCGACCTGTGGCGCGCCAGGCTGTCGTCCATGAGCCCGATCAAGCAGGAGATGAGCGACTTGGACGCCAAGCTGCGCGAGGACATCGGCGCGAGCGATGCCAGCACGCTGGTCGTGGTGCAGGCGGCGGACCAGCAAGCCGTGTTGCGCGCCACCGAAGCCGCCAGCGCGCGGCTCGATGCCTTGATCGAGGGCGGCGAACTCCTCGGCTTCGAGACCGTCACCCGCATGCTGCCGAGCATCGCGGCCCAACAATTGCGCATCGACAGCCTGCCCGATGCGGTGACGCTGCGCACCCGCCTGGCCCAGGCCACGGCCGGCGGGCCGCTGCCGGCCGCGCGGCTGGAGCCTTTCATCGCCGAGGTCGAGAAGGCGCGCACGCAAAAGCCGGTCATGCGTGCCGACCTGATGGACGGGCCGCTTGGCGCGGTTGTCAACGCGATGCTGTATGAGAGGCCGGGCGGCGGTTGGGCGGCGCTGATCGCGCTGCATCCCGGTCCCAACTTCGACGCGGTCCGGTTGGCCGCGGCACTGTCGACGCTGCCGGAAGTTCAAGTAGTGGATGTCGGCAATGAACTCAACAGCCTCTATGCGCACTACCTGCACGAGGCCTTCGTGCAGGTCATGGTCGGCGCGCTGGCGGTGGTCGTACTGCTCGGGGCCTACCTGCGTTCCGGGCGCAGGCTGCTGGCCGTGTGCGAGCCGCTGGCGCTCGCCGTGCTGCTGACGCTCGGCGGCATGGCGGCGCTGCATGTCGCGCTCGGCATCCTGCACCTGGTGGGACTGCTGCTGATCGTGGCGGTGGGCTCCAACTACGCGCTGTTCTTCGACCAGTTGCAGGAGACAGGAAGCGCCGATGAAGACACGCTGGCCTCGCTGATGCTGGCCAACCTGACGACCGTGGTCTCGTTCGGACTCATCGCGATCTCGGATATTCCGGCGCTGTCGGCGATCGGCCGCGTAGTGGCGCCGGGGGCCCTGCTGGCCTTGTTGTTGTCGGCGGCGTTCATGCACCGGAAGAAGACCGCCACGGGCGTTGCAAGCAAAATGGCCCTCTGATGTCGACCACTGTTCCTGCCTCCTCGGCGATGCCCGATGCACCGGGCATGCCGCCCATCTTCATTGCCAGTGCGGTGCTGCACGTGCTCGCGATTGGCGCTGCGGTCCTGGTGCCGGGCGCATGGCCCTGGGCCCTGGGTGCGGTGGTGCTGAACCATGCGTTGATCACCGGCGCCGTGCTCATGCCGCGCGGCAGGCTGATCGGGCCCAACGTGACGCGCTTGCCGCAGGCGGCCATCGATCGCCGCGAGCTCGCGCTGACCATCGACGATGGGCCGGACCCCGAGGTCACGCCGCAGGTGCTGGACCTGCTGGATGCGGCGGGCGCGCGTGCCACCTTCTTCTGCATTGCCGAACGCGTGGCCGCGCACCCGGCGCTGGCGCGCGAAATCATTGCGCGGGGACACAGCATCCAGAACCACACGGCCATCCATCGCCACGACTTCTCCTTGCTGGGACCACGCGGCTACACCGCCGAGATTGGACTGGCCCAGGACATGCTGGCGGCCGTCACCGGCCAGCGGCCGACCTGCTTTCGTGCGCCCGCCGGCTTCCGCAATCCATTCCTCGCGCCGGTGCTGCGCCGGCTCGGCCTCTCGCTCGTGAGCTGGACGCGCCGCGGTTTCGACACCCGCGAGCGCGACCCGGCCAAGGTGCTGGCGCGCCTCGCGCACAGGCTGGCCGCGGGAGACATCCTGCTGCTGCACGACGGCCATGCCGCGCGCACTGCGGCTGGCACGCCGGTCGTGCTCGAAGTCCTTCCGCCGCTGCTGCAAAAAATCAGGCAAGCCAGGCTGCGCGCCGTCACCCTGCCTGAAGGCTTCGCTGCATGAGCGCCGCCCGGCCGCCCGAAGGCGCTCGCACCGTAGCGCGCAGCGCGGAGGTTATCCAATGAGCGCCGCCCGGCCGCCCGAAGGCGTGCACCGCGGCGCACCGCGCGAAGAATCCCGAATGACTTCCATGATCTCCACCGATGCCGCCTGGCGGCAGTTGCATGACGCCGCCACCGCGCCTTATCGAAAGGCCGGCAAGTTCGCTTATGAGTTCGCGCGAGGCAAGCTGGGCCGCGATCCTGTATTCCGGGGCCTCATCGAGCGCGGGCTGATCGGCGCGGGGCGGGGCAGGGTGCTCGACATTGGTTGCGGACAGGGCCTGTTCGCGAGCCTGCTGTCCTCGATGGCCGCGATGCAGGCGAAGGGCCCGTGGCCCTCGGGTTGGGCCGCCACGCCACCACGCGCGGACTACACCGGCATCGAGTTGATGCCACGCGATGTGGCCCGTGCCGAGTCGTCCGTGGGGCACCTGCAGCCCACGCCGCGCTTCGTCTGCGGCGACATGTGCACCGCGCCGTTTCCCGCCAGCGACCTGGTGGTGATCCTCGACGTCCTGCACTACGTCGACCTCGATGCGCAGGAGGGCGTGTTGCGCCGCGTGCGCGATGCCTTGCCCGCGAGCAGCGGCAGGCTGCTGCTGCGCGTGGGCGATGCGGCCAGCCGGCGTGGCTTTGCGATCAGCCAGTGGGTCGACCGCACCGTGACGCGCATCCGTGGTCACAAGGTCTCGCCGACCTGGGGCCGCACCTTGCAGGAGTGGACTGCGCTGCTGCAACGCCTTGGCTTTCGCGTGCAGAGCATCCCCATGAGCGAGGGCACGCCGTTCGCCAATGTGTTGCTGGTCGCCGACCGCATCGAAGCATGACCCATCCCCAGACCATGAACCGCGAAGCGATCGAGGCCCTGATTCCCCACCGCGGCACGATGTGCCTGCTGGAGCGCCTGGAAAGCTGGGATGCGCAGGCCATCCACTGCGCCACCTCCACGCACCGCCTGCCCGACAACCCCTTGCGCACCGCCAGCGGGCTGATGGCGCCGAACGCGATCGAGTACGCCGCGCAGGCAATGGCCCTGCATGGCGGCTTGCTGATGGAGGACGGCGACACGCCATCCGCCGGATTCATCGCCAGCGTGCGCAACGTGCGCCTTGCCGTCACCCGGCTCGATGACGTGCCGGGCGCCCTGCAGGTGCGCGCCACCCGGCTCTCGGGCGATGCCCGGCAGGTGCTCTACGAATTCAGCGTCACCGACGCGAACGGCGCCGCGCTCGCGGACGGCCGTGCGGTGGTCGTGCTCAACACCCCCATGCCCACATGACTGCGACGAACCTCTCCGGAAAACGTGCCTTGGTCACCGGCGCCAGCGGCGCCCTGGGCGCGGCGATTGCGCAGCGCCTCGCGCGCGATGGCGCCACCGTCCTGCTGCATGCCAGCTCGCGCCCCGAAGCCGTCCAGCAACTGGCCGGATCGATCAAGACCGCCGGCGGCAGCGCCGAATGCCATGTGTTCGATCTGCGCAGCGACGAAGCCACGGCAGCCGGCTGCGCCGCGATGCTGCAGGGCGGGCCGGTGCAGATCATCGTGAACAACGCCGGCGTGCATGACGACGCCGTGCTGCCCGGCATGCGGGCGGAGCAATGGCACAAGGTCATCGACGTGTCGCTCAATGGCTTCTTCCGCGTCACGCAGCCACTGCTGCTGCCGATGCTGCGTACGCGCTGGGGCCGCATCCTGAACATCTCCTCGGTGGCGTCGCTCATGGGCAACCGCGGCCAGGTCAACTATGCCGCCGCCAAGGGCGGGCTCAACAGCGCGACCAAGGCGCTGTCGCTCGAAGTCGCGGCGCGCGGCGTCACGGTCAATGCGATCGCGCCTGGCGTCATCGCATCGCCGATGGCCGATGCGGCGTTCGACCCGGCGCTGATTCAGCAGATGGTGCCGGTGAAGCGTGCCGGTACGCCAGAGGAAGTGGCGGCACTGGCCGGCTTCCTGGCGAGCCACGAGGCGGGCTACATCACGGGGCAGGTGATCTCGATCAATGGCGGGATGATCTGACGACGAGCCTCTTCATGTGTTGCCGTTCTTCGGCAAGAACTCGGAGAGGTAGCGATATTTGATGTTCGGCTCCCACAGCACGTGTTCGCTGATCAGCAATCGAAGCGCACGCTCGAAATTGGAGATCTCACGCTGTTCTGCGGCGGTCTGCCTCCCGACTTGCCCGACATATGCGGCGGGAAAGATTTTTTGAATCGCGCGTCTTGCCGATTTCATCGTGGTCGGGACATCGAACAGTTCAAGGTGTGTCGAGTCTTCGGCGGGCAATACATGGATGTAAAGCGGAAAGTCGCGCAACGTGCCGCTGCTGACCGTCACTTGCGATAGTCCCCGTAACAGGCCCTTCAGGTTGGTCTGCTCAACAAATTTCAGGTCGTCCGGGATCACGATGTTCAGCGTGAACGTCTTGTACTTGAGTTCGCGCTCGATGACTTCATCGCTGTCGGGAGCCTTTCCCTTGAATTTCAGCGGTTGGTAATTGTCGAGTTGGTCGCAGACCCTCGAGATGAAATTCTCGAAGTATCCAATCGCCAGCGCAGTGGAAGGCAATTGCGAGAATTCGGCCGTGGTCGCGTGGTGCTCAAGAATGTCGCTGACGATGCGATCAGCCAACGCCCCGAAGTCTTCATCGGGAGTCTTGTTGTCGGGCCCGAGTTTGAACCTGTCGAAGTGGATGCCTTGCAGGTCGGAAGGAACAGGCAGTTTGTCAAGCACGAGGGCGAAGGCTCTGTGTTTTCCAACACGTCCCAGGAACAAGCCGTACTCGAACAGGATGTTGTCACGGGCGGTGGCGCGAGTCACATCCCGGCTGGTCGTCTCATCGTCCGACGTGAACACCAGGACAGCAAATTCGTAGAGGCTCGATGCCGTCAGAAGCGAATCGAGATAGGACTCCTGTCGTCGAAATACCTGGCCGGCACCGTTCCACATTCGAACGACCGCCTTGTCGCCAAAACGCGCTTCCAGCGCCTTGGCAACTTCCAGCCCTTCGCTCGAAGAACCAATGAAGACGGTGGGTCTCTTGTCCATGGCGCGATCCGATGCTGCTTGCCGGCCAAAACGGCCGCAGCCATCGTGACCGCCGCGACGCATGAACGCAATCCAACTTATTGGGGATGCCGGGCCGCAGGCGCTGGCGGGAAGCTACCTCTGGAACGGCGGCAAGCCCAGCACGCGCTTGACCAGCAGCCACGGCAGCCGGAGCACGAACTCCACCATCAGCCGCGTGTGCATCCAGGTCAGCAGCACGTTGTCGCGCCCGTACCGAAAGTGCGAGACGCCGCCTTCGGCCGCGGTGAGGTACTTGACCGGCGCATCGATGTTGACCGGCTTCACGCCGCGCCAGGCCAGCCGCACCACAGCCTCGGTGTCGAAGTCGAAGCGGCGCATCCAGGGCTGCCGAGCCATCACATGGATCAGCGCGTCGATCGGGTAGACGCGAAAGCCATAGAGCGAATCGCCGATGCCGGCGAACAGCGTCTCCAGCTGCGTCCAGCTGTTCGACACACGCCGCCCGCGCACGCGCAGCAACGGGGCGCTGGCGTCGAACACGGGGCGGCCGAGCACCATGGTCTCGGGTCGCGCGATGGAAGCCTGCATGAAGGCCGGGATCAGGTTGGCGGGATGCTGGCCGTCGGAGTCCATGGCCAGTGCATGGGTGAAGCCCGCCTCCCGGGCCTTGCGCAGGCCATACAGCACCGCAGCGCCCTTGCCCTCGTTCATGGGCAGTTGCAGTACCTTGAGGCCGCTGTCGTCCGCAGCGAGTTGCGCAAGCCGCTCGCCCGTGCCGTCGGTGCTGCCATCGATGACCACCCACACCGGCGTCCATTGGGCGCGCGCTTCGCGGACAGTCGAAAACAGGCGCTCGCCGGTGTTGTAGCTCGGGATCAGTACGAGGTGTGTGCGCGAGTCGGCGTCTTGGGGCATGCGGGCTGGGCGTCGGGGGCGCGTTGTTCGAGGTTTTGGCGGAAGTACTGTTCGAGTTGCATCAGCAGCGCATTGCTGTCCTGCTGCGGTGCAAAGCGCTGGCCGAGCCGCAGCTTGAAGACGATCGGCAGCGGCGGCACCTTCCAGATCGGCCAGCCCTTGCCGAGGTAGGGCGATTCGGTGTCGATGAAGACGGTCTGGATCGGCGCCTGCGCGAGTTTGGCGATGAGCGTGACGCCGGGGCGGAAGTGGTTGACGGGTTGCTCGACCGTGCGCGTGCCTTCGGGAAACAGCACCAACTGGCCGCCGGCGCGCAGGTCCTCGACCGCCAGCCGCACCATCGAGCGGGCCGAGTCGTTGCGGATGTAGTGCGCAAGTCGCGCGCCCGCCCCGAGGAAGACGTTCTTCATCAGGTCGGCCTTCATGATGCAGGCGCTGCGCGGCAGATGCGCCACCAGCAGCAGTGCGTCCAGCATGGTGGGATGGTTGGCCACGAAGATCAGCCGGCGTTCGTCGCGCAAGGCGTCCAGGCAGCGGGCGTCGATGCGCATCATGCCGGTGATCGATGAAATCGCCCAGAACCAGCGGTAGGCCATTGCAATGGTGGCGCGGCCCAGCGGGCGCGCTGCACGGGCGGGCAGCACCGGGTGCAGCAGCATCGCGATGAGGTTCCACACCAGCGACATGATGCCCAGCAGCGTCAGCAAGGTGTAGAGCGGCACGGCCAGCAAGACCTTCTTGAGCGCACGTAGAAGCTGCATCTCGATCCGGACCTTCAGTCGCCGAGTTCGCCGGCTTCGGTGGCGTGGGCTTCGATCTCGACCAGCAGGTCGCTGCGGCAGATGTCGGCCTCGAGGAACACCGCGTGCCGCATGAAGCGCGAGCGCGCACCGAGCGCCTGCACCAGTTGCGCACGGATGCCCGGCGCGTCGGCCGGGTGGCGTACGTACACCACCGCGTCGCTGCGATCCAGCGAGAACTGCGCGCTGGTGCGCTGGTTGGCCGCCTGGATCACGGCGCGCAGGTTGACCAGCGTCTCCGCCAGTTGCGCGCGCACGTCGCCGGCATGCACGGTTCGATGGCCGACGATGCTGGCCGTGCCGGAGATGAACAACGCCACCTGGCCCCCGCCCAGCGCAGCCAGCGCGGCGCGCGAGAAGGTCGGCGAGCGCGGGCCGTAGTCGCTGGGGTAGTGGTAGGCCGACACCTGGCGCGGGTTTTCCACGGGCACCGGCGGGATGCGGCCGGCCAGGAAGCGCACGCACAGCGCGCCTTCGTGCACGCCCAGTGCGCAGGCGGCGGGCGCACCTTCGAACGCGGCCTGGCCGGCTTCCAGGAAGGCCTGCTGGCGCCCGGCATTGAATTGGCGGTAGCGCTCCATGCCGCCGCCGTCGGCATTGATGCGCGGCAGGTAGTTCCAGATGCGCAAGAGATGCGGGCAGCCCGCGTGCTTCATGGCCTCGAACACATTGCGGTAGGCACGACAGGAGAGCGCAGCGAGGTCCTCGCCAAACGCGTCTTCGTCCAGGTCCACCACGCCGAGCAGCCAGTGGCCGTCGGTACGCCAGCGCACCACGCCGGTGGTGCCGGACTGCACCGGCGTGCCCGCGTGCCACAGGTCGACGACTGGCTCATTGTCGAGCAGCACGCGCGCCGCCACGCCGCTGACCCAGGAACTGTCGCCGCCTGCGCCATAGCTCAGTGCGGCGAAGGGCCGCGCGCCATCGGCCGCGCGGGCCAGGCCCTGGGCCAGGGTGAGCCGTTCGACACGAAGGGGGGGGGCTTCCGCCGCAACGGAGGTTGTCATGCAGCCCCTGCGAGCTTCACGGACGCGGACACGCGTGGCGTGGTCCAGGTCGATGCCTTGTGGTGAATGGCGCCAGCCATCGATGCCTCCTTTGCGCATGGCCGGATCGCGGGAGAGGCGGCCGTCGTCGTGTTGTTCTGGTGTTTCATGCCGCTCGGGGGCTCGGATGCTAAAGGTTGGACCGGTCCCTGCACCAAAGCGCGGCGGGTGCAGGTGGGTGTGCCAGGGACGGCAGCCGGGCGTATGGCTTCGGCGTCATCGGCGGATTATCCCAAAAAGCTTGGACGCACCATTCGCCGGAAAGGCGGCGTTGCGTTCGCCGGACAGTAAACTCGCGGACTGCTTTGCAAACAAGAGAACGCGAGATATAGAGCTATGGCCGGACACAGTAAATGGGCGAACATCCAGCACAGGAAGGGCCGGCAAGACGAAAAGCGCGGCAAGGCCTGGACCCGGGTGATTCGCGAAATCATGGTCGCCGCACGGCTCGGCGGCGGCGACCTGTCCATCAATCCGCGGCTGCGGCTGGCGGTGGAAAAGGCCAAGGCGGTCAACCTGCCGATCGACACGGTCAAGCGCAACATCGACAAGGCCACGGGCAACCTGGAAGGCGTCAACTACGAGGAAATCCGCTATGAAGGCTACGGCATCGGCGGCGCGGCCATCATCGTCGACACCATGACCGACAACCGCGTGCGCACCGTCGCCGAAGTGCGGCATGCCTTCAGCAAGCACGGCGGCAACATGGGCACCGAAGGCTCGGTGGCCTTCCAGTTCAAGCATTGCGGCCAGTTCGTCTTTGCACCTGGCGCAAGCGAGGACAAGATCATGGAAGTGGCGCTGGAAGCCGGTGCCGAAGACGTCATCACCGACGACGACGGCGCCATCGAGGTGCTGACCGCCGTCGGGGACTTCGAAGCGGTGAAGAACGCGCTGGAAGCCGCCGGTCTCAAGCCAGAGGTGGCCGAAGTCACGATGCGCGCCGAGAACCCCATCGCAGTCACGGGCGAGGAGGCCGCCAAGATGCAGAAACTGCTCGACGTGCTCGAAGACCTGGACGACGTGCAAGAGGTCTATCACAACGCAGAGTTGTCCGAATGAAAGTCCTCGTCATCGGCAGCGGCGGACGCGAGCATGCGCTGGCCTGGCGTCTCGGCCAGTCGGAACGCGTGTCGAAGCTCTACGTGGCACCCGGCAACGGCGGCACCGCGCTCGACCATCGCTTCGAATGCGTGCCCATTACCGACCCCGTCGCGCTGCGCGAGTGGGCCGCCAAGGAAAAGATCGTGCTGACCGTGGTCGGCCCCGAGACGCCGCTGGCAGCGGGCGTGGTCGACGAATTCCGCGCGCACGGGCTGCGCATCTTCGGCCCGACCAAGGCCGCGGCGCAGCTCGAGAGCTCAAAGGCCTTTTCCAAGGCCTTCATGAAGCGGCACAAGATTCCGACGGCGGAATTCGAGACCTTCACCGACCCGACGCAGGCGCATGCCTACATCGACGCCAAGGGCGCACCGATCGTGGTCAAGGCGGACGGCCTGGCTGCAGGCAAGGGCGTGGTCGTCGCGACCACGCTGGCCGAGGCCCACGAGGCGGTCGACTTCATGCTCGAAGGCAACAAGTTCGGCGTGGCCCACAACGAGGGTGGCGCGCGCGTCGTCATCGAGGAGTTCCTGCAGGGCGAGGAAGCCAGCTTCATCGTGATGTCCGACGGCCGCAACGTGACCGCGCTGGCCACCAGCCAGGACCACAAGCGCCTGCTCGACGACGACCAGGGTCCGAACACCGGCGGCATGGGCGCCTACTCGCCCGCGCCGGTGGTCACGGCCACCGTGCATGCGCGCGCGATGCGCGAGGTCATCCTGCCGACCATCCGTGGCATGGAGCGCGACGGCATCCTCTTCACCGGCTTCCTGTACGCAGGCCTGATGATCGACGCGCAAGGGCACGTCAAGACGCTCGAATTCAACTGCCGCATGGGCGACCCGGAAACGCAGCCGATCATGATGCGGTTCAAGTCCGACCTGTTCGAAGTGCTGTGGCATGCCACCGACGGCACGCTCGACCAGGTCGACTTGCAATGGGACCGCCGCACCGCACTCGGCGTGGTGATGGCTGCGCATGGCTACCCCCTCACGCCACGCAAGGGCGATCTCATTACCGGCCTGCCGCCCGAGGCGCCGGACGCGATGGTGTTCCATGCCGGCACCGCGCTGTCGAATGGCGAAGTCCGCACCAGCGGCGGCCGCGTGCTTTGCGTGACTGTGCTGGCCGACAGCGTCAAGCAGGCGCAGCACCGCGCCTATGAAGTCGCGGCGCGCATTCATTTCGACGGCGTGCAATACCGCCACGACATCGGCTTCCGGGCCTTGCCGCACCGTTGATGGACAAGGCAGCTTCGCCCGAAGCGGTCGGTGAGTGGCTGCGGGGATTGCAGCAGCGCATCGTTGCAGCGGTCGAGCAGGCGGATGGCGGCGTGGCCGTGCGCGATGCCTGGCAGAAGGCGCCCGATGAGCCCTTGCAAGGCAGCGGCCTGACCTGCATCCTCGAAGGCGGCACGCTGTTCGAACGTGCGGGCTGCGGCTTCTCTCAGGTACGCGGACTGAAGCTGCCACCCTCGGCCACGCAGCATCGGCCGGAACTCTCGGGTGCGCCCTTCGAGGCCATGGGCGTGTCGCTGGTGTTCCACCCGCGCAACCCTTATGTGCCGACGGTGCACATGAACGTCCGCATGCTGGCCGCGATGCCGGCCGACGGCGAGCCGGTCTGCTGGTTTGGCGGCGGCATGGACCTCACGCCGTACTACGCTTTCGAGGATGACGCACGGCACTTCCATCAGACTTGCCGCGATGCGCTGGCGCCGTTTGGCGACGACAAGTACCCGCGCTTCAAGGACTGGTGCGATGACTACTTCTTTCTAAAGCATCGCAACGAGGCGCGTGGCGTGGGCGGCATCTTCTTCGACGACTTCTCGGAGCTGGGCTTCGCACAGAGCTTTGCCATGCTGCAGGCGGTCGGCGATGGCTTGTTGCCCGCCTACATGCCCATCGTCGAGCGCCGCCGCAACACGCCGTATGGCGAGCGCGAGCGCGAGTTCCAGCTGTACCGGCGGGGGCGCTACGTCGAGTTCAACCTGGTGTGGGACCGGGGCACGCACTTCGGCCTGCAATCGGGCGGGCGCACCGAGTCGATCCTCTTGTCGATGCCGCCGCTGGCAAGCTGGGTCTACCGCCGCGAATCCGAGCCTGGGTCGCCCGAGGCCGCGTTGACCAGCGATTTTCTCGTTCGACGCGAGTGGGTGTGACACAGGCGATGCCGTGCCTGGGCGTCTTCGGCGGCGCCTTCGACCCGCCGCACAACGCGCACGTGGCCTTGGCGCAGGCGGCGCTGGCGCAACTCGATCTCAGGCAGTTGCGCATCTTCCCGACCGGCCAGGCATGGCACAAGGCACGCGGTCTGAGTAGTGCGCAACACCGTCTTGCCATGGCCGAACTCGCCTTCGAAGGCTTGCCAAATGTGGCCGTCGATGCGCGCGAAATCCGGCGTTCCGGGCCAACCTATACACTAGACACCCTGCTCGAACTCAAAAAGGAGTGTCCGGACATGCAACTCGTGTTGCTGATCGGCACCGACCAAGCGGCTGCCTTGCGCAGTTGGCATGGCTTTGAGGAGATCCTCTCCATCGCTATCGTTTCGATAGCGCACAGGGCAGACCCCACACGCGCCACAGCCCGGTTCGATCCGCAGAGTCTGGCGCCGCTTCCGCGCGGCGCAAGGTTCGAACCGATCGATCTGGCACCGATGGACATCAGCGCCACCGATATTCGCGCCCGCGTTGCCCGCGGCGCCGACATCTCTGGTCTGGTTCCACCTGCCGTTGCGCGCTATATTGACCGCCACCACCTCTACGCACCCGCCTGATGACCACTGAAGCCGCCGCCAAGAAAGACACCCAGAAACTCCAGAGAGCCATCGTCGATGGACTCGAAGACGTCAAGGCGCAGGACATTCAGGTTTTCGACACAGAGCATCTTTCACCGCTGTTCGAGCGCGTGATCGTGGCGTCGGGCACCTCCAACCGCCAGACCAAGGCGCTGGCCGCGAGCGTGCGCGATGCGGTGCGCGAGGCCGGCTTCGGCAAGCCGCGCATCGAGGGTGAAGACAACGGCGAGTGGATCATCGTGGACTGTGGTGCGGCGGTGGCGCACATCATGCAGCCGGCGATCCGCCAGTACTACCACCTGGAAGAGATCTGGGGCGAGAAGCCGGTGCGACTGAAGTTCGGTGCGGCCAAGCCTGCCACCGCGGCAAGCGCTGCACCCGCACCTGCCGCGAAGAAGGCGCCGACCACGCTGCGCCGCGCGAGCGCCGCCAAGACCGCGATTCGCGAAGCGGAACAAGCTGCCAAGGCCGCAAAGCCATCGACGCGCAAGCCCGCGGCCAAGAAGACCGCGGCAAAGCCCGCTGCAGGCAAGGCGCCCGCGAAGAAGTCGGCCGCCAGCAAGACCCCGATCAAGACGGTCGTCGCCGGCAAGCCAGCCGCCGGCAAGGCCGCCGCCAGGAAGCCCGCAGCCAAGAAGGCAGCACGCAAGACTCCTGCCTCGCGCAGCAAATGAAGCTGCTGGTGGTCGCGGTCGGGCAGCGCATGCCCGACTGGGCGCAGACCGCCTGGGACGACTATGCCAAGCGCTTCCCGCCCGAACTGAAGCTGGAGCTGCGCGCCGTCAAGACCGAGCCGCGCGGTTCCAAGACCCTCGAAACCCTCTACGCCGCCGAACGCGAGCGCATCGAAGGCGCGATCGCCCGAGGCATGCGCATCGTGGCGCTCGACGAGCGCGGTACCTCGCTCACCACAAAGGCCCTGGCTGCGCGCCTGCAAGCCTGGCAAGGCGAGGGCGACGACGTGGCGCTGGTCATCGGCGGGCCCGATGGCCTCGACCCGGCCTTCAAGGCCGCCGCGCACGAACGCATCCGCCTGTCGGACCTGACCTTGCCACATGCGATGGCGCGCGTGCTGTTGGTCGAGCAGTTGTATCGCGCGTGGTCGGTCAATGCAGGCCATCCCTATCACCGCGAATGAAATCGCTGTTCATCTACCTCGCTTCGCAAAGCCCTCGCCGCGCGCAGTTGCTGGGCCAGCTTGGCGTGCGGCATGAGTTGTTGCTGGCCGCGCCCGATGAAGACGCCGAGGCGCTGGAAGCGGTGCGTGGCGGCGAATCGCCGAGCGCCTATGTGCAGCGGGTGACCGGCCTCAAGCTGGACGCTGCCGTGGCACGCCATGCACGCCTCGGCTTGCCGCCTGCGCCGATCCTTTGCGCCGACACCACCGTCGCACTGGGGCGCGTCATCCTTGGCAAGCCCGAGGACGCCCGCGATGCGCATCGCATGCTCGCGATGCTGTCCGGGCAAACGCATCGCGTGTTGACCGCGGTGGCCGTGCAGAACGGCCGGCGCCGCGTGGCCGCATTGAGCGTGTCGCGCGTCACCTTCGGCGCCGTCAGCCGTAAGGACATCGCGGACTACGTGGCCAGCGGCGAGCCGCTCGGCAAGGCCGGCGCCTACGCGATACAGGGGCGCGCGGCGGCATTCATCGAGCACATGACGGGGTCGTATTCGGGCATCATGGGACTCCCCATGTACGAGACAAACGCATTGCTCCAACAGGCCGGATTCAAGGCCTGAATCACAACCCATGCAAGACATCCTGATCAATTGGTCTCCGCAGGAGACCCGCGTAGCGCTGGTCGAATATGGCTCGGTGCAGGAGCTTCACGTCGAACGAACGCTGGAGCGCGGACTGGTTGGCAACGTCTACCTCGGCAAGGTTTCGCGCGTGCTGCCCGGCATGCAATCGGCCTTCATCGACATCGGCCTGGAGCGCACTGCGTTCCTGCACGTGGCCGACATCGTCGCGCCCTTCACGCCGGGCTCGCGCCCGATGAGCGCAGCGCCCGAACGCGATCATCGCGGGAACGCCAGCGCGATGGTGCCGATCGAGAAGCAGGTGTTCGAGGGCCAGTCGCTGCTGGTGCAGGTCATCAAGGATCCGATCGGCAGCAAGGGTGCGCGGCTTTCGACCCAGATCAGCATCGCGGGCCGGCTGCTGGTGTTCCTGCCGCAGGACAACCACATCGGCGTCTCGCAGAAGATCCCGCCGGACTTGCGTGACGCGTTGCGCACGCGGATGCAGGCGCTGATCGAGGCCGCAGCCATCGCCGACGGCAACGGCACGGCGCCAGCCAACACCGGCGGCTTCATCCTGCGCACCAATGGCGAGGATGCCAGCGATGCCGAACTCGCCGACGACATCGCCTACCTGCGCAAGACCTGGTCGCGTGTGCGCGACCTGTCGACCCGCCTGCCGCCGATGTCGCTGCTGCACCAGGACCTGAGCCTGCTCCAGCGCGTGCTGCGCGACCTGACCAACGAGGAGACGCAGGCCATCCGCATCGACTCGCGCGAACAGTTCGAGGCGCTGCAGAAGTTCGGTCGCGAGTTCATGCCCAAGGCGGCCGAGAAGCTGCAGCTCTACAAGGGCGAGCGGCCGATCTTCGACCTGTGCTCGGTGGACGAGGAGATTGGCCGCGCGCTGGGCCGGCGGGTGGACCTTAAATCGGGCGGCTACCTCGTGGTCGATCAGACCGAGGCGCTGACCACGATCGACGTGAACACCGGTGGCTTCGTCGGTGCGCGCAACTTCGACGACACGATCTTCAAGACCAACCTGGAAGCGGCGCAAGCGATCGCCCGACAACTTCGATTGCGCAACCTGGGCGGCATCATCATCGTGGACTTCATCGACATGGTGCGCGACGACCACCGCGAGCAGGTGCTGGCCGAGTTCCGCAAGCAACTGGCGCGGGACCGGGTCAAGACCACGGCCGGCGGCTTCTCGCAACTCGGGCTGGTGGAGATGACGCGCAAGCGCACGCGCGAGTCGCTGGCGCACATGCTGTGCGAGCCTTGCGCCGCCTGCAACGGCCAGGGCATCGTGAAGACCGCGCGCAGCGTGGCCTATGACGTGCTGCGCGAGATCCTGCGCGAGGCGAGGCAGTTCACGCCGCGCGAGTTCCGGATCGTGTCGTCGCCGCAGGTGATCGAACTGTTCCTCGACGAGGAGAGCCAGCACCTGGCGGGCTTGAGCGATTTCATCGGCAAGCCGATCTCGCTGCAATCCGAGCCCGCGATGGGGCAGGGGCAATACGACATCGTGCTGCTGTAGCTCGCCCCGGGCGGGGCTTTTTGTCAGAGCGTGGCCGGCTGCCCCGCGGGCGCGGTCCGCATCGCATGCGTCTGCAGGCGCGCATACAGGCCGTCGAGTTGCATCAACTGCGCGTGGCTGCCGATCTCGGCGATGCGGCCGTGGTCCATCACGACGATGCGGTCGGCATGCTGGATGGTGCTGAGGCGGTGCGCCACGATCAGCGTGGTGCGGCCCTGCATCAGGCGGGCGAGGGCCTCCTGCACCAGGCGCTCGGATTCGGTGTCCAGTGCGGACGTCGCCTCGTCGAGCAACAGGATCGGCGCGTCCTTGTAGAGCGCACGTGCAATCGCCAGCCGCTGCCGTTGGCCACCGGAGAGTTGCGTGGCGTTGTGGCCGAGCACGGTGTCGATCCCGTCGGGCAGGCTGGCCACATGCTTCGTGAGGTTGGCAGCCTCCACGCATTCGACCACGCGCTCGCGGTCCACCGCGGCGCCGAGTGCGACGTTGGCGGCCAGCGTGTCGTTGAGCATGACGACGTCCTGGCTCACCATCGCGAACTGGGCGCGCAGGTTCTGCACCTTCCATTCGCCGATCTCGAGGCCGTCGAGCAGGGCGGTGCCGGCGCTCGGCAGCACGAAGCGCGGCAGCAGGTTCACCAGCGTGGTCTTGCCGGAGCCCGAGGGGCCGACCAGCGCGATGGTCTCGCCGGACTCGATCGTCAGGCTGACGCCGTCAAGCGCGCGCGCCTCGTCTTCGCCGCGGTAGTTGACCCGGACGTCACGCAACTCGATGTGACCGGTCGCGCGTTTGGTTTCATAGCTGCCTTGCTGTTCCGGCGCAACGTCGTCGATCAGCACCATGCCGCGTTCCAGGGCGGCAAGTCCACGCGTGATGGGGTTGGCCATGTCGGCCAGGCGCCGGATCGGTGCGATGAGCATCAGCATGGCCGTGATGTAGGCGACGAAGCCGCCGACGGTAAGGCCCTGTTCTCCGCTTTGCCACAACGCGATCACCACCACGATCGACATCGCCACCGCCGCGAGCAATTGCGTCAACGGCGTCATCGCGGCGGAAGCGATGGTCGACTTCACCGCCAGCCTGTTGAGGCTGGCGCTTAGCTTTTCGAAGCGGCCCAGCTGGCCCGCTTCGGCGCCATGGAGGCGCACCATGCGATGGGCCAGCACGTTTTCTTCCACGACATAGGCCAGTTCATCGGTTGCCTGCTGGCCAAGCCGGGTGAAGTGGTAGAGCCGCTTCGAAAAGAACTTCATGATCCAGGCCACGCCCGGCAGCAGCACGCCGATGATGAGCGTGAGCTTCCAGTTCAGATAGAGCAGGTAGAACAGCAGCGCCACGGCAGTGAAGCCGTCGCGCGACAGGCCCAGCAGCGCCTGCACCAGCAGCATGGCGCCGGTCTGCACTTCATAGACGACGGTGTTGGACAGCGCGCTGGCGGATTGCCGCGTGAACAGCGCGAGTTCCGCGCCGAGCAAGCTGTCGAACAGCACGCGCCGCAGTCGCTGCATGCCTTCGTTCGCGATCCGGGCGAGCGCGTACTGCGATACGAACTGGGCCAGCCCGCGCACCGCGAACAGGCCGATGACGAAGGCCGGCACCAGCCACATCTGCAGCTTGCCGGTGAATCCGCGGTCGAGCAGCGGCTTGAGCAGCGCCGGTATCAGCGGCTCGGTGAGCGCTGCGATCATCGCGGAGACGACGCCAAGCGCCCACCACTGGCGCGACTGGCCGAACCACGTCATGAGCCTTGCCAACCGGCGCGTCAGGGGAGGGCGCGCGATCGCGTCGTCAGTAGAAGGCTGCATGGCGGCGCATTCTACGGGCGGCCCCGAATACGCATTTCAACGACCCGCCGGCGATAGTCAGGCAGTACACAGTTTGTGACGTGGGTGTTGATGCAGTGTGTACCATGTCGTTTCGTTACGCCCGGCCCAGAAACTTTCTGACCGGAAACATCTCCGAACCGCATGATCAAGCCGTTGCACGACTCCTCCCCAACTCCTTCTTCATCGTTCCTCGCCCGCCGCAGCCTCATCGCGGCACTTGCTGCCTCCCCTGCGCTTCCTGCACTCGCCCAGTTCCGGGTCGAAGTGACGGGCGTGGGCTTGACGCAGCTGCCGATCGCGATCGTGCCGTTCAAGGGGCAGGACGCGTCGCCGCAGAAGATCTCCGCCATCGTGCAGGCCGACCTCGAGCGCAGCGGGCAGTTCCGCGGCGTCGATGCGTCGGGGCAGGTGATGGACGAAGCCTCGCGGCCGGACCTCAGCCTGTGGCGCCAGCGTACGGCGGACTCGGTGGTCGGCGGCAGCGTGACCCGCCTTGCCGATGGCCGCTACTCGGTGCTGTTCCGCTTGTGGGACGTGGTGCGCGGGCAGGACCTCGGCGGCCAGAGCTACACCGTTCCCCAGGGCGACCTGCGCCTCGCCGCGCACCGCATCGCCGACTTCGTCTATGAAAAGCTGACCGGCGAGAAGGGCATCTTCTCCACGCGCATCGCCTACGTCACCAAGGGCGGGCGCTACACGCTGTGGGTGGCGGACGCCGACGGCGAGAACGCGCAGGCGGCGCTGACCAGCCCCGAGCCGATCATTTCCCCGCGCTGGTCTTCCAACGGCGGACAGCTGGCCTACGTGTCCTTCGAGTCGCGCAAGCCCGTGGTCTACGTGCACAACGTGGCCAGCGGCCAGCGCCGCCTGGTCGCCAACTTCCGCGGCAACAACAGCGCGCCGGCCTGGTCGCCCGATGGTGGCACGCTGGCGGTGACGCTGAGCCGCGACGGCGGCTCGCAGCTCTACACCATCTCGTCCAATGGCGGCGAAGCCAAGCGCCTCACGCAGAGCAACAGCATCGATACCGAGCCGGTCTACTCGTCCGATGGCGGCACGATCTACTTCGTGAGCGACCGCGGCGGTGCCCCGCAGATCTACAAGATGGGCGCGGGCGGTGGCAACCCGACCCGCGTGACCTTCACCGGCACCTACAACATTTCTCCGTCCGTCAGCGCCGATGGACGGTGGTTGGCCTACATCTCCAGGGTGGGTGGTGCCTTCAAACTCCACGTGATGGAGTTGTCGTCCGGCAATGTGTCAGCCATCACCGACACCTCTGCCGACGAGAAGCCCAGCTTTGCACCCAACAGCAAGCTCATCGTCTATGCAACGCAACTCGGCGGCAAGGAAGCGCTGATGACCACAACACTCGACGGCAAGATCAAGGCTCGATTGGCAGGACAGGCAGGCGACATACGCGAACCGGACTGGGGTCCGTTTCAAAAGCAATGATTAACACTGAGGAGTTCCAAATGTTGAAACGCACGATTTACTCGCTGGCCGTAGTGGCCCTGATCGCCGGATGCTCGTCCAGCACCAAGCTGAACGACGTGCCCGTGACGGATGCGCGCGGTGGCGCGGGGCAGGGCGGGCAGAGCGCCGTGGCGCCGGTCAACGCCGACCAGGGCTCGCTCAATGCGCAAGGCCCGGTCGGCGTCGCCCGCATCGTGTACTTCGACTTCGACAGCTATACCGTGAAGCCCGAGTTCCAGTCGCTGATCGACGGCCACGCGCGCTTCCTCAAGGCGAATCCGTCGCGCCACGTGTTCATCGAAGGCCATACCGACGAGCGCGGCGGCCGCGAGTACAACCTCGCGCTGGGCCAGAAGCGCTCGGAAGCCGTGCGCCGTGCGCTCGCCTTGCTGGGCGTTGCGGACACGCAGGTGGAGGCCATCAGCTTCGGCAAGGAAAAGCCGGCCGTCGCGGGCTCGGGTGAGCAAGCATGGGCGCAGAACCGCCGCGCCGAGATTTCGTACCGTTGATGAGCCCCGCATTGAGTTTGCGGCGCGTGGCTTGCGCCGCCGTTGTCATGTGTGCCTCGCTCGGTGCGCACGCAGCGCTCTTCGAAGACGATGAAGCGCGCCGCGCGATCCTCGACCTGCGCCAGCGCGTCGAGACGATGCGCACGCAATACGAGGCAGCGAGCCAGCAGAATTCGCGCTCGGTGCTGGAACTGCAGAACCAGATCGAGGGACTGCGCGGCGACGTTGCGCGCCTGACGGGGCAGAACGAGCAACTTGCCAAGACGGTCTCCGACATGCAGTTGCGACAGCAGGCTGTGGACGACAAGCTGAAGAAGAGCGAGCCCGCGCCTGTCAACGTGGACGGGCGCGAGTTCACGGCCGATCCGCGCGAGAAGTCCGACTTCGACGCGGCGCTCGGCATCTTCCGTGCGGGCCAGTTCGCGCAGTCGCAATCGGCATTCGCGGACTTCATCAAGCGCTATCCGCAGAGCGGCTACAACCCGTCGGCGCTGTTCTGGCTCGGCAATGCGCAGTACGCCACGCGCAACTACAACGAGGCGATCGCCAATTTCCGCTCGATGCTCTCGCTGGCGCCGGACCATGCCAAGGCGCCCGAGGCGGTGCTGTCGATCGCCAACTGCCAGATCGAACTGAAGGACACCAAGGCCGCGCGCCGGACGCTGGATGACCTGATCAAGGCCTACCCGCAGTCGGAAGCGGCCTCGGCTGCAAAAGAGCGGCTGGCCCGCTTGAAGTAGCAGGGCTTCGTTCTGGATAACGCGACATTGCCCGATGCTGTCGAATCCCCCGAGGCGGCTGCCGACCTGGCGCGGCGCTTCGGCGGACTTGAGCGGCTGTACGGCGTGCCGGGCGCGACGCGCATCCGCCATGCGCATGTGATGGTGGTGGGCATCGGCGGCGTTGGGTCGTGGGCCGTCGAGGCCTTGGCCCGCAGTGGCGTGGGCAGGCTGACGCTGGTGGACCTGGACCACATCTCCGAATCGAACATCAACCGCCAGATCCACGCGCTCGACGATACGGTTGGGCAGGCCAAGGTGGAAGCTATGGCCAGCCGCATCGCGCACATCAATCCCGACTGCCGGGTGCTGGCGATCGACGACTTCGTCGAGCCGGACAACTGGGCCGCGCTGCTCGCTCGGTCGGAGCAAGCGCACGGTCCGTTGAATGCCGTGATCGACGCTTGCGACCAAGTGCGGGCCAAGCTCGCGATGGCGGTGTGGGCGCGGGCCGGCAAGCATCGCTTCATCGCGGTGGGCGCGGCGGGCGGCAAGCGCCTTGCGCACAAGGTCGAGATCGATGACATCGCCATGGTCACGCACGACCCGTTGCTGGCGCAGATGCGCAATCGCCTGCGCAGATTGCACGGTGCGCCGCGCGAAGGCAAGAAGATCGGCGTGACCTGCGTCTTCAGCCGCGAGGCGGTCGCGCCGCCCGATGCGTCGTGCGCCATCGAGGAGGGCGACGGCAGCCTCAATTGCCACGGCTACGGCTCGGTGGTCAGCGTCACCGCGACTTTTGGTCAATGCGCTGCAGGCTGGGCGCTCGATCAAATCGCGCAAGACGGCAAGCTATAATCTTTGGCTTTGCCGCGTTTGATGCGCGGTGAAGAAACAAGAGTGGGACGTTAGCTCAGTTGGTAGAGCAGCGGACTTTTAATCCGTTGGTCACTGGTTCGAATCCAGTACGTCCTACCAGAAAAGACAAGGGTTAGCAGGTAAGCACCTGCTAACCCTTTTGTCATTTTGTTAGATCTGTCTCGATCCATTCTTGAAGTTCCGTGAGTGGCGTCGGCGTTGGTGCCTCGGGGCGGCGAACGGATCGTTGTGTTGACTTGGCGGGTATGGAAGTGCCTTCATCAACCTATCCCACGCATCCCAAGCGAGCCATCGAATTCGCAATCAACGAAGGCTGGAACTTGGCTTCTACGCGCCGGTCTGAATTGGCCGATTCGATTGACTGGAGCCAGGTCGAGCGCTTCCCACGCTGCTGGGGTGGGCAACGAGTGGCGACGCGGTTTTTCGAGGCGGTCGTACAAAGGCTCGATCTGCCGCTTCGTTTTTTGCTATGCGGCACTTCAGTCTTGCAGTCCAAGAGACTCACGATATGACTTCGTCAGCCTGAAGGAGCGCGCTCTGCGGGATCGGGTCCGAACGAGAGGAGGCACCCATAGCCGCGATAGTCCCCCATCACAGGTACTCGTTGCGCTGTCTCAAATGCAACCCAGTCGTCTCGTAGCTTCGCGTTGATCTGGGTTGGCATGAGAAGTACGCCGTCGGCTTGCTCCCGCTTGACTAACGCGGCTGCCGCCGGGAAATCAGTAGCCGCGTCGATGTCCAATGGAATCAAGGTGAGACCCAGCGATCGCGCGTTTTCACTGTAGTTCTCGAAAGCCGCGTCGATGCTTGACTTGCTGAGGCCCGACTGCCGACCGCATTCCGGGCAGCGGGCCAATGCGATCTTGGAGATGGCCGGGACCGCGGCCTTGAACAGCTCGATCCGCTTCGGCACGAGGTCGCCGGCGAAGTTCGACATTCCAGTGACCTGCCCGCCTGGATGGGCGAAGCTCGCGACGAGGCCGGTTCGCAGCGGGTCGTTGATTCCGAACGTGACGACGGGGATGTTTCCTCCCGCCTCCACCACCGCATGTGCTGCCGTCGATGTGCCGGTAACGACCACGTCAACGCCCTTTTCCCGCATCTCTTTGAAGACGATCAGCTCGCTTCCCGCCATGGCGGCGTAGGGTCCGTCCTGGCCGAACGGCGAGATCTACGTCATGACG
Source organism: Variovorax sp. dw_954 (assembly GCF_018449755.1). Taxonomy (NCBI): domain Bacteria; kingdom Pseudomonadati; phylum Pseudomonadota; class Betaproteobacteria; order Burkholderiales; family Comamonadaceae; genus Variovorax; species Variovorax sp. dw_954. Next base: position 16,793 of record NZ_JAAVVD010000035.1, on the reverse strand, counting down.
ATGCGCGGGAAGAGGTTGCCGAACAGCTGGTAGCGCCCGAGTCGAGGCGCGCCGATGATGGTCGGCGACCAGCGGCCAGGCATGTGGCGGATGCGATTGTCGATCGCTGGCTATGCCCGGCCAAGGATGTGCTGTTGGGCGCCATCGGCACCGCTCTGGTGGGTGCGACCGTCATCGACCATATTGCCTGTCTGCTCAGCCGCGCTGCCGCCGCATGTGAGACCATCGCCACCCACCTGACGACGCTGATCGGCGTTATCTTTCGCTCTCTTGGGCGCACGGCGCAGGCGGGCGTGTCGGTCACCGCAGCGTCCTTCGCTAGTGCCTCGATCTGTTGTCCACCTCGGTGCACGCAGTGGTGCTGCGTGCTTTGTCGCTCGTAGGCTGATGCTGGCTTCTTGCAAGCAGGCATCAAGACTCACAGGAGGGTTCTCAATGCCACAGTTCTATATGTTCAAGTGCAGCACTTGCAACACGCGGATCAAGGGCCCGAAGGTTCAACTCGACAAACTGAAAACTTTTAAGATTGGCACCCTTTTCGTCGGAGGCAACCGGCCACCAGGCGTGGCATGCAGCAACTTGGTGCACACGGGAGTCACCTACACCGGAAACCAAGACCTGCTGGAAACGCTCTACGAGTTGAGCCAAGACCCCGCCATCACGAGCCCGACGGGCGGCGACAATGTGGCGGGCTACATCGATGGCACCGAGTTCAAGTTCTATAAGTCGACCAACCTGGCGCGGCCCGCAGTGGTCAACGCAATACTGGGCAAGGCGAAGTCGAACCACGCAACGGTCTACACCAACCACGCGGATGCGCTTTGGATCAAGCACTATCCAAAGATGAAGGTGAAGTTGATGAACCAACTGAAGCCCAACGAGGGTGACGGAGCGGTCGGCGTGACACTGGCCTTTCAAAGCGTCAAGAAGTGGCCCCGCCAGATTGCCGCACTCGCGCTGAAAGCCCCCCTCCCGGACGGCGGCCTCTACGCAGCGGCGGCAGGCCTCAGCAAAGATCTCGACCTCCCGCCCGGCAGCCGCAAGAAGGGCCTGGCCCGCGCGCTTCGGTACTACATGCTGGCCACCTACTCGCTGGTGGACATCAGCTCGGCCGAGGGCTACGAAGGGTTGAAGAACTACGTGGGCACCTTGCTCGTGAGCGACCAGGGGCAGATCCTCGCCGCGGGCATCAACACCGGGTCGTTCCGGCACGCCGAGGTCAACATGCTGCTGTCCTACTTCCGCAACAATCTCACGGCGACCAAGGTGCCCGAAAACAGCGTCATCTTCTCGACGCTCACACCGTGCAAGGGGTGCACCGGTTTTCTCTCGGTGACGAAATCCAGCAACTGCGTGATTTACTTCGGCCAGGAAGACACCGGCAAGGACGGCAAGGTCGGCAAGAAGATCTCGACTCAATTGAGTGAGAAAACCAAGGCCCCTCTCGGCCGGAGCAAGGAAAAGCTCCCCGGCGAGATCGATACGGACGATACCGAGGACACCGAGGGCACAGGCGTCGTTGCGTTAGGCACCGCGAGCGAGATCCACAAGGTTCAAGTGGACAAGGGCCTGACCAACTGCATGGGCACCGGGTCGATCGCGACCCAGATCGGCAAAGCGACGCATGCGAAAGAAGTCCTGCGTTCCGCGAGCGAGGCCCTGATCCAAAAGATGCTCAGGACCCGCGCAGCCTCAGACGCCGAGAGCGAGGTCAAGCTCGCCGTCCTCACGCATATTGGCCAATGGCTGGGTACGTCGAGGTCCGTTGAGTAATTCGGCCCCTGAACCGCCGCGCTTTTCGAGGAGGCTCCGATCCTTGAGGGGATGGAGCCATGAGGATGTCAGTGAAGTTTCGCCCGAGGTTCGGGAGCGCGCGGTGCGCATGGATCAGCCTTTCGGCATCATCTCTGCAGCACCTGTCGACCCATTCCGAGGCGATCCTGGCTCAGACGTTGCCGAAGCCGCCGCCGCAGACCAGCACCTGGCCCGAGACGTAGTTCGATTCGGGCGCGCAAAACAGGTAGACGGCGTCCGCTGCCTCCTCGGCCGTGCCCGGGCGGCCCAGCGGGATCACCTGCTTGCTGGCGTCGATCATGGACTGCTGAATGCCGACCTTGATCTCGCGCCCCTCGATGCTCACGGTCTTGCTGTCGCTGCCGGCCAGGGCCTGCGTCAGGCGCGTCTCGATGTGGCCGAAGGCGACAGCGTTGACGTTGACCTTCAAGCGGCCCCATTCGCGCGACAGCGTCTTGGTCATGCCCGTCAGGCCTGCCTTGGCCGACGCGTAGTTGGTCTGGCCCACGTTGCCGCCGGCGGCGATCGACGAGATGTTGACCACCTTGCGGAACACTTCCTTGCCGTCGGCGGCCTCGGCCTTGGCGGCCGCGCTGATCACGGGGTAGGCCGCGCGCAGGATGCGGAAGGGCGCCGTCAGGTGGCAATCCATGATCGCGTACCACTGCTCGTCGCTCATCTTCTGGATCACGTTGTCCCAGGTGTAGCCGGCGTTGTTGACGACGATGTCGATGCTCTTGTAGTTGTCGACCGCCGTCTTGACGAAGTGTTCGGCGAAGTCCGGCGCGGTGACGCTGCCGACGCAGGCGACGGCTTCGCCGCCATTGGCGCGGATGGTCTCGACCACTTCGTTGGCCGGTTCGGCGTCGAGGTCGTTGACGACCACGCGGGCGCCTTCGGAGGCGAGCTTGAGGGCGACGGCGCGGCCGATGCCGCGGCCCGAGCCGGTGACGAGTGCAGTTTTTCCAGTGAGCTTGGTCATGTGTTTGTTTTGATCAGGAGAGAGTGAAGGGAATCAGCCGCGGCCGTACAGGGTGACCACGCAGGCTCCGCCCAAGCCCAGGTTGTGCTGGAGCGCCAGTTCGGCGCCTTGCACCTGCCGCGCCTCGGCCGTGCCGCGCAGCTGGTGGGTCAATTCGTAGCACTGCGCCAGCCCGGTGGCGCCCAGCGGATGGCCCTTGGACAGCAGGCCGCCCGAGGGGTTGGTCACGACCTGGCCGCCGTAGGTGTTGTCGCCGTCCTGGACGAACTTCTCGGCGCCGCCTTCGGGGCAGAAGCCCAGCGCTTCGTAGGTGAGCAGTTCGTTGTGGGCGAAGCAGTCGTGCAGCTCGGCCACGCGGATGTCCTCCGGTGCCACGCCGGCCTTCTCGTAGACCTGTTGCGCCGCCGACTTCGCCATGTCGAAGCCGACCATCTTGATCATCGACGGCGGCTCGTAGGAGCTCACGCCGTCGGTGGTCATGGCTTGGGCCAGGATGCACACGTCGGTGCGCAGGCCGTGCTTCTTCGCGAAGCGCTCCGAGACGATGATTGCCGCGGCACCGCCGCAGGTCGGCGGGCAGGCCATCAGGCGGGTCATGACATCGGGCCAGACCATCATGTCGTTCATCACGTCGTCCACGGTGACTTCCTTGCGGAAGAGGGCCAGCGGGTTGTTGGCGGCGTGGCGGCTGGCCTTGGCGCGGATGGCGGCAAAGGTCTCCAGCTGCGTGCCGTACTTCTGCATGTGCTCGCGGCCGGCGCCGCCGAACATGCGGATCGCCATGGGCATGTCGGGCACGTCGCCGGCAAGCGTGTCCGCGACCGCAAAGCAGTTGCCCATGGCAGCGGGCCGGTCGTTGTACATGTTGCCCAGCGCGCCCGGCTGCATCTGCTCGAAGCCCAGCGCCAGGGCGCAGTCGACCGCGCCGCTTTCCACGGCCTGGCGCGCGAGGAAGAGGGCGGTGGAACCGGTCGAGCAGTTGTTGTTGACGTTGACGACCGGGATGCCGGTCAGTCCGACCTCGTACAGGGCCGACTGGCCGCTGGTCGAGTCGCCATAGACATAGCCGACATAGGCCTGCTGGATCAGCTCGTAGCCGATGCCCGCATCGGCGAGCGCGAGGCGGGCCGCCTCGGCGCCCATCTCGATGTAGCTGCCACTGGCGCCCGGCTTCTTGAAAGGAATCATGCCGACTCCGGCAACGACGACTGCTTGCGTCATGGGTCTATCTCCTGTGGGGATGGTGGAAAAGTGAAAGGGGGAGGCTGCTCAGGCCTTGAGCCTGCGCGCCCGCGTGACCGCGTCGTAGCGGGTGGACACGCCGAGCTTGCGAAAGATGTTCTTCAGGTTCCACTTGACGGACTCGTAGGTGATGTCCAGCGTCAGGGCAATGCGCTTGTTGGACATCATCTGGCCGAGCAGCTCCAGGATCTCGCTCTCGCGCGGCGTGAGCTTCGTGCCCTCCGGGCGGCCGCGCGTGTCCTCGCCAGCGGGGTCCCGCGCGGCGAAGGCGGCGGCCAGTTGCGCCAGGTAGTCGCCCAGGGGCCCGTCGAGCTGCGCTTCGAGACGGGCGAGTCCGGCGCCCACCTCGGCGCCTTCGTCGATCACGGTTCGCAGCAGGCCGCGCCGGTGCGCCAGTGCCAGCGCGGCATGCCAGCGCAGCGTGGCCTCGTCGGTGCGCCCCAGCGCGTCGAGCGCCAGCGCGGAGAGCAGGTGGACGGTGACCAGGAGCCGGCTGCATCCATGCGAGGTGGCATGCCGGCCGACCCGCTCGAGCTCGCCCAGCGCGACCACCGGCTCGCCGGTGGCGATGGCGATCCGCGCCCGGACCAGTGCGGCCATGACCGGGATCTGGGCGAGCCATCCGCTGGCTTCCCGGTGCGTGGCCGCGAGTTCGTCGAGATCGGCCTGCAGCTGGATCGCGCGGTCCACGTCGCCTTGCGCGAGCACGATGCGCGCATGCTCGGCCAGCACATTGGCCAGCGCCCGATCGGTGCCCGCCTCGCGGATGCGCGCTTCTTCCGTGGCCAGGGCGGCGAGCGCGGCCTGCGGGCTGTCCTCGACTTCCAGCAGCCTGGCATGGCAGAGCATCGCGTGCGAAGCCGAGTGGCGGGATGCGGACTGCAGCATGTCGAGCCGGTTGGCCAGCGCCTCGCGTGCCTGCTCGATGCGATTGGTCTCGTGGAACACATCGGCCAGCACCGCGGCGCAGCCATTGGCGCTGATCGATCGCCGCCCGAACCGCTGCTCCGCGCGCAGCAGGCATTCGCTCGCGATCTGCTGCGCTTGCCGCATGTCGCCCTGCCGAAGCGCGGAATGCGCCAGGTGCAGCGTGGCCAGGATGGCCATCTCGTCATCGCTGGTGCGGGTGACCCGCGCCACCGCAGACTCGTAGTGGCGCCGGGCCTCCAGGTGCCGACCGGCGACCCCGTGGCTGGCGATGATCATCGCGGTGCGGACATGCGAGAAGAAGGGGTCCGGGAAGGACTGCTGCGCCAGCGGGCCGATCCACTTCCACATCTCGTCGCTGTCGTCCCGGCTGCTCGCGATCATGGCCCGCAGCACGCACATCTGCGCCTGCACCTCGGCATCGGCCTGCGCCAGGGGGATCTGGTCCAGCCAGTGCTGCGCGTCCTCGTAGCGGCTGCCCAGCACGAAGGTGCAGCAGGCCGTCACCAGCACGCCGGGGTGGCGCAGTACGGTGCTGGCCGGCAGGCGGTCGAAGCAGCGCAGGAAGGCGCCGAGGTGGCTCAACGAAAGGATCCTGGGCGCGCTGCGCTCGATCAGCCCGATCGCGACCTCTGCCTCGTCGCCCAGCAAGGCATAGCGGATGCCTTCGGCCAGCAGGTCATGTGCGGCGAACCAGGCACTCGCGCGAAGGTAGAGGCGCGCGGCCTCGTGCCGCGCAAGGCGTTCCGACAGGAACTCGGCGAACAGCGGGTGAAGCCGGTACCACTGGTAGCCGTCGTCGGAATCGACGGGAAAGACGAACAGGTTCTGGCGTTCGATCTGCGCGATCAGCGCCGCCGCATCGGGTGTCTGCGTCACGGCGCCGGCCAGGTCGGCGTTGAAGCGGCGCAGGATCGCGATGCGCTCCATGAAGCCGAGCAAAGAGGGCGGCAGGTGCGCGATGACATCCTCGAGCAGGTAGGCGCGCAGGTCGGCGGGCCGGGGCATCATCCGGCGCAGGCGCGTGCGTGCATTCGGATCGGCCTTGAAGGCGATCGTCATCAGTTGCAGGCCGATCGGCCAGCCATCGGTGAGCGCGTGCATCCAGTGCGCGCCGTCCGCATCGATCGCCGCGTCGAGGTTCTCCTTGAGGAAGGACAGGCTCTCGTGGAAGTCGAAGCAGAGGTCGGCGCAGTCGATCTCGGCCAGGTCGCCGCTCGCCCGCAGGCGACCCAGCAGCAGGCCCGGCATCGAGCGCGAGGCCAGCACGAGGTAGAGGCGATCCGGTGCGCAATCGACCAGGGCCTGCAGCAGCCGCGTGACCTGCGGATCGTCGACGTGGTGCAGGTCATCGATCATCAGGTGCACGTCGTGCGGCGCCTTGGCCAATGCATTGACCAGCGCCCACGCGACCGGCTCCGGCGAACTGCCGAGATCGGCGCCGGCCAGGTAGGGCAGCTCTTCCTGGATCGGCACGCCTGCTTCCCGCAGGGCGCCGATGAGGCTCGCGCAGAAGGGCGCGAGCTGGCCGTCTTCGGCCACCAGCGACAGCCATGCGACGTTCTCACCCGCTTTCAGCAGTTCCTTGCGCCATTGCGCGAGCAGGGTGGTCTTGCCATAGCCCGCCCCGCCGCTGACGAGGACCAGCCGGCACTCGCGACTTTGCTGCAGGCGGTACAGCAGGTGCTGCCGCAGCACCGACCGGGCGCTCGTCCGCGGGGGCGAGAACTTCGTGCTCGGAAGGAGCCTGGCGGATTGCATGGTCACGCGCCTGCGGCACTCTTGCGTTGCGTCAGAGCGCGATCGCCACCGACTTGAGCTCGGTGTAGGCTTCCACGCCTTCGCGGCCCAGTTCGCGGCCCACGCCGGATTCCTTGTAGCCGCCGAAGGGCAGCGCCAGGTCCAGCCCGGCCGGTGCGTTCACCCGCACGGTGCCTGCCTTGATCTTGCGCGCGAGCCTGTGGGCCACGCCGATGTCGCGCGTCCAGATGTTCGACGACAGGCCGTAGCAGGTGTCGTTGGCCAGGCGCGCGATGGCGTCCAGGTCGTCGTCTTCGAAGGGCATGGCACACAGCACGGGGCCGAAGATCTCCTCGCGCATGACCGACATGTCGGGCAGCGTTCCGGTCAGCACCGTCGGCTGCACGAAGTTGCCAGGGCCCTCGATGCGGCCACCGCCCGCGATGACTTCCGCGCCCGCCTGCCGGCCGGCCTCGATGTAGCCCGTGACGCGCTGCATGTGCTCGCGCGACACGAGAGGGCCGATCTCCGTGCGCGGATCAAGGCCGGAACCCACGCGCAACTTGGCAGCGGCACCGGCGATGGCGCCGACCACGTCGTCGAACACCTTCCTGTGCACGTAGAGGCGCGAGCCGGCGATGCACATCTGACCGGTGTTGCCGAAGATGCTGTGCACGGCCGCCGTGACGGCCTGCTCCAGGTTGGCATCGGGGAACACGATGAAGGGCGACTTGCCGCCGAGCTCCAGGGTCACCCGCTTCATGGTGTGCACGGCGTCCCGCACGATGGACTTGCCCACCGCCGTCGACCCCGTGAAGGTGATCTTGTCGACCATCGGATGCGCGACCAGCGCCTGGCCTGCCGCAGCGCCCAGGCCGGTGACGACGTTGACCACGCCGGGCGGAAAGCCCACGGCCTCGATGAGTTGCGCCAGGCGCACGGCCGTCAATGGGGTCTGCTCGGAGGGCTTGAGCACGACCGTGCAGCCTGCGGCCAGGGCCGACGCGATCTTCGTGACGGCCATCATCAGCGGGTAGTTCCACGGCACGATCGCGCCGACCACGCCGATGGGTTCGCGCAGGGTGTAGGCGTGCCACTGGCCGGGCATCGACGAGGTGATCGTCTCGCCGTTCAGCTTGGTCGCCCAGCCTGCCATGTAGCGCAGGCATTCCGATGCCAGCGCCACGTCGCCGATGCGGGCCATCTTCAGCGGCTTGCCGTTGTCGAGCGATTCGAGCAGCGCCAGTTCATTGGCGTTGGCGTCGATCGCATCGGCCAGCTTGTGCATCAGCCGCGAGCGGCCTGCCGGGGGCATGCGGGCCCACGGGCCGGCGTCGAAGGCCTGGCGCGCGGCCTTGACGGCCAGGTCGATGTCGGCAGCGCCGCCGGCGGCGGCCTGGGCCAGCAGGCGATCGGTCGCGGGGTCCACCACGTCCAGGGTCTCGCCCGATTGGGCGGGCATCCATTGGCCGCCGATGAAGTTCTGCAGCGGCTGCGCCAGGAAGCCGGCGCCCAGTGCGGCGGCTTGTTGCTCGATGGTGAGGTTGGTCGTCATGGCGTCTGTCTCATTGAAGGTTGAAGGTCAGTCGCATTCGAGGATTGCAGGGCCCGGGGTGGCTTGCACCACTCCGGTGGAGTGGCGCAGGTCCGCGTGCCACTCCACCGGAGTGGTGAAGTGCTTGCGGCTGCGACCTAACCTCGTCTCATCCCGACAGCTTCAACCTGAAAGAGCAAGAGACAATGAAAGCAGCCGTATTCCACAGTCCCGGCACACCACTGGTGATCGAGGACGTTTCCATCGACAAGCCCGGACCGCACGAAGTGCTGATCCGCACCGTGGCGGCCGGCGTGTGCCACTCCGACCTGCACTTCGTGGACGGCATGCTGCAGCACCCGGCGCCCGTGGTGCTCGGCCACGAAGCGGCCGGCGTGGTCGAGCAGGTCGGTTCGCTGGTGCGCACCGTCAAGCCCGGTGATCACGTGGTGACCTGTCTCTCGGCTTACTGTGGCCATTGCGATCATTGCCTCACGGGCCACCTCTCGCTGTGCGTCTCGCCCGACACCCGTCGCGGCAAGGGCGAAGAGCAGCGCCTGTCCTACCTGCAAAAGCCGATGCCCCAGTTCGGCAACCTGTCGGCCTTTGCCGAGCAGATGCTGGTGCATGAGCATGCCTGCGTCGCCATCCGGCGCGACATGCCGCTGGACCGCGCCGCCCTGATCGGCTGTGCCATCACCACTGGCGCCGGCGCGGTGTTCAACACGGCCGGCGTGCGGCCGGGCGAGACCGTCGCGGTCATCGGTTGCGGCGGCATCGGGCTGGCCGCGATCAACGGCGCGGCGCTGGCCGGTGCGGGCCGCATCATCGCGATCGACATGCTGCCGTCCAAGCTCGAACTGGCCAAGCTGTTCGGCGCCACCGACGTGATCAATGCAGCCGACACCGACGTCGTGAAGGCGGTGCGCGATCTCACCAACGGCGGCGTGCACTTCTCCTTCGAATGCATCGGCCTCAAGGCGACCGCGGAGCAATCGTTCGCGATGCTGCGCCGCGGCGGCACGGCGACCCTGATCGGGATGATCAAGCCGGGCGTGAAGCTGGAACTCGATCCCAACCACCTGCTGCACGAACGCCGCATCCAGGGTTCGGTCATGGGATCGAACCGCTTCCCGGTGGACATCCCGCGCCTGGTCGATTTCTACATGGCCGGCAAGCTGCACCTGGACCCGATGATTTCGCGCCGCCTGAAGCTGGACCAGATCAACGAGGCTTTCGACGAACTACGCCGCGGCGAGCTTGCCCGTTCCGTGGTCGTCTTCGAGCAATAAGCAAACAAACAATAAAAGGAGACATCCCATGACCCAAGCTGCACAAGCCAGCCAGCTGCCCGAAGCCTTCTCGGGTGAAGCGGCCGCCGAGCCAAGCTTCCGCGACTCGAAGCTGCTGAACTCGGCAGCGTCGCACCAGCGCCGCGCCGATGGCACGCTGCTGATGAAATCCCTGGACGATCCGGGCGAGATCACAGAGTCCACCTTCAGCGAATTCGTCGCTCAGTGGGCGCAGACCCGTGGCACGCAGGTGGCCCTGGCCGAGCGCAACGGGCCCGACACCTGGCGCACCATCGACTGGGCCGGCTTCCATCGCCAGATGCTCTCCGTGGCTGCCGCGCTGCTTGAACTCGGCCTGTCGCAAGCGCGGCCGCTGATGATCCTCTCGGGCAACTCGATCGAGATGGCCGTGCTCACGATGGCGGCGGACTACGTCGGCATCCCCACCGCGCCGGTCACGCCGGCCAGCGCGCTGATGAGCCAGGAGTTCACGCGCCTCATCGACATGCATGCGCTGGTCGAGCCGGCCGCGGTCTTCGTGCAGGCGGTCGGGCCCTTCGCCAAGGCGCTCCAGGCGCTGGGCACGCCGGCCAGCGAGATCATCGCGGTGCAGGGCAGCACGCCGGGCCAGATCACCTGGCAATCGCTCGTCGAGACGCCCATGACGCCGCAACGGCTCGCCGCCGTGCAGGCCGCCCACGAGGCCATCGACGTCGACCGCGACGTCGCACGCATCTTCTTCACCTCGGGCTCCACCGGCGTGCCCAAGGGCGTGCCGCTGCGCTACCGCAATGCCGCGGCCATGATCGGGCAGATCCGCTACATGCACCGACCCATGCTCGACGAGACGGTGGTGATGCTGGACTGGCTGCCCTGGAGCCATGCCTTCGGCGCCGTGGCCAACTTCGGCCGCCTCTTCGTGACCGGCGGCTCCTTCTACATCGACGACGGCCGGCCCCTGCCTGCCATGTTCGCGCGCACCGTGCAGAACCTGCGCGAGGTCTCGCCCTCGTTCTATGCCAACGTGCCGGCGGCATTTGCCATGCTGAGCGCGGAACTGGAGCGTGACGAAACGCTGGCCCGCTCCTTCTTCTCGCGCCTGAACTTCGCCGGCTATGGCGGGGCCAGCCTGCCGCGCGACGTCTGGAAGCGCTTCCAGGCCGTGGCGGTGCGCACCATGGGCCAGCGCATCGTGTTCGCCTCCGGCTTCGGCGCGACCGAGACCACCGGCCTGGGCTCGGGCTTCACGATGCCGGGCGACGACGTGGACAACATCGGCCTGCCGGGTCCGGGCGTCGAGCTCAAGCTCGTCCCGCTGGAAGGCGAGGAGGGCCGCTACGAGATCCGCACGCGCGGGCACCATGTGTTCCCCGGCTATCTCAAGCGTCCCGACCTGAGCACGGCCGCCTTCGACGACGAGGGCTTCTACTGCCTGGGCGATGCGGTTCGCCTGGCCGATCCGCAATTGCCCGGAGCGGGCCTGCGCTATGCCGGCCGCTGCGTCGAGGACTTCAAGCTGGCCAGCGGCACCTGGGTGCGCACCGGCGCGGTCCGCCTCGGCCTGATCGAGGCCTGCGCACCCTTGCTGGCCGACGCGGTGATCTGCGGACACGACCGTCACCAGCTGGGCGCGCTCGCCTGGCCGAATGTCGCGCAGTGCCGCGCCTTGGCGCCTGAACTGGCCGAGCTGCCGGTTGAGGCGCTGATCCGCCACCCGCTCGTTCTCGATGCATTGCGCGCCAGGCTGCGCACCCAGGTCGGCGCCAGCAGCCAGCAGGTGCGCCGCGTGATCCTGATGGCCGAGCCGCCGTCGCCGGATGCCTATGAGATTGCTGACAAGGGCTATGTGAACCAGGCCATCACGCGCCAGCGCCGCGCCCACCTGATCGACGTGCTGTATGCCGATCCGGTGGATGCCGCTGTCGCCAGCATCGGCTGAGTGACCCCGCGCACGCACCCTTGACAGACACAAACAACCCGGAGACAAGAATGCAATCCACCCCCATCGCGCTGGACGCCAAGCTCGGCATTGCGGTACGCGACGACACTGTCGAGTCGGTGTACTCGAAGGTCGGCTGGCGCATCATGCCGCTGCTGATCATCTGCTACATCGTCGCCTTCCTGGACCGCATCAACATCGGCTATGCGCAGTTGCAGATGAAGCAGACGCTGCCTTTCAGCGACACGGTCTACGGACTGGGCGCGGGCATCTTCTTCATAGGCTACTTCCTGTTCGAAGTGCCGAGCAACCTGATGCTGGCGAAGGTCGGCGCGCGCAAGACGCTGCTGCGCATCATGTTCTGTTGGGGCATCGTCGCCGCCGGCATGGTGTTCGTGCAGACGCCGACGCAGTTCTACGTGCTGCGCTTCCTGCTTGGCGCCTTCGAGGCCGGCTTCCTCCCAGGTGCGATCCTGTACCTGACCTTCTGGTACCCGTCGGCGCGGCGCGGCCAGATGATCGCCCTGTTCATGACCGCGACCACCCTCGCGAGCCTGATCGCCGGTCCGTTGTGCGGCGGGATCATGAAGTGGATGGACGGCATGAACGGCTGGCACGGCTGGCAATGGCTGTTCCTGGTGCAGGGCCTGCCGGCGTCGGTGCTGGGCATCGTCGCCTTCTTTTACCTGGACGACAAGCCGGAGGATGCGAAGTGGCTGGACGCGCGCGAGAAGGCGGTGCTCCGTGACCATCTGGAGCACGACCAGCGCCCGGTGGCCGGTACTGCCCACGGTTCGGCATGGCAGATCCTGAAGGACCCGAAGGTCTATTCGCTGGCGCTGGTGTTCGCCCTGTTGCTGGGGGCGGCCTACACCGTCGTGTTCTGGCTGCCCACGCTGATCAGGAGCTGGGGCATTGCCGACCTGTTCATGATCGGCATCTACGCCGCCATCCCCAACATCTTCGGCGTCATCGGCATGGTGCTGATCGGCCGCAACTCCGACCGCACGAAGGAGCGGCGCTGGCACTTCGCGGCCTGCGCGCTGCTCGCCGCCGCCGGCCTGACCCTGACCATCGTGATGCAGGGCAACTTCATCGGTTCGATGATCGGCCTGTGCATCGCCGTCACGGGCATCGCCTCGCTGGCGCCGCTGTTCCTCACCATCACCAGCGAGTACCTGTCGAAGGCGGCTGCCGCCGGCGGCATCGCGTTGATCAGCAGCCTGGGCAACCTCGGTGCGGCCGTCAGCCCGTCGATCACCGGCGCCATCAACGCCGCCACCGGCAACCCGAACAAAAGCATGTACCTGGTGGTCGCAATGTATGTCGCTGCCGCCCTGTTGCTGCTGCGCTCGGTGCGGCCAGCCCAGCGCGGATGAACGCGCCGGGAGTCGCCCGGCGTCGCCGGATTCGCGGCCATTTGCCCACGAACTGACTAACTACTGCACAGGCGCCTGCGCCGTCGCCGAATTGCCAGCGCCGTCCCACGCCGTCACCTTGATCGTGCCGTTGAGCGGAAGGCGGTTGCAGGATACGGTCAGGCCAGACGGCTGCTGGCCGTCGGGGCAGGTCCAGCGGGCTGCCAGCAGTTGTCCCTGGCCGCCCTGTGGCGTCAGGTTCAACTGAATCTTGCCGACATCCTGCTCCGATGGCGATGCCACGATGGCCAGCGACAAAGGCTGCTGAATGGTCAGCGTCTGCGACCAGGCGCGTGCGTTTCCGGTCGTGGTATCGGTCACCTTCGCGGTCACCTTGTAGGCGCCCGGTGTGGTAAAGGCATGCGACAGGCGGTCCGAACTGTTGGAGTTGACCGCGCCAGAGTCGTCGCCGAAGTCCCAGTCGATCATGCTCAGCGCATGTGCCGGCTGCTTGTAGTTGTTCTGCGGCTGGGCGGTGGAACCATAGAAGCTGATGGTCGCTGCCGTGGTGGCGATGCGAGTCGAATAGAACTGGATACCTGGCAGGTCGCCTACCGTGCTGTCGTAGACGGCCTTGACCACGTCCTTGCCCGCCTTGACCTTGAAGCCGAGCGCGGCCGCATTCGAGTAGGCGCCGTCGGCGGTCAGTTGACCCAGGTCCGGCCCGACGTTGTAGCGGGCGAAGTCGCCCGAGCCGAACTGAACCGTGGTGTAGTCGCTCGGCGACCAGGCGTAGCCCAGGAAGTCACCCGACAGGCCAACGACATTGACGGATTGCGCGTCCAGGACTTCGCCGCGGACCGTGTCGTTCACCTCTGCGAAGGATTCTCCAGGGTTGCTGATGTAGAGCAGCGGCCCGATGCGCAGCGCCGTCATGTAGGTGCCCAGCGTGGTTGCGCCGCTGCCGCTGACAGCACAGTTGCCGTTGCACCAGGGTGCGACCAGCGCGCGCGGCACCGAGCAGTTGCCGCCGAGCGCCGCATTGCAGTTGGGGCCACCGAAGGGGGCGCTAGCCGCGTTGTACTTCATCAGGCTGAGCAGCCCCTGGTTCTCCGCCGTGGCGCCGACCGTGACGTTGTTGATCAGGGTCTCCGAACTGCCCAGTGCGGCGCTCGTCAGGGGAGCCGCCTTGGCCATCGCCAGACGCAGTGTGTTGAGTACGTATTCGCCCTGGTAGGCCACCTCGGCATAGTCCGCGTTCTGGCCGGGCGATTCCTGGCGACCCAGCGTGCCGGTGGCGACGACGGCCATGCCACCGATGGTGTCGTCCATCTGCTTGCGCACGTAGCCCGGCACGTCGGCCGAGAAGCCTTGCGTGACCGCGCCATTGAACGGCCGGAACTGGTCTGGATGGTTGGGAATGTTGACGTAGAGCGCGTTGGTCGCGCCTGTCTGCGGATCGCGCGCCCACAGCACCGGCATGCGTGCATCGACGGCGAAGCCGTCCACGTGGTCGGTGCCCTGGCCGTTCTGCCAGATCAAGGCATCGATGCTGCCGTTGGCCACCCACAGCTCCGAGGTCTTGAGGTCTGCAGCGGCCGCATCGACCGCCTGCACCACGGCATCGTGGACCTTCTTCACGTAGGCGCGGTTGTCCGTGCCCATCAGCCCCCAGATGCCAACCAGCGTCGGCGTCGCATGCGAGTGCGTCGTCGAGACCATGACCGCCGAGCGATCGACTGTGAAGCCGCGATCGGCCAGCTTCTGCGCCGCGTCCACCCGGGCCCCGAACTGGCCCATGCCCGCTTCGGCGCCTTGGTAGTCGGCGAACCAGCCGGTGCTGTCGACCACCGCGAAGGCCACGGCCTTGTCGCCGCTGGCCACCACGAAGGCGCGCACTTCGAGCGGGTCGTTGCTGGTCTGGATCGCCGGCTTGGACTTGTCGGAGTAGCCACCGACGTAGACGGGCTTGTCCGGCGCGATGCTGACGGTGGCCGCGCCGACCTTGAACAGTGCGTTGGGCGTGGGCGCAGGCTGAGTCGGCGCGCCATTCGTCGGTGCGTCGGGCGCCTTCTGTGTGGTGTCCTGCGGCGCGGCATTCGACGCGAGCGGCAGGCTGAGGGCGGGGCCCGAGTTGCCACCGCCGCAGCCGGCGAGCAGCGCGATCAGCGCGCAGCCCAGCCAGGCAATTGATCTCTTCATTCTCTATCTCCAGGGTTCATTGGGTCTGTTGTGTCGCAGGCCCGCAGGGGTGCTGCGACGCGCCGACGAACTCTATGGGCGTCGCCCACGTCGATCCATGACTTGTGGTGCCAGCAGCTTTGCCTTTGGTGACACGCCTTGGGGGCGCTGACTAGCTTTGACAGGCCGCGTCGACCTGGCGCTGAAGCTCGCGCGGACTCAGGCCGAACCAACGCTGCACCGCGCGACTGAGCACTGCGCTGTCGGCGTATCCCAGGTCTTCCGCAATCTCGGCGAGATTGAGCTTGCGTTCCCTCTGGGCCGGGTGCCGATCGCTCATCCGGCGCATCAGGCGTTGCTTGCGGCTGGCATCGACCAGATCGCTGAATGTCGTTCCTTCGTCGGCCAGGCGGCGGATCACCGTGCGGCGCGAAGTGCCCAGGTGTTCAGCGACCTTGGGCAGCTTGTAGTTGGCAGCATGGCCCGTGCGAAAAAGCTGCTCGATGCGCGACCTCAATGACGCCGACCATCCCTGATGGCGTTCTGCGTCCTCACACGCTCGCCAGGCACGGGTGTAGTCCTCTGCCGAGGCCGTCGGCACGCTGGCATCGGCCAGGACAGCGGGCACGAACAGCGTCGGCCAGCGCGCACCGCCTTCGACATGCACACCCACTTCGGCCCAGGCGCGGGCAATGTCGGCGCCCATGCCCGACAAACGCAGCGTGGTGTTTCGACGGGCTTCCGGGGAAAGCTCCTCCAGCATCGAGCAGATCATCGCCAGCAGGAAATCCAGGGTGAACCGCTCCACGTCGCCCAGCGCGACGCGCGGACGCACATGGAGTTCCAGGCTGCCCTTCCGCTCGCGCACTTGGACGTTCAGCACCGCCAACCGGAGTGGCGCAAAGCGCACCAGTGCTTCGAGGGCCTGGCGCAAGTTGCTTGCGCTGGCCATCAGGTAGGCAAGCGGTCCATGTGCGAGAAGCGGTACTCGCCTGCCCAGCCGAATGGCCAATCCGGGTCGCGGCGCGCATCGTTCCAGGCTCAGCATCAAGTCTCGCCAGACCGCCAATGACACCGGCTCGTCGCAGTTGGAAAGCCAACGAGCGTTCAGCCCGAGCGGCACCAGGCAGGCGTCGAGGTCCACCCCTTCGGCCTTGGCCGCCGCGACGAGCAGCCGCAGATAAGTGGGGTGTACCAATGGCAGGTCGAGCTCCCAGGTGTCCGGGCCAACTTCAGAGTCGTTGGCGAAGGGCAAGTGGGGCTTTTCGTTCGAGGCAAGCAAGACAGATGGAGGTCAGCGCCTTTTTAGGCTGAAAGAAAGTTGTTGAAAGGGCCGGACTTGCCCAGTAAGAGGTGCCCCGCTGAATCGGTGTGGTGCGCGTACGGAACTGTAGGGATCGCGACGACTTGACGCTTCGCAAGTTGCGACATGCTTTTCGCTTTTCGTGCCCGAATCGGGCTCACCGATCGCCAAACGGGCAGCGCACCGTTGCCAATGCCGGTAGCGGGCCTCACAATCCGCCGGCTTCGCAACGCGGGTTGTTGAGTCCAGCGAATGGGTCTGCCTGGGCTCGTCGGCACGCAACTATTGATTGCCTGAGGACGACGCATGAATTCACGACTTTTGACGCTGGTGGCGCCCCTCCTGATGTCTGCCTTGCTGGCGGCCTGCGCCAGCGGGCCGGGCGCTGGACCTCGAGACTCACTGGCCCGCATCGGCCAGTCCCAAACCCTCAAGCTGGGCTATCGGGAGGATGCAAAGCCGTTCTCGTTCAAGGGGGCTGACGGTGCACCGGCAGGCTAT
>NZ_JAAVVD010000034.1:0-71749 GCF_018449755.1 Variovorax sp. dw_954 | reverse complement strand
GATCACGGGCGCACCCAATGAGAACGCCGAAGGTGCTGCGGGTGGCGCGCCCGGCGCAGCTGCCGCGCCCGCCACGGCTGGCGCGGCCGTTGCGCCTGCGGGCGGCGCCCACTCCTTCTGCTCCAGGTTCTTCACGCGCGCCTGCAGATCCTGGATCGTCTTCATCGCCTGGTCCAGCGTGGCCTTGAGCTCCTCGTTGGATTGCCCGTGCGCGCCGCCGCAGACAGCGACAGCCAGGGCGCCGATCGCCATATGTCGATTCATCCTTGTCTCCTGC
Organism: Variovorax sp. dw_954; assembly: GCF_018449755.1. Classification (NCBI taxonomy): domain Bacteria; kingdom Pseudomonadati; phylum Pseudomonadota; class Betaproteobacteria; order Burkholderiales; family Comamonadaceae; genus Variovorax; species Variovorax sp. dw_954. The sequence goes on along the minus strand of NZ_JAAVVD010000034.1, from coordinate 71,472 downwards.
ATTCTTCTGGTCTCGACAACTCTTCGATGTGCCATGCACCGATCGAAAAGATGCTCATTCGAAACTCAGAATAGGTGCATTCATTCAGCTGGGAATTGAGAGAAATCAAGTGATGCGCAACTCGTCGCGCGAAGATTCGCAATGCCGCCCGCGAACCCGGAGAGACGCTCATGACATTGATGAATTTCCTGGTCGGATTGCCCGTCATGGTGCTGTGCCTGATCGTGCAGACCGCGCTGACCTTCTGGTGTGTGCGCCACTACGTCCGGTACTCCGCGCAGACGCAGACTGGCCAGGGGTTCTGGACAGGCATCCGGCCGCTCATCGTGATCACGCTGGCCATGATGGTCTGCAACCTGCTGCAGATCGCCCTCTGGGCCTTGCTGTTCGTGCTGCTCGGCGAGTTCGGCGAACGCCACGACGCGATCTATCACTCCGCGGTGAATTTCACATCGCTGGGCTACGGCGACATCGTGATGAGCAAGGACTGGAAGATGCTGGGCCCGCTGGAAGCCGCCAACGGCGTCATGATGCTCGGCATGACGGCGGCCGCGATGATGGCCATCCTGCAGCACATGATCAAGGTTCAGCAGGACGCACTGTTCGCCAAGGCAGAGGCCGCGCTGCGCCAGGCCACGACCGACAGCGGTGCCGCGCCGTAGAGGCACGGCCCGATACGTAACCTCATGCCGCACCCCTGGAGCCGCGATGGCCACGGCTCTCATGGCGGATCAGCACGTGTTCCACCAGCACATTGCCGTTGGCCATCGGGGTCGCATTCATCTGGAACCAGCGCAGTTCGTCGGGCGAATGGCAGGCGTAGGTACTGGAAAACGCCGTTCGGTTGCCATTCAGCAGTTCCTTGAGTCCGCGCGCAACATCCGGTGCCTCGACGTTGGCCATCCGACTCTTGCGACACGCTTCGATGTAGTCCACCCCGTGGCCGACCGATGCCGTGTCGGGCACGCCATTGCGCCTTGCGAATTCATTCCATGCGCGATTGACGAATCGAATGACGCCGTGCGCATCAAGGATCGCCACGTTCCCCGTCAATGCGTCGATCGCATCCTGCAGCGCCCTTTGGGTGGTGCGGCTCAACAGCCTGGGCAGGGTGTGGGCATCGTCGAGCGCCTCGTGATCCGTGTCTTCCCGCGCGCTGTCGCCCGAACGCGCCGCCCTGGCATGGCGGGCGACGACCGGGGGCCGTGCGCCAAGGGGAAAGTGGACCTCCAGCCGCGTGCCCGCTCCGGGCGTGCTCTCGATTCGCATGAGCCCGCCATGCGACCGAACCCGTTCCTGGATGCCCAGGATGCCGAACGACTCGGACTTGTGCAGGTCCGCCTCGTCCATGCCGACGCCGTCGTCCGTCACCTGCAGCGAAATCGCGACCGCCGATTCCATCACCAGCCGGATGCGCACGGTGCTGGCATGGGCGTGCTTGACCACGTTGTTGAGCGCCTCTTGCACGACGCGGTACAGGCAGATCGCCAGTTCCGGGTCTTCTGTCGGCGCTTCGTAGATGCCGGGCGGCGCGTCGATCCTGCACACGATGCCGGTCTGCTGTCCGAACTGGCTTGCCAGCAGTTCCAGTGCCGGCAACAGTCCCAGGTCTTCGAGCATCGGCGGGCGCAAGTCATTCACGATGCGGCGCGTCGACACCACGGCCTGCGCCGCCAGGCCATCGACCTCGTCGATCGGCACGAGCAGCCCGGGCGCGACCGTGCCGAAGTGTTCTCCGATGTAGCGCAGGTTCATGCGAATGGCGGCGAGCGTCTGCTGCAGGTCGTCGTGCAGTTCGCGCGCGATGCGCTTGCGTTCTTCTTCCTGCACCTGGTCGCGCGACGCGATCAGGCGTTGCAGTGCGAAATGCGAAGACTCCAGGTCCGCCTGCACCGCCCTGATCGCCGTCACGTCGCGCGCGGCAATGACGGCACCCACGATCGTTCCGCTTCCGGAGCGGATGGGGGCAAAGCTGTAGCTGCCGATCCACGTCTTGCCGGAGTCCTTGCGTCGCAACCGGAACTCGCAGTTGCTCGCCGTCTCGCCCTGGAGCGCCCGGGACAAGGGCCATTGCGCAGCCTCCGCGGCCCTGCCGTCGGGCATGACCATGTCGAGGAATTCCGGATACTCCGAAAGTGTCGTCCTGCAGGCGGCCTCGTCGGCAAAGCCGTGAAACGTCGCAAAGGCCAGGTTGAAATCGATGAGCTTGCCGTGGACATCGGCGATGCATACGGCGTCGCTCATGCTCGACAGCGCCGCCTCGAGCTTCGAGGCACCGTCGCGAAGCTCCTGCTCGACCCGCTTGCGCTCGGTGATGTCGCGCAGGATCACGGTGTTCAGCGGGACACCCGCAATGGACACCTTGGAGAGGGAGGCCTCGACCGGGAACTCCGTGCCATCCGCGCGCAGGGCGGTCACCTCGCGCCGCAGTCCCAGGCGATGCGGCGCCACGGGGCGACTGCCGAATCTCTCGATGTCCCGCCGGTAGAGTGGCCGGTAGCGCTCGGGGATGAAGCGTTCGAGCGGCGCGCCGACCATGTACCACATCGCACAACGGAACATGCTCGCCGCCGCCGGATTGGCCTGCACGATGATCTGCTGCTCGTTGGTCGTGAGGACGGCATCCACGACCGACTCCATGATGCCCTGCAGCCGCGCGTCGCTCTGGTTGCGTGCAATCAGCATCCGGTTGAACTGCTCCGCCACCGCCTTGATTTCCGGAGGACCGCCGACCCTGGCGTCCGCGTCGTTGCCATCTGCGATCTTGCTGGCCACCCTCTGGAGGTCTGCGATGGGCGCGGCGACGGCGGCGCTCAAGCGCCACGCCAGGCCGAACGCAAAGATGCACAGGACTGTCGCGAACCCGCCGATCCGCCAGATGGCGCCACGGTATTCGGCGAAGACTTCGGCGTCGACGAGGCCTGCGGCCACCCGCCAGTCGCTGCCGGGCAGCGTCACGTAGGTGTACAAGCGCTTGATTCCGTCACGCCCCACCGCGGAGAGAGGATTCTTGCTTGCGCCGCGCGCCGGCGCCGTGTCCTGCATCGCGGGCCGATGGCCGACGAAGCGCTCCGGGTCCGCCGATCGAAGGAGAACAATCCCCGTCCCGTCGACGACCGTGACGATGGCGTCCTTGGGGATCGAGGCCAGCAATTGCGCGTTCAGCACCAGCAAGTCGGCGGTCATCACCAGCAGCCCGCCCCGCGCGCGATCGTCCTCACCAAGGGCATAGCTCAGCGCCACCAGCTTGCGCCCCGTGTGTTCGCCGACGAACACCCTGGTGGCACGCAATCTGCCGACTGGAAGCTCGGGTGGCCCGGCGCTCATGTCGTCCGGCATGGGCACCGCGTCGGCCGCCGACGTGGACCGACAGATGACCCTCCCTTGCGCATCGAGCACCGCGACCCCGGCAATGGCGGGATTCAGGTTCAAGACCTCCTCGACCAGCGGGTCACAGCCCGCCGGATCGAGCGCCTTGACCAGTGGCCGCTCGGAAACGCGGGCCAGCACCCACTCGAACTGGTCCAGCATGCGCTTGAGATCCGCGGCCGTGCCGGTGGCGAGGATCCCGACCTTCTCGCCCCCGGCAAGTTCAGCCCGGCGAAAGTCGTTTGCGAGGACGGCTGCGAGCAGCATCGCCACGGGAAGCATCACCCCCATCACCAGCAGGACGATGCGGGTGCGGATAGGCAACTTCTCAAGCCGCGATGTCAGGGAATTTCCGGGCACTGGGCAGGGGATGGTGGGCAGACGCCCGTAGCATGCCCCAAAAAACCCGGTTGACTGCTTCTGATTGAGCATGCGCATTTCCGGCGGCGAGATCCCGTGCAATATCTGGAAGGGGCAAATCGAGCGAGGTGCAGAGGTGAAAGTGCTGCTGGTGGATGACTCCGTGGCGATACGGCAAAGCTTCGGCGCGCTGCTGGTGACCGCGCCCGGCGTCGAGGTCGTGGGCCATGCGGAGGATATGCGCTCGGCGATGGCAGCGATCGCCTCGAAGCATCCGGATCTGATCGTGCTGGATGCCAAGCTGCGCGGAGCGGAACGCGGACTCGATGTGCTGAACTACATCCGGCAGCATCACCCGTCAATCAAGGTGATCATTTTTTCCCAGTTCAACTGGGCCATGATGCGCAAGAGCCACATCGAAGCCGGCGCCCTCGCCTGCTTCGACAAGGGCACCGAGTTCCGGCAGGCGCGCGACTGCGTTGCGGAGCTCGCAAGCGCGCATGCCGCGCAGCAAGAGCGCCGCTGACCTGTCAGGCCGCCAGCGCGGCGATGGCTTCGAAGCGTGGCCGCGGCACGGCGGCCGGGACGCGCGCGAGCGACTTGGCGGGTGCGCGCGTGCCCTGCGCATATTTCTGCAAGGCATCGAGGTCGATGATCCTGACCTTGCGTTGCGCCACCTCGACCAGGCATGCATCGGCCAGGGCCGCGAACGAACGGCTGATCGTCTCGTGGGCGACGCCGATGTAGCTTCCGATGTCGCGGCGGCTCATTTCGAGGCGAATGATGGTCGCGGACTGCCCGCTGGAAGCCAGCTGGTGCGACAGGTGCATGAGGAACCGGGCCAGGCGCACTTCCGCCGACACCGGCGCCATCATGTCGGACAGGCGGGTGAGGTCGATCATCGCGTTGCTCACGGCACGCATCACGCCGCGACCGAAGGCGGGGTGGCTGTTTGTCAGCGCAAGGAAGTCGGGAGAGGCGATGGCCAGGGCGCTGGCGTCCGACAGAGCCATCACGGCCGTCTGGTGGCGGTCGCTGGACAGCGCGTCGCATCCCAGCAGGTCGCCCCGCCGTGCAAAGCCGAAGACCTGCTCGTAGCCGTCTTCCGCGGTACGGAAGACCTTGAAGGTTCCGGTGCGCGCGATGTAGATCGACGCAGCCGGCGCACCTTCGATGATCAGCAGATCCCCGGCCCGCAGCCGTCGCACCGCCGGCAAGGGCAGCGGAGACTGTTGCTCGTCGCCAACAGGAACGCCGATGAGCCCGAACAGGTCGTGCAGGCTGGTCCGCTCGCGATGGTCGATGCCGGCAGATGGCGCCTCGGAATGCGTCGGAATGCAGGTGGGGGGTTCACGCAATGTCAGGGTGTTCATTGGAAATGCTCTCCGGTGGTTGCGGCGACCCGGGACGCGCCGGGCTCCGCGGAGCTTGCGCCGATCGCCACGGCGGGAACATCGGCGACTTGCTCTCCAGAACGGCGGTGCATTCCTCGTCGTCAAGGATTCTTCCTACATGACTTTCGGATTAAACCTATAGACACACACTGTCGAAGCATAAGTGCGTCACTTTGTTGCCGGAATTGACATTTGGGCTCACAGTCTCGCCACCCGACAACTATCCAGCGGGCCGAGGAGTGCACATTGACGATGCCAGCCGTGACTGAGCCAGAACTTCGGATGCTCTTGGTTGACGACCATGCCGTCGTCCGTGAGGGCCTGAAACGCGTGCTCGAATCGGCGGGGAATCACTGGGCCCTCACCGAAGCCGCCACCGGCTTCCAGGCGCTCGAGATCCTGCGCCAGGAGAGGTTTGACCTCGCGCTTGTCGACTTGTCGCTGCCCGGCATGCCAGGCCTGGATCTGGTGCAGCGCATCAAGGGCGAATTCAGCGACGTGCGGGTGCTTGTCCTGAGCATGCATGCCGAGGCGCAGTATGCGCTACGCGCATTCAAGGCAGGTGCCAACGGCTATCTCAGCAAGGACGTCGCTGCAGAAGAACTGGTCAATGCGGTGCGCAAGGTGGCGGCAGGCGGCGAATACGTCACGCAGAGCCTGGCAGGACAGCTGGTGCAGAGACTCAACGGACAGTCGGACATGCCACTGCACGGGCTGCTGACGGATCGGGAGTTCGAAGTGCTGCAGCTCATCGCGGCTGGCCAGCGGCTCACCGACATTGGCGAGACGCTGCACCTGTCGGCGAAGACCGTGAGCACGCACAAGACCCGCATCCAGGAGAAGCTGCAGGTATCGAGCACGGCGGAACTGGTTCGCTACGCGCTGGAAAATCACCTCGTCGCCTCATCGCAATACTAGGGCCTGCTCACAGCATCTGCTCCGCCCGATCCAGCAGATTCGCCGCCTTCGGCACGTCTGCCCTGGCCAGCCGCACCAGCGTGAACGCGCGAACGCGCGGCGGGTCGCCGGGAACGCGGGCGGTATGCAGGTCCAGCGCATGGCCTTCTTCCGCATCCTGCTCGGGCAGGATGACATTCATGCGGCTCAGCCTCACTCGCCGGGATGTGACATGCATCGTCGTGCTGGCGTCCGCGAACAGCTCGCACACCACGTCGAGCTGACGGTCCAGCGCGCCGACGCGTGGCCCCAGGGCCTTCAACTCGCCGTCGTTTTCTTCCAGCCGCGCGCGCAGCCGCGCCAGCTGACTGGCATCGCCCGGGTCCTCGCCGCCCGTGACCGATGCCATGCCCGCACCCTGCCGTGCCAGCAGCCGCACGCGGGTCGCGAGCAGCGCGCGCTCCTGCTCCAGCACGCCGCGCCTGTCGTCGTCCGAGGCGATGCGCGCAAGCGCCTCGATGGCCAACTGGTCGATCAACCGGTGCACGATGGCCTGTCGCACCTCGGCCTCGGCCGGCGCGCAGATGCGGATCTGGTGGTCGTTGAAACTGAGCGTCGTCTGCGCAACATCCTTGCGCATGACGTCGCCTTCCCGGGCAACGCCCAGCGTGTTGCGTTCGTTCATGGCCATGCCCAGGACGGCGAAGACATGCGCAAGGCCCGGCTGCTCTTCCAGGAACGCGCGCAGTTCCGTCGACCTTCCGAGCACCAGCGGGATATCGTCCGCCGCCGCGAAGAATGCCCTGACATGAGGATCGGACGACCAGCTTGCCGCATCCATGCCGCGGGGCGGCGGAAAAGCCGCCACGAGTCCGCGCAGGTGCGCCGCCGCCTTGGCGACGGCCGCTTCCAGGCGCGCCTCGTGGCCATGCACCGTGCGCAGTCGGGGATGCAGCGCGATGACGCGCTGCACCATCCGGCCGACCTCCTCGTCGCGCGGTGCATTGCTGGCCTTGCTGCCGAAAAGACGATCGAGGAGGCCCATGGCGCTCGTACCCCGGACGTCAGGCGAAGTCGTCGTGCACGACCTGTGCAGTGAGGCGGCCCTTCTTCCAGTACATGTCGTGAATTCGGGCCTGGAGGAGGCGCAGCCCCTCCGCGGGCACGCCTTCGAAGATGACGATCGCGGCAGGCCGGGGCCCGTCGGCCGCAACGTGCTCGATCCTGTCGAACTCCGGAAAACCGTACTTCACCAGGAACGCCTTGATCTCGTCATCGGTCGTGCCGGCCTCGATATTTCCCAACCAGAGTCGTGCCATGCGGATCTCCTTTGTGCACTGTGTTTGCTACGCCATGATGTTCACGCCGCCATCGACGTAAAGCGTCTCCCCCGAAAGTCGCCGCGCGTAAGGCGTCGCAAGGAACGCGCAGGTGAATCCGACATCCATGATGTCGACCAGTTCGCCCAGCGGCGCCCTCCGCGCCGCTTCGGTGAGCAGCAGGTCGAAGTCCTTCAGGCCGGAGGCGGCGCGGGTCTTGAGCGGCCCCGGCGAGATCGCGTGCACGCGGATGCCGCGAGGCCCAAGCTCGAAGGCGAGGTAGCGCGCGCACGCCTCGAGCGCGGCCTTGACCGGCCCCATCACGTTGTAGTTGTCGACCACCTTGTTGGCACCGTAGTACGACATGGTGAACAGCGTGCCGCCGTCCTTCATCAGCGGTGCCGCCAACAGGGCCATTCGGACGAAGGAGTGGCAGGAGATGTCCATGGCCCGGCCAAAACCCTCCGCGGAACAGTTCAACAAGCCACCCTGCAAGTCGTCCTTGGGCGCCCAGGCGATGGAATGCACCACGACATCGAGCCGGCCCCATTCGCTTTCGATGCGCTCGAACACCGCTTCGAGTTCACCCGGCACGGACACGTCAAGCGGCATGAAGATCGGCGCCTGCAGGGCGGTTGCCAGCGGCTCGACATACGCGCGCCCCTTCTCGCCAACGTAGGTGATCGCCAGGTCGGCGCCCAGTTCGCGGAAGGCCGCCGCGCATCCGTAGGCAATCGAATGCTCGTTGGCGATGCCGCAGACAAGCACCTTCTTGCCTTGCAGCAAGGGGCGTGGGATATCAAGCGCCATGCGTTTCTCCAGCAAGCCCGAGCACTTCGCAGGTGTGGCGGGCGATCATCAGTTCCTCGTTCGTGGGAATGACCCACGCCGAGACCTTGCTCGACGGCGCGCTGATGCAGGGCCCGCCACGCAGGTTGGCCGCCGGGTCGAGTTCCAGGCCGAGCCAGGCGGCATCGCGGCACACGCGCTCGCGCAGCGACACCGCGTGCTCGCCGATGCCGGCGGTGAACACCAGGGCGTCGATGCCCTGCGCGGCGGCGGCCAGCGAGCCGAGTTCGCGCCCGATCCGGTAGACAAAGAGGTCCACGGCGAAGCGCGCCCGTTCGTCGTCGCTGGCAAGCAGCACGCGCATGTCGCTCGACAGCCCCGAAACGCCCAGCAGGCCGGACTGCTTGTAGATCAGGTCCTCGACCGCGCGCGCATCCATGCGCAGTTCATCGATCAGGTACAGCACCACGCCCGGGTCCAGGGTGCCGCTGCGCGTGCCCATCGGGAGCCCGTCCACGGCGGTGAATCCCATCGTGCTCGCGAGGCTGCGCCCGGCCGCCATGGCACACATGCTGGCGCCGTTGCCCAGGTGCGCGACGATGGTGCGGCCCGTTGCGGCCCTGGGATCGAACTGCGGCAGCACGCTGGCGACGTATTCGTAGGACAGGCCGTGGAATCCGTAGCGCCGCACGCCCAGGTTCGTGATCGAGGCCGGCAGCGCAAAGGCCTGCGCCGCCTCGGGCTGCGCGCGATGGAATCCGGTGTCGAAGCAGGCTACCTGGGGCAAGTCCGGGCGCTGCTGCGCGACGATCTCGATGGCCTTGAGGTTGTGCGGCTGGTGAAGTGGCGCCAGGGGTATCAGGGCGGCGAGGGCCGTGATCGCCTCGGGCGTGACCCGCACTGCCTGCGAGAACGCGAGCCCGCCATGCACCACGCGATGGCCGACCGCGGACAGGGTGTAGCCATCGCCATGTTCACGAAGGAAGTCCGCGAGGAAACCGATGGCGCCCGCATGCCCGAGTTCGACACCTTCACCCCATGCCCTGGCGCCGATTTCCTTGCCGTCGCCATCCTTGGCGACGAAGCGCGGCGCGGTGAAAAGCCCTTCAATCTGGCCGCGCATGACACGTTCGAGTTCGCGGCCGTGCGTGGCGAACGCGCTGAACTTGATGCTCGAGGAGCCCGCATTCAGCACGAGGATCACGTCGGCCACGGGATCAGGCCTTCTTGCGTGGCGTCTTCCGGCGCGCGGACGGGAATTGCCCGTGCACCACCACCGAACCTCGGCCGCCCTTGCCTTCGCCGGCCCCGGCCAGCAGTGCCCGGATGCGGGCCGCCATCGCTGCCTGCTCCGCGGTCGGAGCGGAACGCAGCACACGGCGATCGGCGCCGACCTTGTCGAGCAGCGCCAGGAAGCGCTCGCGGTCGGCAGGGTCAGCCAACAGGTCGGCCAGGGTGCTCACGGCCTGGTCCGGCTCGCTGCGCGCGATGATTTCCTGGACGCCGCGGATGGCCCGCCATTGATGTGCAGGCATGTGAGGCAGATAGTCCGCGTATTCCGTCGCCAGTTCCTGGCGCATCTCCACCCGCGAAAGTGGCAGCGTCTCGCCCCTGCGCGCCAGCAGGAAGGCAGCGCGCGCGACAGCTTCGTCGTAGCCGCCCTTCGCGATGGCGGCAACGGCCTCGCGGACCTGCGGCAAGTCGCGGATCGCCGTCACCGGCGCCTGCGCGGCACCCCCCGGCGCCTCCCCGGCGCCCGTCGGCGGAACCATGTTGGCGTAGAGGCCGAAGAACTGGGCCTCGGTCATCGCATCCCGCATGGCGCGGTACAGATCGAGCGATGCGCTGAACAGTTCCGCGCCCAGCTTTTCGCTGCGGCGCATGGGGTGGTCGGCGTCCATCGGCTTGCGATTCGCCCTCACTGCCTCCGCGGTGGGTGCGATCCACGACAGCCAGGGGTTCATGCTCGAGATGGCCCAGTTCTGAAAGCGCAGTGGATGGAAGTTGCGCAGCATCTCCGCGCCCTGTTCCGTCGCCATCGCCTGCACCATCGGCCTTGCGAACAGTTCGTAGGCACGCTGGTTGAACTCCGAGACGGCCGCCACCGCCTCGAACGGCTTTTCATCGGCGCGTTTGAAGCGATTGATCCGCTCCATGATGTCCTCCAGCCGGTGCTCGTGGAACTCGACGTCGTACTCGAGCGCGCCGCCGTCCGACTCGCGCTCGGTGACCGCCATGCCGTAGAGGCCCGGCGGCAGCGTTTCAATGCTCTTGAGCACCGACACGATCTGGTTGTGCTCCTTCTTCGCCACCGCGCCGGACACGAAGATCCCGAGGTGGCCGATGCTCTGGTGCAGCAGGCCGACGATGACCTGGCCGCGCGCCTTGATGTCGGCCGTGCTTTCATAGACGTCCGCCACCCAGTTGAAGGCCTGTTGCGGCGGCGTGATGTTGTCGCCCATCGATGCGAACAGGACGATCGGCGAGCGGATGTCGCGCAGGTCGAAGGGCTTGCCGCTGCCCGACTTGGTGTCGCCGGTCCACAGCTTGTTGCCGACGAACAGGTTGCGGGTGATCCATTCGATCTCCTCGCGGTTCATCAGGTAGTAGCCGCCCCACCAGTGCTCGAACTCGAGGAAGCGCGGCGGCTCGGTATCGGCCTTCGAGTAGAGGTTGTAGTACTTGTCCCAGAGGCTGTTGGTGGGGTTGAGGTTCTCGAAGTTCTGCACCAGGTAGGCACCGTCGAACTTGCCGTTGCCCAGGTCGGCCGTCATTGATGCCAGCCACGAACCACCCAGCAGGCCGCCCGCGTAGCGCATCGGGTTGTCGCCCTCGCCTTCGCTCCAGGCCCCGCCCCAGTAGGACATCGGCGCACCGTTGATCACGATCGGCCCGGTGTCGTCCGGGTCGGAGGCGGCCAGCATCATCGCGGCCCAGCCGCCCTGGCAATTGCCGACGATCGCCGGCTTGGCACTGTCGGGATGCAGCGCGCGCACCTTCTTGACGAACTGCTGCTCGGCATTGCAGACGTCGATCAACGTCTGGCCCGGTTCAGGGTCGCGGAAGAAGATGACGAAGTACACCGGATGCCCGGCGCGCAGCGCCACCCCGACCTGCGAATCGTCCTTGAACCCACCGATGCCGGGGCCGTGGCCGGCGCGCGGATCGATGATCAGGTAGGGCCGGCGCTTCGGATCGATGACGACGCCCTTGGGCGGCGTGATCCGCAGCAGCGCGTAGTTGACCGGGCGGTCGAACTTGCGCGCGTCGAGCACCACTTCGGAATCGAAATGCAGCACCGGCTTCAGGCCCTGCTTGTTGTGCTCGACGAAGTCGTTCCCGCGCTGCCACAGGGTGTCCCAGAACAGCACAGAGCGCTGCGTTGCATCGATGGCGTACTGGAACAGGCTCTGCGGATCCATGCCCGCGAGGGGCTGGGCCAGCGGAACGCCGGGCTGGTCCTGCACGGCCTTGCTCACGCGGCGAGCGAACTGCTCCTGCGCGTTCTGCACACGTTTCTGGAGCACCGTCGCGACCTGGGTCCCGACTTTCTGGCTCTGCGCGATCTGCGCTGCTGCTTTCATGGTGAATTCTCCGGACCCGCACCGGCGGATCTCATTGCCATTGTGTGAACGCGATGATGAAACGTCGTTGACTGCAATCAAGGCTTCATGGTGGCGCTGCCGCCGCTGTCATGGCCGGCAGGTCGAAGCCGCCGCCCAGGGCCAGATACAGGTTGGTGCGCTGGGCCAACTGCTCGGACTGCACCTGCAGGTACAAGGTGCGCGCCGAATAGAGCGCCAGCTGGTTCTGCTCGACCGCGCGCAAGTCGACGGACCCCACGCGGTACTGGATCCGGGCCAGCGCCAGAGCCTGGTCGTAGTCGCGGACAGCCGCCTCGAGGACGGCCTGGCGTTCGCGCAGCGAGGCCTCCGCGCCCAGCGCGCTCTCGACCTCGCCGAACGCCCGCTGGCCGGCGCGCGCGTACTCGGCGACAGCCTGCTTCTGCTCGGCAGAGCGAATCTCGACCTGCGCACGCAATGTGCCGCCCTGGTAGAGCGGCGCGATGATGTTGGCCCCGAGGCTCCAGACCGGGCTGCTGACGTCCTTCAGCTCGATCAGTTCGCTCGACACATTGCTGCCGCCCGCCGTCAGGCTGATCCTCGGGAGTTGCGCCGCCTTCGCTTCGCCGACGCGCGCGAACGCGACCGCGACGCGTCGCTCGGCCGCCACCAGGTCGGGCCGGCGCTCCAGCAATTCCGAAGGCATGCCCACCGGTACGGGCGGCGGCACCGGCGAGAGCCTGTCCGCCACCCCGATCTCCGCTGACGGATAGCGCCCGACCAGGAGTTCGAGCGCGCGCAGCGCCTGCTCGCGCCCGTATTCGACCTGCTTCAGCGTGTCGCGATAGGAGCCCACGCTCGCGCGCGCCTGCGCCACGACCTGCGAGTTGCCGTTGCCCACCCGCAATCGATCCTGGGATATGCCAAGAAGCGATTCGCCAGAGGCCAGGGCATCCTTCGCGATCGCCCTCTGCAGCCCGGACTGGACCGCAAGGAACCAGGCCTTGGCCACGGTGGCGGCCAGTGACTGGCGCGCATAGGCGAAATCGGCCTCGGCGGACGCGGACTGTGCCTGGGCCGCCGCCCGTCCATAGCGCAAGCGGCCCCAGACGTCGAGCTCCAGCGACGCATTCAGGAACACGCCGTCCAGCCCGCCGCCGCCGCCCGACTTGCCGCCGCCGATGCCAACCGCCGCCACCGAGGGAAGCAGCGCACCCGAGGCGACCTTGACGTACCCGGCCGCCTGCTCGACGCGCGCCGCCGCCACCCGCAGGTCGGCGTTGTAGACCAGGGCTTCGTTGACGAGCGCCGTCAGGCCCGGCTCGCCGAAGGAAGCGAGCCAGCCGTCGGCCACCGGTGCCGCGACACCTGCGCCGGCCTTGAACGCCGCCGGCACCGGCCCCTGCGGCAACACTTCCTGCTGCAGGTCGGCGGTGGTTGGCGGGGACTTGAGCGCACAGCCCGACAGTGCGACCAGCAGTGCCGTCGCGGCCAGTCGCCGGTGCATTCGTCGGTGGAGCGAAGTCGTGCGCATCAATGCAGCTTCGGCACGATGTAGTTGGTGATTGCGCCGACGCGAAGGATCACCATTCGCACGACGTGGATCATCTCGACATGGTCGGTGTAGATCGCGCCGTCGCCCTCCGCCCCGGCCGCCAGGAACAGGTTGGCGGCGTCCTTGTCGTCGACGATGAGCTTGACCGGGAAGCGTCCCGGCACCTGCGGATAGGCACCGGTCTGCGGCACCGCGCCGGACGGCGTCATCTGGCCCTGGCCCTGCGCCCAGACGATGGAGTCGACCTTCGCCTGGATCACCTGGCCCGCGTGGGTCCTGAGGGTGAACTCCGCCCGGTTGCCGGGCTCGACCAGGCGCAACTCGTTCTGCGTGTAGAGCGCGATCACCTGGTAGGTTTCCTCGACAAAGGTCATCGCGGGCGCGAGCGGCACCGCGACCACGTAGGAGCCCGGGCGCAACTGGACATTGATCGCGTAGCCATCGGACGGCGCGTACATGGTCGTCTGGTCAAGATTCCATTGCGCGGTGCCGAGGTCGGCCCGGCTGATGTCGACCTGCGCCTTCGCCGTCGCGAGCTGGGCCCGCGCGGACGCGACCGAGGCCTGTTCGCCGTTGACCCGTCCGGACAGCTTCTGCGTCACCTGCGCCTCGTTCGCGGCGGACGTCGCGATCTGGCCCTGCAGATCGGCCAGGTTGGACTCGGCCTGCTCGAGCGCAAACCGGTCACCCGCGCCGGTGGAGACCAGCTCGCGGTTCTGCCGCACGCGCATCCGGGCCAGTTCCAGCCTGGGCTGCAGCGAACTGACCTGTCCGGTGGCGGCCTTGAGTTGCTCCTGCAATTGCCGCGCCCCGGCGGAAGCGTCGATCAGGGCCGCACCCGCCTGCGCGAACTTCGCTTCGTCCGCGGCAAGCCTCGCCTTGGCCGCGTTGAGTTCGTTCTCGTACTGGGTCGGGTCGATGCGGAACAGAAGCTCGCCCTTCTTTACCAGCCGGTTGGGCTCCACCGGCACTTCGAGCACCCGCCCGCGCACCTGCGGCACGATCTGCACCACGTACTTGAAGACACGGACATCGGAAGTCGACGGCGCGACGACGTTGAGCGTGAGGATCATCGCGGTCAGCGCCACGATCGGAATGATCACCACCGTCACTTGCGTGGCGGTGTTCCACGGAAGCCACTTCAGCTTGATGAAGAAGAGCCAGACGAAGAAGGCGTAGATGCCGAGCAGCAGTGCTTCCATCAGGTGCTCGCGTTTCCTGCGACCGTCGTCGCGTCGCCCGCGCGCGGGTCGAGCGCGGCCAGGTCCCTGCGCAGCTGCTTGAGTTCCGCGGTCAGGGCGCCCCGGGCGTCCATGGCATCGAGTTCATCGCGCAGGTGCGCGATGTCATGTTCCAGCAGTTGCCCCGTTGCGGCCTTCTCGCCCTGCTCGTGGAAATAGTCCTCGTGCTTCTCGGTGCCGTACGCCGCCCGATAGCCCACAGGCTTCACGTAGGCCCACAACCAGGCCAGCGGCCACAGCATGCCGCCGAAGAACAGCGACAGCAGGCACAGGACCTTGATGGCGTCGCGCTGGGGGTGGTGCTTCTTGTGCGCGATCTTCTCCGGCATGACGTGCACCAGCCAGAACAGCACGATCCCGGCAATCGGGATGACGACGATGATGAACCAGGCCAGGCCCGTCGCTGCCGCGCCCATTTGCTCGGGCGGCAGGAACGATGCGTTCGCCTCCCCCGGCATGGCAAGTGCTGCCATGCACATCACGAAGGACGGGAGTGCCAGCCCCGTTGGAGTCCGACCCCTTGACCAGCTTTTCATACCCAGCACCTGACCCTTCCATGGCGATTCGGCAAATGCTAGGGATGAAGCGGACGAAGCAATTGAGGATTCTCAAGTCGTGACCATGAAGCTCACGCCGCGCGCGGCAAGTTGAGGCAAGTCAACTCGCCGCGGCATGCGAGCACGCAAACTATGGCTGATCCGGTCGCGTGGGACGCAAGGGGGTGCGATGTACCAGCGAATTCTTGTCCCCTTCGATGGCAGCGACGCTTCGTTGCATGGCCTGGACGAAGCGGTGCGCGTGGGCATGTCCGTCGGCGCGACGCTGGAGATCGTTCATGTCGCCGACCACTTCTACCGCAGGACCGGCTTTACAAGCGACGACACCTACATGAAGCTGCTGGGAAGCATCGAGCAGGAGGGCCAGGCGCTGCTGGCACAGGGCTGCGAGCGGGCGGAACGCGCCGGCGTCAAGGTCGAGTCGAAGTTGCTGGCCTTGCTGGGCGGGCGGATATCGGACGTGGTTGTGGAGGAGGCCCGGGACTGGGAGGCGGATCTCATCGTGGTCGGAACGCGGGGTCGCCGTGGCATCGAGAGGATGCTGTGGGGCAGCGATGCACAGGAGATCATGGGCGCCGCACCGGTGCCGGTGCTGCTTGTGCAGGCCGCTCGCCCGCCAGCCACAAAGGATCAGTGAGCAGGCCATGACCGACCCGATGTACGACGAGGAAATGATGCGGGCGCCTGTGTTGAGTCCGATCGACCGCGTGGCGGAGATGCTGTTCGGCTTGTTCATGGCGCTCACCTTCGTGGGCGCGGTGTCCGTGGCGGACTCGGGGCGCGAGGATCTGCACAAGATGTTCGCCGCGGCCCTGGGCTGCAACCTTGCCTGGGGCCTTGTCGACGCCGTCATGTACCTGGTGCGCACGGTCACCGATCGCGGGCGATGGATCTCGTTGCTGCGCGCGGTCCGAAGCACTGCGGACGCGCAGGCCGGTCGCGCGTTGATCGCCGGTGCCGTGTCGGCGGTCGGGGCGCAATTCATGACGGCGGCGGAGCTCGATGCGATCCGCGGCCGGATCGCGGCCCTTCCCCGCATCCCGGAACGAACGACGCTGTACAGGGGGGACCTGCTCGCCGCGCTGGCGATCTTCCTGATCGTGGTGGCGGCGACCTTCCCGGTGGTGCTGCCCTTCGCGCTGATCCAGGACGTGGTGACGGCCAGGACGGTGTCCCGCATCATTGCGCTGGCGATGCTGTTCTTCGGCGGCTTCGCGCTGGGTCGGTACGCCGGTTACGGCAGTTGGAAAGCCGGGCTGATGATGGCGGGCCTGGGCACTGTCCTGGTCGCGGCGATCACGGCGCTGGGCGGCTGAGCCACGAAAGCCACGCAGCGCAACCCGGCGCCACGCGCCCATTCCTCTCTGCCCCACCGGCAGGGTGCACCACCTCCTGGCTGCGCATCCACAGCCGCTATAGCAGGGCCTCCGGCACCAGCGGCCCGAGCAGGTCGATCTTGAGGCGTTGCAGCCAGGTCGATTCCGGTTCGTAGGTGATAACCACTTCCTTGTCTTCGTCCATCGACAGCCATTCGATGGTGCGCTTGTTGGTCACCCATCGCAGGCGATAGGCACTCTCCAGCTTGCTGATGTTGATGATGCGCAGCAGTTCGCGCGCCAACTGCGGGCTGTCGACCATGATGCCGAGCTCGGTGTTGTCGTTGGCAGAACGCGGATCGAGGTTGACGGAGCCGATGAACAGCTTGCGCTTGTCGACCACCGCGGTCTTCGCATGCAGGCGGCCGAGCGACTTGCCGAACATGTCGAGCCGCTGGTTTTTCGTGGTGCGCGCCGGGCTCAGCTCATAGAGGTCGCAGCCCGATTCCAGCAGCCGTTCGCGATAGCGTGCATAGCCGCTGTGCACCAGCGGTTCATCGTTGGCTGCGAGCGAGTTGGTCAACAGCGTCACGCTCACGTTGCGCTTGCGCAGCGCCTCGAAAGCCTCCATGCCCTTCTCCCCCGGCACCAGGTAGGGCGAGGTCAGTTGCACCTCGTTGTCGGCGATGAGCAGTTGCGACCAGAAGCGCATGGTGACGCTGGTGGCCAGTGCCTCGTCGTCCGACATGTAGCGCAGCTTGGTGGGCGGGTCGGCAACCGCGTTCGCGGGGCCCCACAGCAGGCCGATGCGGCCGGCATCGAGTTCCTCGCCAATCGGCCCGTAGCCGAGCACGTCCGTCGCCGGCAACACGATCCTGGGCCGTCGGGCGCGCATCCCGACACGCTGGTCGAAATCCTCGATCATCGCGCTGCGACCCCGTTGCGGCTTGACGATGTCGGCGATCGGGTAGACCACGTCGCTGTTCCAGTACGCGTCGTAGATGCCCTCGAGTTGCGGGACGACCTTGCCGACCATGAGCGCATCCATGTCGACGAAGTTGGTCGCATCGTTGAGCACGAAATATTCGTCGGCGATGTTGCGTCCACCGGCCAGGGCCATCACGCCATCGGCAATGAAGAGCTTGTTGTGCATGCGGTGGTTGAGCCGCGGGATGTCCGACGCCGAGGCCGCGAAGCGCCCGGCCAGGCTGCCGCGCGCGCAGCAGAACGGGTTGAACAGCCGCACCTCGATGTTCGGTGTGGCCGACAGCGCCAGCAGCAACTGGTCCGTATGCGCCGTGTAGAGGTCATCGACCAGCAGCCGCACGCGCACGCCGCGCAGGGCTGCTTCCTTGAGCGAACGCAGCAGCAAGCCGCCGGCGCCATCGTTCTCGAACACGTAGTACTGCAGGTCCAGCGAGCGCTGCGCGCGCCGGGCCAGTTGGATACGGGCGTCGAGCGAGTAGACGCCCAGCGGCATCAGCCGAAAGCCGGAATGCTCGCCCGGCGGCGTGGATGCAGCCACGATCTTTGCGAGCACCGTGTCGGAGCTGGGCGCGAGCGCGGCGGCCACCGGCGTCACGCTGCGCTGCGGCAGCGTGCCACAGGCCGTGAGGAACGCCGCCATGCCCACGGCCAGCAAGACCCCGATGCAGCGGTGCAAAAAGTAGCGAAATATGATTGCGTCCATCTGCCTGAAGGAATTGACCATGACCTTGCGATTCGACCGGTTGCTTGCCTGGGTGCCGATGATGCTCGCAATCGGGTTTGCCATGCCAGCCGCCGGAGCACTGGACGTGGGACAGAAGGTGCCCCCGTTCACCGCCCCAGCCGCGCTGGCCGGCAAGCCCTTCACGTATTCGCTGCAGGACGCGCTGGCCAAGGGGCCGGTCGTGGTGTATTTCTTCCCTGCCGCCTTTTCAGTGGGTTGCTCGATCGAGGCGCATGCCTTCGCCGACGCGATGGAGCAGTTCGCCGCGCTGAACACCTCGGTGATCGGCGTGTCGACCGACGACATGGAGACGCTGTCGAAGTTCTCCAACCAGTCCTGCCAGGGCAAGTTCCCGGTGGCTTCGGACGAGACGCGGAACATCACCCAGTCCTTCGACGCCGTCATGCAGACGCGGCCCGAATATGCGAATCGCATTTCGTATGTGATTGCGCCGAACGGCACCGTGGTCACGTACTACCAGAGCCTGAATCCGTTCAAGCATGTCGAGAAGATGCTGGACGCGGTGAAGCTGATCAAGAAGTAGCCGGGCTCTCCAGTCGATGTGGCTTAGCCAGCTCGACTTGACCCCTCGGGGGGCAGGCGCAGCCTGGACCTGGGAGCTTCAGTACTTGATCTTCACGCCGGCCTTGGCGCCGGTGTTGTTCTTGCCGTCCGAATGGGCCTCGACCGAGAACGAGGTCTTGCCGCCCGTCTCGGCGCCTGCCGAATAGCTCGTTTTTTCCCCCGAGGTGTCCATGCCGCCGAAGGTCTTGCTGCCATCGGGGCGCTCCACACCCACAGTCGCGCCCTTGGTGTTCACCGAGTCCTCGGTGGAGTTGACATTGGGGCTGACGTAGACGGTGCCCTTGTCGCCGCTTTCAACGGGGAGTTTGACTTCATCGGCAAAAACACTGCCACATGCTGTGGCGATGCAGATCAGGAAACTGAGGGAAGTTCGCATCGGTCCATTGTGGGCGCGAAGACGTTTCCGTGGCTGTCAGCAAACAACCTATGCGGCGAGCGAAAGACGGCTTGCCTGCGCACGACGCGATCCGTAAGATTCTTACCTCTGCCAGTAAGAAACAGGGAAGCCATGAAGATCACGAGTAAAGGACAGGTCACGATCCCGCAGGCGGTGCGAGAGCAGGCAGGCCTGCATCCCCACAGCGAAGTCGAGTTTGAAGTGCGCGCCAACGGCGACGTCGTCTTGCGGCTGTCGCCTGCCGCCATCTCGCCCGTGCGCAGTGCCTTCCAGCGCGTGCGCGGCTCCGCCACCGCGGCGCAATTCAAGGGCATGGGCACCGACGAGTTCATGCGCTTCCTGCGTGGCTAACACTGGCACTAGCACGCGTGCTTCGCGTGCAACCGAGGCGGACGCGCGCTATCTCGCCCGGCCGTCGGCCACGCTGGTCGACAGCAACGTGCTGCTCGACGTGCTGGCCGACGATCCCCAATGGGCCGAGTGGTCGCTCGACCAACTCGACCGCCTGGGTCAACAAGCCCCGCTCGTCATCAATCCGCTGATCCTGGCGGAACTCAGCCCCCGATTCGAACGCGCATCCGACCTGGAGGACGCCCTCGCCGGCCTGCCACTCAAGCGCGAACCCCTGCCTTGGGATGCAGCGTTCCTGGCCGGCCAAGCGTTTCGCGCCTACCGCAGTGCGCCGGCCGCGGGAACGGGGCGGGCGCGGTCGCCGCTGCCGGATTTCTACATCGGTGCGCACGCCCTGGTAAACGGGCTACGCTTGCTGACCCGCGATGCCAGGCGCTATCGCAGCTATTACCCGAGACTCGACATCATCTCGCCCTGAGTGGCGCGCCAATTCCTTCTTCCACCATGCAACTCAACTACATCGCCAACACCAGCGTCGTCTCGGCTTCGGGGCGCACGCTGCCGGTCCTCGATCCGTCTGATGGCCAGCCCTTCGACGAACTGCAGCGCAGCAACGCGGCCGACATCGACGACGCGGTCGGCGCCGCGCGCGACTGCTTCGACAACGTGTGGCAGAAAACCAGCGCGGCGGAGCGTGGCCGCTTGCTCTACAAGCTCTCGCAGAAGATCGCCGAACACACCGACGAACTGGCCCTGCTCGAACAGCGCGATTGCGGCAAGCCGGTGAAGCAGGCGCGGGCCGATGCACTGGCGCTGGTGCGCTACTTCGAGTTCTACGCCGGCGCCTGCGACAAGCTCCATGGCGAGACGATTCCATACCAGGACGGCTACAGCGTCTTCACCTGGCGCGAACCGCACGGCGTCACAGGCCATGTCATCCCGTGGAACTACCCGATGCAGATATTCGGCCGCAGCGTGGGCGGCGCCCTGGCCGCGGGCAATGTCTGCGTGGTCAAGCCGGCGGAAGACGCGTGCCTGTCCTTGATCCGCGTGGCCCAGCTGGCCGCGGAGATCGGATTTCCTGCCGGCGCGATCAACATCGTGACCGGCTACGGCCATGAAGTCGGCGACGCTCTGGCGCGGCACCCGGGCATCGACCACATCAGCTTCACCGGCAGCCCGAAGGTCGGCACCCTGATCCAGCAGGTCGCGGCGGAACGGCATTGCCCGGTGACGCTGGAGTTGGGCGGCAAGAGCCCGCAGATCATCTTCGCGGACGCCGACCTCTCGGCGGCGATTCCAGTGCTGATCAACGCCATCGTGCAGAACGCCGGGCAGACCTGCTCGGCCGGTTCGCGCGTGCTGATCGAGCGCAGCATCTACGAGCCGCTGCTCGAACGACTCGGGCACGCCTTCGAGGCGCTGCGCGTCGGTCCCGCCGCGATGGACCTCGATGTCGGCCCGCTGATCCGGCAGACGCAGCAGCAACGCGTGTGGGACTTCCTCAGCGATGCACAGCATGCCGGCATCCCGATGGTGGCGCAGGGCGTGATCGTCGACGAGGCGCCCGACAGCGGCTTCTACCAGGCGCCCACGCTGCTGCGGGACGTGCCGGTGATGCACCGGCTCGCGCAGGAAGAAGTGTTCGGCCCCGTGCTGGCCGCGATGCAATTCGCCGACGAGGACGAGGCTGTTTCGCAGGCCAATGCCACGCAGTTCGGCTTGGTCGCGGGCATCTGGACGGCCAACGGCGCACGGCAGTTCCGCATGGCCAAGCGCGTGCGCAGCGGCCAGGTGTTCATCAACAACTACGGCGCCGGCGGCGGCGTGGAACTGCCCTTCGGCGGGGTGAAGTCCTCCGGCTACGGCCGCGAGAAGGGCTTCGAGGCGCTGTACGGATTCACCACGCTCAAGACCATCGCGGTGCGGCACGGCTGAGGCGCGTGCACCGGCACTTTTCAATCCGTTCAAGGACAACTTCAGGAGACTTCATGCGCGTCAAGGGCAAATCCATCATCGTCACCGGCTCGGGCGGCGGCATCGGCGAAGGCATCGCCAAGCGGTTGGCGGCGGAGGGTGCGCAAGTCATCGTCAACGACATCAATGCTGCAGCGGGCCAGCAAGTGGTCGAGGCGATCCTGCGCGACGGCGGGCAGGCCTCCTTTCTTGCAGCCGACGTGACGAAGACCGCCGACATGAAGGCGCTGGTCGGCGCCGCCGTCGCACGCCACGGCAAGCTCGACGTCATGGTCAACAACGCGGGCTGGACCCACCGCAACCGCCCCGCCCTCGAAGTCAGCGAGGAAGAGTTCGACCGCTGCTTCTCGGTCAACATGAAGAGCATCTACCTCTCGACCATCCACGCCGTCCCGGCGTTCCGCGCCAACGGCGGCGGCGTGTTCATCAACATCGCGTCCACGGCCGGCGTGCGCCCTCGCCCCGGCCTCAGCTGGTACAACGGGTCGAAGGGCGCCGTCATCACCACCAGCAAGTCACTGGCCGCCGAACTCGGGCCGGACAACATCCGCGTCAACTGCATCAACCCGGTATTCAACCCCGACACCGGCCTGGCCGCCGAATTCGCGGGCGGACCCGTGACGGACGAGCGCAAGGCCAGGTTCCTCGCCACCATTCCGCTCGGGCGCTTCTCCACCGCGCTCGACGTGGCCAATGCGGCGCTGTACCTAGCAAGCGACGAGGCGGCGTTCATCAGCGGCGTTTGCATCGAAGTCGATGGTGCGCGCTGCGTCTGAAGGCGCTTTCGCCTTGATGAAGCCCCCGCGATGGCTGGCATCGGCGCTGATGTGCATGGCCGGCGCCAGCCATGCGCAGTTCACCACACCAGCCGCCGGCGAATACATCTACGAGGGCAGTGGCGGCTGGCTCACCGTTCGGCCGGGCGGCCGCTTCTCCATCGAGACCGCAACCCTGACCGGCCATAGCTGCGCTCTCGACGGAACCATTGAACAAGGGAAGGCCAGGCTCAAGGACCCGTCTTGCGTGGTGACCTTCACGCCGGGCTGGACTGGTCCGAGAAGGACCGGATCCGCAATGACCTCGCGCTCGCACAACTGCGCGCGGGCGACCACGCCGGCTGCCTGAAGACGCTGGAACCGCTGCGTGAGGCTGCGGGCCAATCGGACAACGACATCCGCTCGAACTACCTGCCCGAAGAAGCAAGGCTGCTCCTGCCCATCGTCCGCGCGACAAGGACCAACCTGAAGCTTTGCCAGGGCTGAGCAGGGTTGAGCCGGGAAGCGCACGCTGATTTGCCTCATCGCGGGCTCGGGCGCAACACGGGTTTGCGCGTCCATGGTCAAGTGACCCGGCTACCCTGCGGGCAGGGGCGATGGAGTAAATTGACCTCCCCCATGAACAGCAGCAAAGTCATCCCCGTCTCCGAAATCGGCCGCGCGCGCCGTGTGCCTGCCCTTGCGCAGGCGCGGGTTCCCGCCATCGGGCACCTTGAAGACCGGCTTGGCCGGCCGCTGACCGACCTGCGCATCAGCGTGACGGACCGTTGCAACTTCCGCTGCAGCTATTGCATGCCGAAGGAGGTCTTCGACAAGGACTACAAGTACCTGCCGCATTCGGCCTTGCTGAGCTTCGAGGAAATCACGCGGCTTGCGCGCCTGTTTACCGCGCACGGCGTGCGCAAGATCCGTCTCACCGGCGGCGAGCCCTTGCTTCGCAAGAACATCGAGGTGCTGATCGGGCAACTGGCGCAATTGCGCACTGTGGACGGCGTACCGCTGGACCTCACCCTGACCACCAACGGCTCTCTCCTCTCACGCAAGGCCGCGGCGCTCAAGGCCGCCGGCCTGCAGCGCGTGACGGTGAGCCTGGACGGCCTCGACGACACGGTCTTTCGCCGCATGAACGATGTGGATTTCCCGGTTTCCGACGTGCTGATGGGCATCGACGCGGCGCATGCCGCCGGACTCGGGCCGATCAAGGTCAACATGGTGGTCAAGCGCGGCACCAACGAGCAGGAAATCCTGCCGATGGCCCGCCACTTCCGCAACACCGGCGTGGTGCTGCGCTTCATCGAATACATGGACGTCGGCGCCACCAACGGGTGGCGCATGGACGAAGTGATGCCTTCGGCCGAGGTCATCGCGCTCATCGCGAAGGAGCATCCGTTGCGTCCGCTCGAACCCAGCGCGCCCGGCGAGACGGCCCAGCGCTGGGCCTATGCCGATGGCGCGGGCGAGATCGGCGTGATCAGCAGCGTCACGCAGGCCTTCTGCCACGACTGCAGCCGCGCGCGCCTGTCGACCGAGGGCCAGCTGTACACCTGCCTGTTCGCCAGCCACGGCGACGACCTGCGCCCGCTGCTGCGCGGCGATGCGGACGACGCGCAATTGCTCTCGGCGATCGGCCACATCTGGCAGGGTCGCGCCGACCGCTATTCCGAACTCCGTGCGCTGCGCGCTCCCGACCTGGCCGCCGACACCGGCGCGGCGCGCCGTGTCGAGATGAGCTACATCGGCGGCTGACGATGGGTCTGGCAACACGCATCCAGATGGAGGACATCACCGGCCTGGTCCTCGCCGGCGGCCGCGGCTCCCGCATGGGCGGCGTCGACAAGGGCCTGCAGCCCTTCAACGGCACGCCCCTGGCCTTGCATGCGGTGCTGCGACTCGGCGCCCAGGTTGGCGAAATGATGGTCAATGCCAACCGGAATCTCTCGACCTACGAATCCTTCGGCGTGCCAGTCTGGCCGGACGGGTTGGCCGACTATGCCGGGCCGCTGGCCGGCTTCCTGACCGGGCTGGAACGCTGCGAGACGCCCTGGCTTCTGACCGTCCCGTGCGACACCCCGCTGTTCCCGCTCGACCTGGCCAGGCGGCTTGCCGATGCGCTCGTCGAGACCGATACGGAGATCGCCATGGTCAGCGCGCCGGAAGCACAGGACAACGGCGGTCCCCCGGTCCTGCGCGCCCAGCCCGTGTTCTGCCTGCTGCCGACGACCCTGCTCGAAAGCCTCGCGCGCTTCACCCGGTCCGGCGGGCGCAAGATCGATGCGTGGACCGCGCAGCACCGCACCGTGCTCGTGCCCTTCGACCGCGAGGGCGATGCGCCCGACGCCTTCTTCAATGCCAACACGCTGGCCGAGCTCGCCGCGCTGGAAACACACCGCATCCGATGAGCCGCGTCGCCGAAATCTCCGCCGCGCTGGCCGGCTATGACCCGAAGGCACTGAGCGTGGATGGCGTTCAGGCCTTCCTTGCCAGCCTCGTCGAACCCGCCATCCTGCGCGAGCGGGAACGCGTGCCGCTGTTCGAGGCCCTCGGCCGGGTGCTGGCCCAAGACGTGATCTCTCCCTTCAACGTGCCGCCGCACGACAACTCGGCCATGGACGGCTTCGCGTTCGACGGCGCAGCGCTGGATGCGCCCGCGGCCGGAGAAGTCAGCCTGCGCGTAGCAGGCACAGTACTGGCGGGCGCCGCATGGCGCGGCGCGCTGAGCAAAGGCGAGGCACTCAAGATCATGACCGGCGCAGTGATGCCGGCCGGCTTCGACACCGTCGTGCCGCAGGAGTTCTGCAGCGTCGATGGCGACACCGTTCGCTTCCCCGCCGATGCGCTGCGCCGCGGCGACAACCGCCGCTTCGCTGGCGAAGACCTCATGCAGGGCCGACCCGCGCTCCTGCAGGGCGAGCGCCTGACACCCGCCGGACTCGGCCTGCTTGCCAGCCTCGGGCAGGCCGATGCGTGCGTCGTCCGCCGCCTGCGCGTGGCCTACTTCTCGACTGGCGACGAAATCCTCAGCCTCGGCGAAGCGCCTCGCGAGGGCGCCGTCTACGACAGCAACCGCTACACGGTCTTCGGTCTGCTCACGCGGCTGGGCTGCGAGGTGGTCGACCTCGGCATGGTGCGCGACGACCCGGCCGCGCTGGCCGCCGCGCTGTCCGATGCGGCCCTGCGCGCCGACGCGATCATCACCAGCGGCGGCGTCAGCGTCGGCGAGGCCGACCACACCCGCGCCGTGATGCGGCAGCTGGGCGACATGGCCTTCTGGCGTGTCGCGATGCGCCCGGGCCGACCGATGGCCGTCGGCCTCGTTCCAAAGGGGCATGGAGCGGGCGCGGGCGCCGCGGTGCTGTTCGGCCTGCCCGGCAACCCGGTCGCCGTGATGGTCACCTTCCTCGCCTTCGTGCGCCCGGCGCTCCTGCGCCTCATGGGCTGCAACGCCTCCAATGCCGCGCCGCCGCCGATGTTGCGCGCCCGCAGCGTTGCGTCGATCCGAAAGAAGCCTGGCCGCACCGAGTACCAGCGCGGCCGCGTCACCTGCACGCCGGGCGCACTGCCGGAGGTCCGTATCGCCGGCAACCAGGGATCGGGTGTCCTCAGCTCGATGGTCGAGGGCAACGGCCTGGTCGTGCTGCACCATGCGCAAGGCAGCGTCGCGCCTGGCGACGAGGTGGATGTGATGATGTTCGATGGCGTCGTATAGGCCTTGACAATGCTCGCCGCCCGCATCGAGTTGCTCCAGCAAATGCCGATATTCGGCGGCATCAGCGAGGAGACGC
Source organism: Variovorax sp. dw_954 (assembly GCF_018449755.1). Taxonomy (NCBI): domain Bacteria; kingdom Pseudomonadati; phylum Pseudomonadota; class Betaproteobacteria; order Burkholderiales; family Comamonadaceae; genus Variovorax; species Variovorax sp. dw_954. The sequence goes on along the minus strand of NZ_JAAVVD010000034.1, from coordinate 45,533 downwards.
TGGAGTTCCTGCTGGGCCCCGCGCCCATCGTCGATGTGCCCACCGGCGAGTTCTTCTTCCAGGAAGGCGACCCGCCGCACGGCATGTTCGTGCTGGAGGAGGGCCGCGTCACCATCTTCAAGAGCTGGCAGGGCCGAAGCCTGCTGCTGCATCAGTTGAAGCAGGGCGACTGCTTCGGCGAGATGTCACTGCTCGACCTGTCGCCGCGCAGCGCCTCCGTGCGGGCCGATGCGGCCTGCGTCGCTGTGGTGTTGACACCCGCCAATCTCTACCGCCTGTACGAGCACAACACGGCCCAGTTTGCGCTGATCCAGATGAACATCGGCCGCGAGCTGAGCCGCCGGCTTCGCGTCGTCGACGACCTGCTGCTGCGCGCCCGCATGGGCGAGGTGCTGCCGCCGCCGAAGCATCTGTAGATTCGCCGACTGCGCGCACATCCCGCGGGTGGGTCAGATCCTCCCAAGCGCCTTGTCCACCCCCCTGTTGGCCAGCATGTCCGCCCGCTCATTGCCCGGGTCGCCCGAATGCCCCTTGACCCAGCGCCATTCGATGGTGTGGCCGCCTTCCTGCACGAGTTTGTCGAGCCGCTTCCACAGTTCGACGTTCTTCACCGGCTGCTTGGCCGCGGTCATCCAGCCCTTGGCCTTCCAGCCTTTCACCCATTCGGTGATGCCCTGCCGCACGTATTGGCTGTCCAGGTAAAGCACCACCTTGCACGGCCGCTTCAGCGCCGCCAGGCCTTCGATCACGGCCGTGAGCTCCATGCGGTTGTTGGTCGTGTTCAGCTCCCCGCCAAAGATCTCCTTCTCGGTCGCACCCGACTTGAGCCATGCGCCCCAGCCGCCCGGGCCGGGATTGCCCTTGCAGGCGCCGTCGGTGTAGATCTGTACCTCGTTCAACTCGTTCTTCCTTGCATCTTCAAAAAATCAGGGCCGCGGCGGCGGCGGTGCGCGGTGCACCTTGCCGGCCACCGGCATTGGCGCACTCGCCCGGGCGGCGGCGCGGCGCCAGTCCGCACTCAGCAGACGCAGCCCGCGCACCCGCTTGACCGCCACGAGGAAGTAGACGGCGCCGAATATCGGCCACCACCGCTCGCCCGCCGTATCAAACCACCGCAATCGCTCCAGCCACGCGTCACTGCGCACCGCCGGCCGGTAAGCCCCGAAGCGGCCCGATTCCACCTCGAAGCTGAGCAGCCGCAACCAGTCTCGCATGCGCCGGTAGGCGATGAACTCTCCCGCCTCGGGCAGGAACAGTTCGCCCAGGCCCAGGCGCCGCCACAAATGGGCGCGCCGCTGACGCATGCCCCACAGGCTGTGAGGGTTCAGGCCGCAGATCACCACGCGCCCCTCGGGCACCAGCACGCGCTCGACCTCCCGCAGCGTGGCATGCGGGTCTTCACTGAGTTCCAGCGCATGCGGCAGCAGCACCAGGTCCAGGCTGTTGGCCGCAAAGGGCAGCGCGGCGAAGTCCGTGAACAATGCCGCGGAAGGCGCTTCTCCTGCTTGAGTCGATGTGGCTTCGCCATCTCGACTCAGTCCCCCGCGGGGGGCGGGACGGGCGCTGCCCGGCCCTGGGGGCTCTTTCGGCAATTGCGGCAGCGCCAGCCAGCGGTGCCTCATGCGGTTGGCCCGGAGGGCGTCGATAGCGGGCAATCCGAGCTGAAGCGCGTGGTAGCCGAACATGTCGGCCACGGCCTGGTCGAATTGCAGTTGCTCCCAGGCCAGCAGATAGCGGCCGGGCGGGGTCTGGAACCAATCTTGCAAACCTATAATTTGACCGCTCATGACCCTCGTTCCGCTGCCCGCTTTGGCTGACAACTACACCTGGATGCGAAAGCGCGGGCCCGATGCCTTCGAGGTACACCCGGGCCTTGCCCAGCCGACGCTCGATACACTCGGGCGCGGCGAGCCGCAACTGGCAGCGATTCTAGACACGCACCTCCGCGCCGATCCGGCCGATCCGGCCGACCGCACCACGTTTCGACCGATGCGCCCGGATGCCAGGCGCAACATCCACTCCATTCTTCGCATCCGCGAATCCACCCTCCTTGAAGCAAAGCGCGCCCACGCCGGCCAAGCCGCCGTGGCCAGTGACGCCCAGGCAATCACCGCAATGCACCAATGGAAATCCGACTTCCGATGAAATTTTTGCTAGCCGCCTGCATTGCAGGCACCCTGCTGCTCGCGGGTTGCGCGACCGGCACCGGGCCGACCACCGGATCCGCTCCCGCCGCCACCCCGACCTACCCGACAGACCCGCTCTCGCCAATCGCCAACGGCAAGGCGACGTCCCTCGAAGTCGTCCCCCTGGCGCCACCCACCGACATGTGGGACCGCATCCGCCGCGGCTTCAAGATGCAGAACCTCGACAACGACGCGGTTCACGAGCGCGAGCAGTGGTATGCGAGCCGGCCGGACTACATCCAGCGCATGACCGAGCGGTCGAACAAGTACATCTTCTACATCGTGGAAGAGCTCGAGCGCCGCGACATGCCGACCGAGCTGGCACTGCTGCCCTACATCGAGAGCGCCTTCAACCCGCAGGCCGTCTCCAGCGCGCGCGCCGCCGGCATGTGGCAGTTCATGCCGGCCACCGGCACCGACTACGACCTCAAGCAGAACATCTTCCGCGATGACCGCCGCGATGTCCTCGCGTCGACACGCGCCGCGCTCGACTACCTGCAGAAGCTCTACAACATGTTCGGCGACTGGCAGTTGGCGCTGGCCGCCTACAACTGGGGCGAAGGCAGCGTCAGCCGCGCCATCGCCAAGAACCAGCGCCTGGGCCTGCCCACCACCTACAGCGACCTGACGATGCCCGGCGAGACCCGCCTCTACGTGCCCAAGCTGCAGGCCGTGAAGAACATCGTGGCCAATCCGCAGGCGTTCAACACTGAACTCCCGCTGATACCCAACCACCCCTACTTCCAGACCGTCACGCTGACGCGCGACCTCGACGTGGCATTGGCCGCCAAGCTGGCCGACGTGCGCATCGAAGACTTCCGCGCGCTCAACCCCGCGGCGCACAAGCCGATCATCCTGGCCGCCGGCACGCCGCAGATCCTGCTGCCCTGGGACAACGCGGCCGTCTTCACGCGCAACTTCGAGGCCTACACGCAAGGCCAGTACGCCAGCTGGACCGCCTGGACCGTCGACACGACGATGACCGTGACCGACGCGGCCCAACGCGCCGGCATGAGCGAGGCCGACCTGCGCGCGGTCAACAACATTCCGCCGCGCATGCTGATCAAGGCTGGTTCCACGCTCATCGTGCCGCGCTCGGCCAAGGTGCAGGAAGACGTGGCCGCGGTGGTGGCCGACACCGGTCACCTGAGCTTCCAGCCCGAGATCGTGACGCGCCGCACCACGGTGCGGGCCGGCCGCAACGACACGCCTGCCAGCATCGCCGGCCGCTATCGGCTCAGCGCCGCCAACGTGGCCGACTGGAACGACGTGCACACCGGCCACAAGTTCCCGCGCGGCGCCAGCGTGGTGATCTACGTGCAGGTCCGCGCCATGGCCGCCGCCAGGGTCGGCAGCGGCGTGGCGCCGGCGCGCGTCGTGAGCTCCCAGCGCAGCGGCGTCCCGGTCAGGGTGTCGGTTCCCAGCAAGCAGGTGGTGCAGGTTTCGTCGACGAAGGCCGCGCCGCGCAGCCCCGCGAAGCCGGCGCCTGCCCCGCGCGAGGCTGGCAAGCAGGCGGCGCGGGACAAGGTCGCCAGCGCGCCGCCAAAGAAGAAGCATTGACCTCCCGGCGTCAGCGCGCAGCAGCCCGTGCACGCGACTGCCGTCGCCACATCGATTCGAGCAGCGCCACGGCCACCATCACCGCCGTGGTCATCGCGCCCACCGTTGCCACCGACAGGTGCGATGCAAACGGCGCGATCAGCGCCAGCACGGCCAGCCCGCCGATGTGCGATTGCGGCGTGAAGCCATACACGACGCGCTTGAACAGCGCGTTGCCGAACAGGTAGATGGCCGGCCCGCCCAGCAAGGCGCCGAGGTACTTCCATTCGACGTGATGGTCGCCGTGGCCAATGACGAGTTCATCCGCCACGGCCGAGACGATGATGCCCGCCACGAGCACCACGTGCGTGTAGTGGAACTTCGCGCCGATGCCGCCGGGATCATCGGAGTGTTCGATCACGTGGGCCGCGTCCTTGCTGCTGGTGTCGAAGTACATCCACCACATCGCGATGCTGCCAAGGAAGGTCACCAGCATCGTCAGCACGGCACTGAAGGCCCACTCCCTGGCCTGCCCGAAAGCGACGCCGCTCGCCAGCACCGATTCGCCCAGGGCCACGATCACGAACAGCTGGCAGCGCTCCGCCAGGTGGCCGCCGTCGATGGTCCAGTCGGACGTGCTCGACCGGCCGAGTCCGGGGAACCGGAAGCCCACCATCGGCGCCACGTATTCGCAAAGCACGCCGGCGCCCCAGAGGCCCAGCCGCAGGTTGCCGTCGACCAGGGCGCCTGTCACCCACAGCACCGCGACGATCGAGGTCCAGGCCAGGATGCGCCTGAAGTTCGGCGCCAATGCATCCCCCGGGCCGAGCGCCAGCAACACCCAGAGCGTTCGCCCCACCTGGATCGCCGCATAGCAACCCGCGAACACCAGTGCCCGTTCGCCGAATGCCTGCGGCAACGCCGAAGCCATCACCAACGCCACCAGCATGATCGCGAACAGCACCAGCCGGATCGGCAACGCCGTCGGCTCGAACCAGTTGGTCACCCATGCCGTGTACTGCCAGCCCATCCAGACCGCGAACCAGAGCAGCAGCGTCTGCAAGGCGCCGAGCAGGGTGAGATGGTCGAGCAGGTAGTGCGAGAGCTGCGTGACGGCGAAGACATAGACGAGGTCGAAGAAAAGCTCTTCATTCGAGACCCGCGCCGCCGAGTGACGCGAGCGCAGCAGCGCCGACGGATGGCGCGCGGGCTTGTGGTTGTTGCCGTTCAAGAAATCCTCCCCTTTTCGACTACATCTTCTCGGTCTCGCCGCTGCGCGGCTGCCACTTCATCAAGCGCCGCTCGATCACGCCCACCGCCCCATCGAGCACCAACGCGAAGACAGTGAGCACGACGATACCCGCAAACACGGTGTTCACATCGAAGGTACCTTCCGCCTGCAGGATCAGGTAGCCGACGCCGCGTGCCGAGCCCAGGTACTCGCCCACCACGGCGCCGACGAAAGCCAGCCCGACGGAGGTATGCAGGCTGGAAAACACCCAGCTCGTCGCACTCGGCAGGTACACCGTGCGCAACAGTTGCTGCTGGTTGGCGCCGAGCATGCGCGCGTTGGCGAGGATCACCGGACTCACCTCGCGCACGCCCTGGTAGACGTTGAAGAACACGATGAAGAACACCAGCGTGACCGCCAGCGCCACCTTGCTCCAGATGCCGAGACCGAACCACAGCGAGAAGATCGGCGCGAGGATCACGCGCGGCATCGAGTTGGCCGCCTTGATGTAGGGGTCCAGGATCAGGCTGGCCGTCGGCGCCAGCGCGAGCCACAGGCCGCAGGCCAGCCCTACCGCGGTCCCGATGGCAAAGGCCAGCACGGTCTCGACCAGCGTCGTGCCAAGGTGCAGGTACACATCCGCATTGCCCTTGAGCCCGTCCGGGAAGAACGAATTGGCCGGCACGTCGAAGGGCAGGAACCAGCTCCAGATGCGTCCCGCGACCTGAATCGGCTCGCCCAGGAAAAAGGCGAACTGCGGGTTGCGCGAGGCGAGGTGCCACACCACGAGGATGAGGACCAGCAGCGCCAGTTGCCAGAAGCGCGCATTGCGTTCATTCAGCATGTCATGCGGCCTTCTTCAACTGCTGTGCATAGCCCTTGAGCACCTCGTCGCGCAGCACGTTCCAGATCTGTGTATGCAGTTCGACGAAGCGCGCGTCGGTGCGCACCTCGGCCACGTCGCGCGGACGCGGCAGGTCGATGCTGAACTCTCCGATCGGATGCGTCGCCGGCCCGGCCGAGAGCACCACCACGCGATCGCTCATCGCGATGGCTTCGTCCAGGTCATGGGTGATGAAGAGCACCGCCTTCTTCTTCGCGGCCCACAGGTCGAGCACCTCGTTCTCCATGAGCTGGCGGGTCTGCACGTCGAGTGCACTGAAGGGCTCGTCCATCAGGATGATGTCCGGGTCCAGCGCCAGCGTCTGCGCCAGCGCCGCACGCTTGCGCATGCCGCCAGAGAGTTGATGCGGATAACGGTCGCCAAAGCCCGACAGGCCCACGCGCGCGAGCCAGGCCTCGCCCTGCGCCCGCGCATCCGCATCCGGCACGCCGCGGTATTGCAGGCCGACCATGACGTTGTCGAGCGTGCTGCGCCATGGCATCAGGGCTTCGCTCTGGAACATGTAGCCGGCGCGCCGGTTGATGCCCGCCAGCGGCCGGCCAAAGACCCTGATCGTTCCCGATGAGGGCTCCAGCAACCCCGCCCCGACGTTGAGCAGCGTCGACTTGCCGCAGCCCGTCGGGCCGACCACCGAAACGAATTCACCGGCCCTGACGCGCAGCGTCGTATCGGCCACCGCCGCGTAGCGCTGCGAAGGATCGTCCTTCGAGCGAAAGGTGCAACTGATGTCGAGGAGTTCGAGTGCGTAGTCAGACATGAATCGAGTCGCGTGGTTGCAGTTGAGGCCCCAACAAAAAACCCGGCCGGAGCCGGGTCATGATGCGCCTGCAGTTCAGGCCTTGAACCTGTCCTTGGCCCGCTTGGCGAAATCATTGGTGTAGAGCTTGTCCACATCGATTTTCTCGGGCTTGACCGTGTTGTCAAAGCTGGCGATGGCGGCCAGCGCGGTCTTCGGCCCGTCGGCAGGCACCAGGCCGTCGATGGCAATCGATTCGCGCACCTTGTCGAAGGACGCCAGGTACAGCGCGCGGTCGCCCAGCAGGTAGGTCTCGGGCACGGTCTTGATGATGTCGCCCGGCCCGGCCGTCTGCAGCCACTTGAGGCCATGCACGATGGCGTTGGCGAGTGCCTGGCAGGTGTTGGGATTCTTCTGGATGAACTCGGCGGATGCATAGAGGCAGGCCGCCGGCATCGGTCCGCCGAACACTTCCTGCGTGCCCTTGAGCGTGCGCGTGTCGCTGATGATCTTCACGTCGCCCTTCTGCTCCAGCATCGTCATCACCGGGTCGGTGTTGCTGATCGCATCGATCTGGCCCGCACGCAGCGCCGTCAACGCACCGGCGGCCACGCCGACGCCGATGTAGCTCACCTCGGTCGCCTTGACGCCGCCGCGCGACAGCACGAGGTTGGCCACCATGTTGGTCGAGGAGCCCGGCGCGGAGACGCCGATCTTCTTGCCCTTGAGGTCCGCAATGGCCTTGTAGGCGGGCATGTTCTTGGTCGATACGCCCACTGCGATCTGCGGCGCCCGGCCTTGCAGCACGAAGCACTGGAAGTGCTGGCTCTTGGCCTGCAGGTTGATGGTGTGCTCGAAAGCGCCCGAGCAAACGTCCGCCGAGCCGCCAACCACGGCCTGCAGCGCACGCGAGCCACCGGCGAAGTCGGAGATCTCGACTTCCAGCCCCTCGGCCTTGAAGTAGCCCAGTTGCTCGCTGATGGTCAAGGGCAGGTAGTAGAACGCCGCCTTGCCCCCTACGGCGATCGAAACCTTGGTCTTCTCGAGCTTGGCCTGTGCATAGGCGAAAGGCACGGCAATTGCCGTGGCGCCGAGTGCTGCAGCGGAGGTGAAGGTACGGCGGTTGAGCATGGAAGCCGACGCGAAGAGCCGCCGGTTCTGTGTGAAGTTGAACAGAGCTTAGGGAGCGCCATCCCCCACTGCATTGGGGACATCCCGTGCGGGTTTCCACGTAAGAATGAAGTCCTCTGAAACGAGGAAGAAAATCCACGGGCCGTTCAGAAAATACGCCGCCGCGCCGTTCGTCAGCGCCGATCGACCAAGGCGTGCGCGATCGTCCCGAGATCGACGTATTCGAGTTCGCTGCCGGCCGGTACGCCGCGCGCCAATCGCGTGACCGTGAGGCCGCGCTGGCGCAAGGCCTCGCCGATCACGTGGGCAGTGGCCTCGCCCTCGGCGGTGAAATTGGTGGCAAGGATCACCTCGACCACATGCCCATCCAGCGCGCGGTCGAACAGCTTCTGCAGGCCGATGTCCTTTGGGCCGATGCCGTCAAGGGGGCTCAGCTTGCCCATCAACACGAAGTAGTAGCCGCGAAACGCGCCGGTGCGCTCGAGCGCGGCCTGGTCGGCCGGCGTCTCCACCACGCACAGCTTGCTGGCGTCCCGCCTCGGATCGCTGCAGACATTGCAGATATCCGCCTCCGTGAAGGTGTTGCAGCGGTCGCAGTGCCGCACCTGGTTGGCCGCCTGTTGCAGTGCGCGCGCAAGCAACTGCGTGCCTTCGCGGTCATGCTGCAACAGGTGGAACGCCATGCGCGAGGCAGACTTGACGCCCACGCCCGGGAGGCGGCGCAATGCCTCGATCAGCGCGTCGAGCGAACTGGAATCAGCCATGGGCCTGCACTTGCGCAAGCCTGGACGCGCGCAGCATCCTCAGAAAGGCAGCTTCATGCCGGGCGGCAGCCCCGGCATGCCTGCGGACAGCTTGCCCATCTTCTGCTCGCTGGTTTCCTCGGCCTTGCGCACCGCGGCATTGAAGGCGGCGGCCACGAGGTCTTCGAGCATGTCCTTGTCATCGGCCAGCAGGCTGGGGTCGATCGTGATGCGCTTGACGTCGTGCTTGCAGGTCATCACGACCTTCACGAGGCCCGCGCCGGACTCGCCTTCGACCTCGATGGTGGCCAGTTCCTCCTGCGCCTTCTTGAGGTTCTCCTGCATCGCCTGGGCCTGCTTCATCAGGCCGGCAAGTTGTCCTTTGTTGAACATGGGTTTGATCCTGGATAGTTGAAAAATTGGGGTGAATGCTAAACCGCCGCGCGGCGCGCGGCCTCACGCCGGACGAAGCGTCCCCGGCACGATGCGGGCATCGAAGTCGCGCATCATGCTCTGCACGAGCGGGTCGTTGCGGATGGCCTCTTCCGCCGCCCGCTGTCGTGCTTCGGCGGCCAGCCTGTTGCGGCGCGCCGGGCTGTCGACCACGTTGCCGACCTCCACGGCGAGCCTGACGCCATGCCCGAGCGTTGCCAGCGCCACCTGAAGCTTCTCCCGGCTGGCGGCCTGGTTGAGCGACTCGCGCTCCACACGCAGCAGCCATTGGTCCACGTCGCGCGCCACCAGCTGCGACTGCAACGCCAGTTCGCGCGTGAGCGCGCCGATGGTCTCGGCCACAACCAGTTGCATGACCGTGTCGTGCCAGAAGTCGCCGTCCTCGCTGGTCACCAGCGGCGTGCCCGCAGCCTTGTCGCTTGCCATGTCGCGCGCGCCGGGGGGCGGCTGGACACGGACCTGCATGGCAACAACGCCCGGCCCGGCGCGTGCGGCTTCCATGGTCGCTGCGCTCGGCCTCGGCTGCGCGAGCGCGGGCGGCTCGACGACCGGGAGGCGATGACCTGGCGGGGGCTGGATGACCGGGGCAGTCGCAGCCACAACCGGCGGCGCAACGGACTCGGCTGCCTGCGGGGCCACGGCGACAGTCCGCTCCGCCGGCAAGGCCGGCCGAACCGGCTCATTCAGAGTTTTTTTTTCCCCGGATGGCTTGAATGCCAGCAAGCGGAGCAACACCATCGTGAGCGCGGCGTACTCGTCCGGCGCCAGGCCCAGCTCGCCCCGGCCGTGCAGGCACAGGCTGTAGAGCAACTGGGTTTCATCGGGCGGCATGGACGCTGCCAGGCGCGCGGTCTCCGCAGCATCCGGGTCGGTGCCGCCGGCCAGGTCTGCGCGTGCGGGCACGGCCTGCAATACAGCCATGGCCTGCAAAACGGTGGTCATCTCCTCGAGCGTCGAAGCGGCGGAGAGACCATCGCGCCGCAACGTCTCCGAGGTCTCGACCACCGTCTTGCCATCCCCCGCCGCGAGTGCATCGATGAGCCGGAACACATGCCCGCGATCGACCGTCCCGAGCATCTGCCGCACACCCGCCTCGACCAGCGTGCCGTTGCCAAACGCGATGGCCTGGTCGGTCAGTGAAAGCGCATCGCGCATCGAGCCCCGGGCGGCGCGCGCCAGCAGGCGAAGCGCCTGCACTTCGGCCGGCACCTGTTCGGTCTGCAGCACCTGCGTCAGATGTTCGAGCACAGTCTCCGGCGCCATCGGCCGCAGGTTGAACTGCAGGCAGCGCGACAGCACCGTGACCGGCACCTTTTGCGGATCGGTGGTGGCCAGCACGAACTTGAGGTATTCGGGCGGCTCCTCCAGCGTCTTCAGCATCGCGTTGAACGCGGTGTTGGTGAGCATGTGCACTTCGTCGATCATGAAGACCTTGAAGCGCCCCTGCACCGGCTTGTAGACCGCCTGCTCCAGCAGCGACTGCACTTCGTCGACACCGCGGTTGGAGGCCGCGTCGAGCTCGGTGTAGTCCACGAAGCGGCCGGAGTCGATATCCCTGCAGGCCTGGCACACACCGCAGGGCGTGGCCGTGATGCCGCCCTGCCCGTCCGGTCCCTGGCAGTTGAGCGACTTGGCCAGGATGCGCGACACGGTGGTCTTGCCAACGCCGCGCGTGCCGGTGAACAGGTAGGCGTGATGCAGGCGCTGGGTGGTCAGCGCATTCGACAGGGCTTGCACGACATGCTCCTGCCCCACCATCTCCTCGAAGTTCCGAGGACGGTATTTGCGGGCGAGCACGAGATAGGACATCGGCGCATTTTAGGGGCCGGTCCCATCCCTCTATGGCGCGGGAGGTATGTCGTTATGCAGTTGTAAACCCCAATCCGAGTCACTAGCATGAAGACTCACCAAAGGAGGAGACACGTCATGGCCGATGCCCCCAGCACCAAGCGCAGCGCGAAAGCTGCCAAGTCCGCGGCAGCAGAAAAGTCGAGCCGGCTGCGCTACTGCGCACAACCCGTCCAGACCCCGCGCACCTTCGACAGCAGCGTTCCAGCCGGCCGCGCCTTTGCCATATTGAGCGCGAGCAAGAAATGGGTGAACGGCACCACGATCACCTACTACTGCTTCCGCAAGGGCGATGCGGTGCCGTCGGCCTGGTTCGGTGTCGCCAGCGACATCGCGGCGGTCGACAACGCCTTCGCGACCTGGGCCAAGCTGGGCATTGGCATCACCTTCAAGAAGGTCGACCATCCAGGCGACGCCATGGTCCGCATCGGCTTCGACCAGAACGATGGCTCGTGGTCGTACGTGGGCCGCGACGTGCTCAACACGCGCGACCCGGCCGAGCGGACCCTCAACTACGGCTGGCCACTGACGACGCCCTACGGCGGCGACACCGCGCTGCACGAGATCGGCCACACGCTGGGCCTCGAGCATGAACACCAGAACCCGAACGCCGGCATCACCTGGAACCGTCAGGCCGTGCTGGACTACTTCCGGGGGCCGCCCAACTCCTGGCCCGACGACCAGATCGACTGGAACATCCTGCGCAAGATTCCCGTGGCCGAAGTCAAGGGCACCACCTGGGACCCCGATTCGGTCATGGAATATCAATTCGAGGCCGGGCTGATCCAGGCGCCGGCGAAGTATTCGAGTGGCCTGATGCCCAAAGGCGGACTCTCGCCGGCCGACAAGAGCTGGGTGGCGCAGTCCTATCCGGGCGTGAAAGCGCCGGCAGTGCCGCAACTCAAGGTGGGCTTGTCGCAGTTGCTGAAACTCAAGGCCGGCGAGACGCGCGTGTTCGAGTTCGCGCCCACCCGCACCCGCACCTACGACGTCGGCACCTTCGGCACCTCGGACACGGTGCTGGTGCTGTTCGAGGTCACGCCCACGGGCAACGTGCAGATCGCCGGCAACGACGACAGCGGCACCGACCTGAATGCGCATGTGCAGATGCGCCTGCAGAAGGGCCGCAAGTACCAGGCCGGCGTGCGGCTCTACTACGCGGACGCAGCGCTGGAAACCTCATTGATGGTCTGGTGAAAACCGTCATCTACAATAACGTCTGACGGGCCTCCCCGCATGGTGAAGCGGCCAACCGGGTCAGGTGGGGAACCAAGCAGCCCTAACTGTGGAGTCAGTGCCGGGGGTAAGGCTCGTCAACCTCATTTCGATGGCTGCCAGAGGCAGTCATCGCCCAACGGGCCATTCGACGCAAGCCCGATCAACAGCGCCTCCAGCCATCGTTCCAGCATCTTGGCGGAGTGCTCCATCATCGCCACCGAGAACTCGCCCAGCACGAAGCCTTCGTAGCCGAGCGTGGTGAATGGAAAGTTGTGGCCCAGCGCGGTGGCCGCATCGTGGATGCACTCGGCAATGGAATAAAGCCCGTCGCGGGCGTAGATCGCATTGCCGCCTTCGGTGCTGACGCTGTAGTTGAAATAGCTCTCGCGGATCTTCTCGATCTCTACTTTTGGCCTCATCGGCACCCCCTGAATATCTCAGGAGATTGTCGTCGCCGGCCTCCGGGATTGCATATCAGCCAAAGGTAATCATTTGTGATGCATTACACCCATCGCAAGGCCGAATGCGCAGCGGCCGCACCGCTGGCCATGCTGAGCGTCAGCAGATAACCGCCCGTCGGCGCCTCCCAGTCCAGCATCTCGCCGGCGCAGAAAACGCCCGGCAGCGCCGTCACCATCAGGTTCGCGTCAAGCGCATCGAATCGCACGCCGCCTGCCGTGCTGATGGCCTCGTCGACGGGGCGTGCGGCGCGCACTCGCAGTGGCAGCGCCTTGATCGCCTCGGCCAGGCGCTGGGACTGGTGCATGTCCTCGCGGCTGAGTTGCTCGTGCAACAGGCCTGACTTGATGCCATCCAGGCCGAGCCGGCTCTTCAGATGGCTGGACAGCGACCGGGCGCCGCGTGGGTGGTTGACCGCCGCCGCTACCTGCGCGGCAGTGCGATCCGGCAGCAGGTCGATATGACAGGTCGCGCCCTCGCCACCAGACGCATTGATCTCGTCGCGCAAGAGCGCCGCGGCCGCATACACCAGACTGCCTTCGATACCGGTAGCGGTCGCGACGAACTCGCCCTTGCGCGCAAACGAACGGCCCTGCCTGTCGGTGAAAGACAAGGCCACAGACTTGAATGGATGGCCCGCAAAGCGGCTCGCGAAGTGCTCGCTCCAACCCACGTCGAAGCCGCAGTTGGCAGGCTGCAGGGGCGCTAGCGCAACCTGCCGCGCGTGGAGCCACGGCCACCAGGCGCCGTCGGAACCGAGCCGCGACCAACTCGCCCCGCCCAACGCAAGCACCACCGCATCGGGCCTGGCTTGCTGCTCGCCCTGCAATGCGCCGAAGCGCAATGCGGTCGCCGGTGCCTGGTCGTTTTCCCATCCCAGCCAACGATGGCGCATGTGGAACTGGACGCCTGCCGCGCGCAAGCGATGCAGCCACACGCGCAACAGCGGTGCGGCCTTCATGTCCTTGGGGAACACCCGGCCGGAGCTGCCGACGAAGGTCTCGATGCCGAGGCCGTGCGCCCAGTCCTGCATCTGCCGCGGCCCGAAGGCCTCGAGCATCGGCTGCACCTGCGCCTGGCGATCGCCGAAGCGGCTCGCAAAAACGTCGAATGGCTCCGAGTGCGTGAGATTGAGCCCGCCACGCCCGGCCAGCAGGAACTTGCGGCCCACCGAGGGCATGGCGTCGTACAGGTGGACTTGCACGCCGGCCGCGCTCAGCACTTCAGCGGCCATCAGGCCCGCGGGGCCGCCTCCGACAACGGCAAGGGTCTTCTTCTGGTTCATTCGATTCGATGGGTGCGACAACCTGCGTGCACGCCCGGCCATGCTGGCCGGATTTCCAATGGGTTGTCAGGGGGAAAACTATGGCCACGATAGCCCGCGCCCTCGGCACGGCATATCTTGGTTTCTGTCACAATGACCCGCACTTTAGCGGCACTACTGCTCACCGCACCCAAAGGACAAGACATGGCAAGCGACCTCATCAAACACATCTCCGATTCCTCTTTCGAAGCCGACGTCCTGCAGGCCGGCAAGCCAGTGCTGGTCGACTACTGGGCCGAATGGTGCGGCCCGTGCAAGATGATCGCGCCAATCCTCGACGAGGTCTCGAGCACCTATGAAGGCAAGCTCCAGGTCGCCAAGATGAACGTCGATGAGAACCGCGACATCCCCGCCAAGTTCGGCATCCGCGGCATTCCCACGCTGATGTTGTTCAAGGACGGGCAATTGGCTGCCACCAAGGTAGGCGCCATGAGCAAGGCACAGTTGACCGCCTTCATCGACCAACAGCTCGCCTGATCCAATACGGAGGACTACGCGCAAGGCGTAGCCCTCCGGATTTGCTGCATAATCGGCAGCAGATCACCGGCACGCCACAAGCGCCCCGGTTCGAGTTCCCCGGTTTGTGAGGCACCTCTCGCCTCACATTTCAAACCTCCCCCCGTATTTCAGTTGCTACCCCGCAGAGGGGTCATTCAATGCACTTAAACGAACTCAAGGCACTCCACGTGTCTGAAGTCCTCAAGCAGGCCGAAGCGCTTGAGATCGAAAACACCGGCCGCATGCGCAAGCAGGAATTGATGTTCGCCATCATCAAGAAGCGCGCGAAGGCCGGCGAACAGGTCTTCGCCGACGGCGTTCTCGAGATCCTGCCGGACGGTTTCGGTTTCCTGCGCAGCCCCGACACCAGCTTCACGGCCAGCACCGACGACATCTACATCAGCCCGAGCCAGGTGCGCCGCTTCAACCTGCACACCGGCGACATGGTGGAAGGCGAAGTCCGCACGCCCAAGGACGGCGAGCGCTACTTCGCGCTGACCAAGCTCGACAAGGTCAACGACGGCGCGCCCGAGCAGAACAAGCACAAGGTGATGTTCGAGAACCTGACGCCGCTGTTCCCCAAGGAACAGATGAAGCTGGAACGCGACGGCGTCAAGAGCGACGAGAACATCACCGGCCGCATCATCGACATCATCGCCCCCATCGGCAAGGGCCAGCGCGCCCTGCTCGTGGCGCCGCCCAAGAGCGGCAAGACGGTGATGATGCAGCACATCGCCCACGCGATCAGCGCCAACTACCCCGACGTTCACATGATGGTCCTGCTCGTCGACGAGCGGCCCGAAGAAGTGACCGAAATGCAGCGCACGGTGAAGGGCGAGGTCATCGCCTCGACCTTCGACGAGCCTGCCGCGCGTCATGTGCACGTCGCCGAGATGGTGATCGAACGCGCCAAGCGCCTGGTCGAACTGAAGAAGGACGTGGTGATCCTGCTGGACTCGATCACCCGCCTCGCGCGCGCCTACAACAACGTCGTGCCCTCGTCGGGCAAGGTGCTGACAGGTGGCGTGGACTCCAATGCATTGCAGCGTCCGAAGCGCTTCCTGGGCGCCGCGCGCAACGTGGAAGAAGGCGGCTCGCTGACCATCATCGGCACCGCGCTGGTCGATACCGGCAGCCGCATGGACGAAGTGATCTTTGAAGAATTCAAGGGCACCGGCAACAGTGAAATCCACCTGGACCGCCGCCTCTATGAGAAGCGCGTGTTCCCGTCGATCCAGCTCAACCGCAGCGGCACGCGCCGCGAGGAACTGCTGCTCGCACCCGAGATCCTGCAGAAGACCCGCATCCTGCGCCAGCTCATGTACAACATGGACGAGATCGAGTCGATGGAACTGATGCTCAAGAACATGAAGGCGACCAAGACCAACGTCGAGTTCTTCGACATGATGCGTCGCGGCGGCTAGAAGGAGCGAATCTTTCTACTGCGGCCGCCGATCTCGGGTCTGCGCTGCTCGCCGTACCCAAGTACGGCTGCGCTGCTCAACCCGACCTCGGCGCCCTCGCTACGAAATCTTCACCCCTTCTGCGTCCGTTGTCGGTCACCGCAAAAAGCGCGTTGCCCCTCAAAGGCAACGCGCTTTTTTCATGGCGCGAGCGCGCGGCCTTCCCTGGCGCTGCGGGCCCCGAGGTCCAGCAACTCCATCAGCGCGACGGCCTGCTCCGGTGGCACTGGATTCGGGCCCACGCCGAGGATCGCGTCACGCACGGCGGCGTAGTAATCCACATAGTTGCCGCGGCGATTGGGCCACTCGATGGTCTGCACCCAGTCGCCCACCGCGTGCACCTTGAGTTCTCCTACCAGCGGGTCGATTCCCCAGCCCTCGCCGCCCGGGCGTTCGCCGGCCTTCAGCGCGTCTTCCTGCACGTCGACGCCTTGCTTCACATAGCTGCCGCGGGTGCCATGCAGGATGTAGCGCGGGGCGGCATGCGCGGCCAGCGTACTCGCGTGCAACACCACGCGCAGCGGAGCGTGCGGGCCGGTTTCGTAGCGCAGCAGCGCGTGGAAATGGTCGTTGACACGGGCTCCGTCCCGCAGCGCGGCGGTGTCGAGCTGAAGGGTGTCCGGCTTGCCAAACAGTTGTATCGCCTGGTCAACCAGATGCGCGCCCAGGTCCACCCAGAGGCCTGCGCCGGGCACGTCTTGCTCGCGCCAGCGCTGCCGGACCTCCGGGCGAAACCGGTCGAAGTGCGATTCGAAATACACCGGGCGGCCGAGCTTGCCGCTGGCGATGACGTCGCGCAGTGTCAGGAAATCGGCGTCGAAACGCCGGTTCTGGTAGACCGCGAGCACCCTGCCCTGTTGCCGGGCCAGGTCCGCCAACACGCGCGCCTGCGCCGCGTCCAGCGTGAAGGGCTTGTCCACCACCACGTGTTTGCCGGCCTCCAGCGCGGCTTTCGCGACGGGGAAATGGGCCTCGTTGGGCGTCGCGACGACGATCAGGTCGATGTCGGGGAGTGCCAGCATGGCAGGCATGTCGGGAACGACGACGGCGCCGGGCCAGTCGGCCAGCGCCTTTGCTGCCTGCGAACTCATGATGGCGCCCAGCGCCAGGCCGGGCACGGCGGACAGCACTGGCGCATGAAAGGTCTGGCCTGCAAATCCGTAGCCGACGAGGCCGGCGCGCAGTGTTCTGGTGGTCATGAAGTGGCGGTGTTTGCCTGCAAATGCGCCAGTATGCGATAATCGAAGGCTCCGCGAAAAGTGCGGCCGGGATTTCGCTCGGCGTGGCTCTCGCATCGACCCAAAGGAAAGACCATGAAAGCAGGCATCCACCCCAATTACCGCGAAGTGCTGTTCGTCGACATGTCGAACGGCTTCAAGTTCGTGACCCGTTCGTGTGCGAACACCAAGGAAATGGGCAAGACCGACGACGGCCGCGAACTGCCGCTGTTCAAGCTGGACACCACCAGCGAATCGCACCCGTTCTACACCGGCACGCAGAAGTCGGTGGACAACATGGGCGGTCGCGTCGAGAAGTTCCGCAACCGCTTCGGCAAGACCACCGGCGCCGCTTCCAAGTAAGCTTGCCGCTCCAGGTCCAGGCAGCCCGGTTTACCGCGCTGCCTTTTTTTTCGTTTCAAGCACCTTTCACGCCCGTCCGTTGAGCCAGCCGACGCCCGCCATCGTTGCCCAGGCCGCAGTGCGCCGCTTGCCGCGGGTCGCGCTGATATTGCTGTGCGCCGCCTACCTGATGCCGGGGCTGGTCGGCCGCGGGCCGTGGAAGAGCGCGGACGTCGCGGCATTCGGCTACATGACGGAACTGGCGCGCAGCACCGAGGGTGTGGCGCGCTGGTTCGATCCGCTGCTGTTCGGCCTGCGGCCCGAAACACCCGCCCTGCTGCCCTATTGGATCGGCGCCTGGGCGATCAAGCTCGCGCCGGCGTGGATCAATCCCGACCTGGCAGTGCGCTTTGCATTCGCCCTGATGCTCTGGGGCACCTTCACCGCAACCTGGTACGCCGTCTACTACCTCGCCCGAACGCCGGCCGCCCAGCCCGTGGCCTTTGCCTTCGGCGGGGAGGCCCGGCCCACGGACTATGCCCGCGCCATTGCCGACGGCGCACTGCTCGCGCTGCTGGCCACGCTGGGACTGCTGCAACTCGGCCACGAGACCACGCCAGCGCTGGCACAGCTCTTCTTCACAGCCAGCCTGTTCTACGGCGTGGCCGCCCTGCCATACCGCCCAGCCGGTGCGCTGGCCGCGCTGGCCCTGGGTGGCATCGGCCTGTCGCTCAGTGGTGCGCCGGCACTGGCGCTCATGCTCTGCGTGGGCTGCATCGTTTTCCTGGCGAGGGATCGCAAGCAAGGCCTGGCGAGCGATGAAGGCGATCGGGAAGACGCAGGCCGCCCCTACCCGCTCTATGCGCTGCTGGCGGTGATCGTGGTCGGGGCGGTCGGCGTCGGGCTTGCCGTGTCCTACGGGCTGTTTCGCTGGCATGTCGTGCTGCCGGGCGCCGGTGAGGCCTCGCTGGTCAAGGACATTCGAAGCCTGGTGAAGCTGCTGCTGTGGTTTCCCTGGCCGGCGTGGCCGCTGGCCGCCTGGACGCTTTGGCGCTGGCGCCGGCAACTTACGGCACGCCATGTGATCCTTCCCCTGTGGTTCGTGCTGGTGCCGCTGGCCGCCACGATCACCACCGATTTCTCGGAGCGCTCGCTGCTGCTGTCCTTGCCGGCATTCGCCACGCTGGCGGCCTTTGCACTGCCGACCTTTCGCCGCAGCGTGGCGGCGCTGCTGGACTGGCTGACGCTGCTTACCTTCACCACGTCGGCGATCTTCATCTGGCTCTACTGGATCTCGCTGCAGACCGGGATACCGCCCAAGCCGGCCGCCAACGTCGCGCGGCTTGCACCTGGCTTCGTGCCCAGCTTTTCCGCCACGGCCTTCGCATTCGCGCTGGCGGCTACGGTGGCCTGGTTCTGGCTGGTGCGCTGGCGCACCGGGCGCCATCGGGCGGCGCTGTGGAAGACGCTGGTGCTGCCGGCCGGCGGCACCGCGCTGTGCTGGATGCTGGTCATGACGCTCTGGCTGCCGGTGCTCGACTACGCGCGCAGCTATGCGCCGCAGGTGCAGATGATCTCGCAACGGGTCGGCAACACGCCCTGCATCTCGGAGCTGGGCCTGCAGCGCGCGCAGCTGGCGGCGCTGCTGCACCATGGCCACTTCGAATTGCGCCCGCTCACCGGCGCCCAGGATTGCCGCTGGCTGCTGGTCAACCCGGACGTGATCGCCCGGTTGCACAACGTCATCGACCTGAACCTGTGGCGCTTCGACGGGACGCTGCGCCGCCCCGCCAGCGATACGGACGACCTGCTGCTCTACCAGCGCATCGCGCCGTGACCGCGGGCGCACGGAACAGCGAACGGCGCGTGATCGCGCGCCATGCCGGCACGGTTCTGGTCGGGCAACTGGCGGTGATGGCCTTTGGCGTGTGCGACACCATCGTCGCGGGCCGCTATGCGGAGGGTGCGCTGGCGGCGCTCGCGGTCGGCTCGGCCATCTTCATCAGCGTGTATGTGTCGCTCATGGGCGTGCTGCAGGCGCTGCTGCCGGTGTGGGCCGAGTTGCATGGCGGACAGCGCACGGCGGAGGTCGGCCGGTCGGTGCGGCAATCGCTCTATCTCTGCGGCCTGGCGATGGTGCTGGGCATGGCGATCATGCTGAATCCGGACGCGCTGATGCGATGGACGGGCGTGCCCGACGCCATGCAGCACGAGGTGGGCCGGTACCTGTTCGTGCTCGCATTCGGCTTGCCGCCGGCCTTGCTGTTCCGCTTGTTCGGCACGCTGAACCAGAGCCTGGGCAAACCACAACTGGTGACTTGGCTGCAAGCGGCTTCGTTGGCGCTGAAGGTGCCGCTGTCGGTGTGGCTCTGCTTCGGTGGCGCGGGCATGCCGGCGCTGGGGCTGGTCGGCTGCGGATGGGCCACGCTGATCGTGAACTGGAGCATGCTGCTGTGCGCGATGTGGCTGCTGAGGAATGCCAGCTTCTACCGCAGGTACAACTTCTGGCAGCGGCTGGAGACACCGGACTGGCAACAGTTGGGCCAGTTCCTCCGGCTTGGCGGACCGGCCGGGCTGGCGGTGCTGGTGGAAATCACGTCGTACACGCTGATGGCGCTGTTCATCGCCCGGCTGGGCACGGCGGCTGCCGCGGCGCACCAGATCGCATCGAACCTCGTGGGCGTGGCCTACATGGTGCCGATGTCGCTTTCCATCGCGACCAGTGCGCGCGTGAGCTTCTGGCTCGGCGCCGGCGAGCCGCTGCTGGCGCGGCGCGCGTGCCGCAAGGGCTTTGAATTGATGATCGGCATGGCACTGGCGCTGGGCGCACTCATGGTGCTGCTGCGCGGCTGGCTGGCCGGCGTCTATTCGGGCGACACGCGAGTCGCGGCGCTGGCCGCCGTGCTGCTGTGCGCGGCCTCGGCCTATCACATGGCGGACGCGGTGCAGACCATGTGCGTGTACGTGTTGCGCTGCTATCGCGTGACCGTCGCGCCGCTCGTCATCTACTGCGCGCTGCTGTGGGGCGTGGGGCTGGGCGGCAGCTACCTGCTGGCCTACCGGGGACTGGGTCCGTGGGAGGCCATGCAATCGCCGCTGGCGTACTGGTTGATGAGCGCGGCGGCGCTGTGGCTCACCGCCTTGCTGTTCGCCGCGCTGCTGTGGCGAACGATCAAGCCGCGACGGCGCGCGCAGCCCGCACCCGCGTAGGCGAGAACAGCAGCGCAAAACGCGAGCCTTGCCCGGGTTTGCTGTCGATGCGCAGTTCGGCGCCGTGGCGCTGCGCGATGTGCTTGACGATGGCCAGCCCCAGCCCGGTGCCGCCGGTCTCGCGCGAGCGGCTGCGGTCGACGCGGTAGAAGCGCTCGGTGAGCCTCGGGACGTGCTCGGGCTCGATGCCCGGCCCGCTGTCGCGCACGGCGTATTCACCACGGCCGTCCGGAAGCACCTGCCAGGTCACCGCAATCTCGCCACCGCCGGGCGTATAGCGGATCGCGTTGCTCAGCAGGTTGGACATGGCGCTTTGCAGCTCAGTCGATGCGCCGGAAATCTCGGAATCCGCCTCGATCGCGAAGCTCAGCTTGTGGCCCTGCGGCACCAGCCTGCCGGACAGGCCCCGCGCCTCGTCCTCGCATTGCGCCAGCAGCGCCCGCACGCGTGTCCACTGGCTCGACGGCGGCGCCGCGCTGCCTTCGAGCTTGGACAGGGTCAGCAGGTCGTTGACCAGCATTTCCATGCGCTGCGATTGCTGGCCCATCAGCCGCAGGTAGCGCGCGCGCTCCTCGGCGTCGAGTGGCAGGTTCTGCAGCGTTTCGACGAAGCCCGCCAACACGGTGAGCGGCGTGCGGATCTCGTGCGAGACGTTGGCGACGAAATCGCGCCGCATGGTCTCGGCCTGCTCCAGCGCGGTGATGTCGCGGGTCAGCAGCATGCGGCGATTGCCCGCATAAGGATGCACCTGCACCGAGAGCCGCAACGGATGGCCGCCCCGCATGACCGTACGCGCGGGCGCGTCGATCAGCACCTGCCGGCTGTAGTTCCACGATGCCAGGTAGGCCACGAAGGCCGGGTCGCGCACCAGGTTGGCCAGGTGCTGCAGCAGGTCGCGCTCGGCGTCGATGCCGAACTGCGCCGCTGCCGTCTGGTTGCACCATTCGATGCGGCCCTGCTCGTCGAGCAGCACCACGCCATTGGGCGACGCCTGGATGGCCGCGAGGAATTCCTGCAGGCGCTCCTCGGCTTGCTGCGTCTGCTTTTCACGCTCGCGCAGCAGCTTGCGGATGCGCTCCGACAACTCGCCCCAGACACCCGGCCCGCGCGAAGGCAGGTTGGCCACATCGTTGCGCAACAGGCCCAGCAGCCGGGCCGCGCGCCATGCGTCGAGCACGAGCCACAGCAAGGACCCGAGCCATGCGCCGACCCATGCGAGCGGCCATCCGAACAGCCCCCCAGCGATCGCAGCCCCCAGGGCGGACGCTATCAGGAACGTAGCAATTCGGAAGGGCATGTCGGGAGATTATCCGCGCCAGGCTGCGCGGGAAGGCTGTATCACCGCGGGCGGTCAGGCAGTGATCTGGGTCGTCAGGCGATAGCCCGCACCTCGCACGGTCTCGACCATGGCCGCAGCGGCGCCAAGCGATTCGCGCAGGCGCTTGACGTGCACGTCGACCGTACGTTCCTCGATGTAGACGTGGTCGCCCCAGACCTTGTCGAGCAGTTGCGAGCGGCTGTGCACGCGCTCCGCATGCTGCATGAGGTAGGCCAGCAGCTTGAACTCGGTGGGCCCGA
The DNA here is from genome assembly GCF_018449755.1 of Variovorax sp. dw_954. Lineage (NCBI taxonomy): Bacteria > Pseudomonadati > Pseudomonadota > Betaproteobacteria > Burkholderiales > Comamonadaceae > Variovorax > Variovorax sp. dw_954. Next base: position 23,453 of record NZ_JAAVVD010000034.1, on the reverse strand, counting down.
CCTTGAGCGACTGCGTCTGCCAGGTCACGCGGTGCGTGGAAGTGTCGAGCACGAGGTCGCCGATCTCGACGCGCTCGGTCACGGTTTCCGGCGCGCGGCGGCGCAGCACGGCGCGAATGCGCGCGAGCATCTCCTGCGTCGAGAAGGGCTTGGTGATGTAGTCGTCGGCGCCGGCGTCGAGGCCGGCCACCTTGTCAGGCTCGTCGCCGCGCGCGGTGAGCATGAGGATCGGGATGGCCTTGGTGCGCGGGTCCTTGCGCCATTGGCGCGCCAGCACCAGGCCGCTCTGGCCGGGCAGCATCCAGTCGAGCAGGATCAGGTCGGGCAGGCCCGCGTCGATCTCGCGCTGCGCCGCCACGCCGTCTTCCGCCCACAGCGGCTCGAAGCCGTTGTGACGCAGGTTGACGGCGATCAGTTCGGCGATCGAGGACTCGTCTTCGACGATGAGGACTTTGGGCTTCTTCATGTATTTGGGGTCATGAGATCGGGAACGGGTACCGGACGCAAAGTCCGGTGCCGTATTCACTGCAATGCCGACTCGATCTCTTCCATCGAAGTGTGCCGCACATCCTCGCCCTTGACGATGTAGATGATGAATTCGGCAATGTTCTTGGCATGGTCGCCGATGCGCTCGATGGCCTTGGCCAGGAACAGCAGGTCGAGGCTTGCGGAGATGGTGCGCGGGTCTTCCATCATGTAGGTGACCAGCTTGCGCACGAAGCCGTCGAACTCCTGGTCGATCAGGTCGTCTTCCTTGAGGATCGACAGGGCCGCCGCGGTGTCGAGCCGCGCGAAGGCATCGAGCGCCTTGCGCAGCAGGCCCGAGGCCAGGTCGGCCGCGATGCGGATCTCGGTCGACGGCAGCGTGCGGGCGGAACCGCTCTCGATGATCGACTTGACCATGCGCGCGATCTTGTTGGCCTCGTCGCCGACGCGCTCGAGGTTGGCCGTGGTCTTGGAGATGGCGATCAAGAGGCGCAGGTCGCGCGCGGTCGGCTGGCGGCGCGCGATGATGGACGACAGGTCGCGGTCGATCTCCATCTCCATCGCATTGACGCGGTGCTCGGTTTCCATCACACGGTCGGCTGCGTCGGCATCGAACTGCGACAACGCGTAGACGGCCTTGTGAATCTGCGACTCGACCATGCCGCCGAGTTCCATCACGCGCGACGAGACGCCGTTGAGTTCGCTGTCGAACTGGCTGGAGAGATGTTTTTCAGTCATGTGGTGTCCTTAACCAAACCTGCCGGTGATGTAGTCCTCGGTTTCCTTGCGCTTCGGCTTGAAGAACATCTGCTCCGTCGCGCCAAACTCGATCAGGTCGCCCAGGTACATGTACGCCGTGTAGTCGCTGCAGCGCGCCGCCTGCTGCATGTTATGGGTCACGATGACCACCGTGTATTCGCTCTTCAATTCGGCGATGAGTTCCTCGATCTTCGCGGTGGAGATCGGGTCGAGCGCGGAGCATGGCTCGTCGAGCAGCAGCACTTCGGGCTTGATCGCGATGCCGCGTGCGATGCACAGGCGCTGCTGCTGGCCGCCGGAGAGCCCGGAGCCGCTCTGCTGCAGCTTGTCGCGCACTTCGGTCCAGAGCGCGGCCTTCTTCAGGGCCCACTCGACGCGGTCGTCCATGTCGCTGGCGCTGAGGTTCTCGAACAGCTTCACGCCGAACGCGATGTTGTCGTAGATCGACATCGGGAATGGCGTCGGCTTCTGGAACACCATGCCGACCTTGGCGCGGATCAGCGCCACGTCCTGCTTGCTGGTGAGCAGGTTCTCGCCGTCGAGCGCGATCGTGCCTTCGGCGCGCTGCTCGGGGTATAGCTCGAACATGCGGTTGAAGGTGCGCAGCAAGGTCGACTTGCCGCAGCCCGACGGGCCGATGAAGGCCGTGACCTTGTTCTCCGGGATCTCGAGGTTGATGCCCTTGAGCGCGTGGAACTTGCCGTAGTAGAAGTTCAGGTCCTTGACCGAGATCTTGGAGCGCGCGGGTTGCGCGAGTGTGGCGGACATGTTGTCTTTCAAAGCTTGTTGCGCGTGAGGACTCGCGCGAGGATGTTGAGGCCGAGCACCGCGACCGTGATCAGGAACACGCCGGCCCAGGCCAGTTGCTGCCAGTTCTCGTACGGGCTCATCGCGAACTTGAAGATGGTCACTGGCAGGCTGGCCATCGGCTGCGAGATGTCGGCGGTCCAGAACTGGTTGTTCAGCGCCGTGAACAGCAGCGGCGCCGTTTCGCCGGCGATGCGGGCCACCGCCAGCAGGATGCCGGTGACGACGCCGGCGCGTGCCGCGCGCAGCGTGATGCTGATGATGACCTTCCACTTCGGCGTGCCGAGCGCATAGGCCGCCTCACGCAGTCCCGGCGGCACGAGTTGCAGCATGTTCTCGGTGGTGCGGATCACCACCGGGATCACGATCAGCGCCAGCGCCAGCGCGCCGGCCAGGCCCGAGAAGGTCTTGAAGTACGCCACCACCACCGCATAAACGAACAAGCCGATCACGATCGATGGCGCCGACAGCAGGATGTCGTTGACGAAGCGCGTCACGCTCGACAGCCAGCCCTTCGGGTTGTACTCCGCGAGGTAGATGCCGGCCATGATGCCGATCGGCGTGCCGACGAAGGTGGCCATGGCCACCATCACCAGCGAGCCGAAGATCGCGTTGGCGATACCGCCAGCCTCGTTCGGCGGCGGCGTCATCTCCGTGAAAGTGGCGATCGCCAGGCCCCCGATGCCCTGGCGCAGCGTTTCCCAGAGGATCCACACGAGCCAGAACACGCCGAATGCCATGGCCGCCAATGACAGCGTGAGCGCGATCTGGTTGACGAGCTTGCGGGTCGCGAACTTTGCCGCGCGCGTTTCGTTGAGCGCCTTGGCGGCCAACAGTTTCTCGGCAGTCGTCATGCCTTCTTCCCTTCACTCTTCTGCATGCGCTGCAGCAGCAGCTTCGACAGCGACAGCACCACGAAGGTGATGAAGAACAGCACGAGGCCGAGGTACATCAACGCCGCCTGGTGCATGCCGGCGCCGGCTTCGGCAAACTCGTTGGCCAGTGCCGAGGTAATGCTGTTCGCCGCCTCGAAGACCGACAGCGAGTTGAGCTGGTTGGTGTTGCCGATCACGAAGGTCACCGCCATGGTCTCGCCCAGTGCGCGGCCGAGGCCGAGCATGATGCCGCCGACGACACCCGCCTTGGTGTACGGCAGCACCACCTTGGAGACGACCTCCCAGGTGGTCGAGCCGAGCCCATAGGCCGACTCCTTCAGGAGCGGCGGCGTCACCTCGAACACGTCGCGCATCACCGAGGCGATGAACGGGATGATCATGATGGCCAGGATGATGCCGGCCGAGAGAATGCCGATGCCCACCGGCGGACCGGACACCAGCGCACCGAGGTACGGCACGCCGCCAAGCAACTGTTGCAAGGGTTGCTGCACGTAGGCGCTGAGGATCGGCCCGAACACCAGCAGGCCCCACATGCCGTAGACGATGGAAGGCACTGCGGCAAGCAACTCGATGGCCGTGCCCAGCGGGCGCTTCAGCCAGGCCGGCGACAGCTCGGTGAGGAACAGCGCAATGCCGAAGCTCACCGGCACGGCGATCACCAGCGCGATCGCCGAAGTGGCCAGCGTGCCGTAGATCATCACGAGGCCGCCGTACTCGTCCTGCACCGGGTCCCAGACCGTGCTGGTCAGGAAGCCGAGGCCGTACTTCGAAATGGCGGGCCAGGCGCCGACCAGCAGCGACAGCAGGATGCCGAACAGCAGCGCCAGCGTCAGCAGCGCGGCGCCCTTCGCGGCCCAGCCGAACAACTGGTCGGTCAGTGCACCGGTGCGCGGGCGCTTGGCGGGCGGCGGCGTGAGCGTCGCACGTTCGGCCGCAAGGTCAAGCGCGCGGGCGTTGGCAGGAAATGTGGATGACAAGGATGACTCCGACAGTGACGTGGTCGGCGCGCGCTCCAACGGTGTGCTGCTCACGCGCGCCGCTCCGACTTACTTGACCAGCGCAGGCGCGACGGGCTTGCCCGATGCGTCCTTGACCTCGCCCCAGGCCTTGGTGATGGCGGTCTTCACGCCGTCAGGCATCGGCACGTAGTCGAGGTCGTCGGCCGTCTTGTCGCCGCTCTTGAAGGCCCAGTCGAAGAAGCGCAGCACGCTGGTCCCGTTGGCCGGCTTTTCCTGCACCTTCTGCATCAGGATGAAAGTGGCGCCGGTGATCGGCCAGGCGTCCTTGCCTTGCTGGTTGGTCAGCACCTGGTAGAAGGTCTTGTTCCAGTCGGCATTGGCCGCAGCCGCCTTGAAGGCGCTGTCATCGGGCGTGACCATGGTGCCGGCCGCGTTCTGCATCTGCGCGTAGACCATCTTGTTCTGCTTCACATAGGCGTACTCGACATAGCCGATCGAGTTGGGCAACTGCTTGACGAACTGGGCCACGCCCTCGTTGCCCTTGCCGCCGGTGCCCACAGGCCAGTTGACCGCCGTGCCTTCGCCTACCTTGCTCTTCCAGTCGGCGTTGACCTTGCTCAGGTAGTTGGTGAAGAGGAAGCTGGTGCCCGAACCGTCGGCGCGGCGAACCGGGGCGATGGCGGCGTCGGGCAAGGCGAGCGAACCGTTCAGCGCCTTGATGGCGGGATCGCTCCACTTGGTGATCTTGCCGAGGTAGATGTCGGCCAGCACGGTGCCGTTGAGCTTGAGGTCACCCGGCTTGACGCCGGCGATGTTGACCACCGGGATCACGCCGCCGATGACGGTGGGGAACTGCATCAGGCCCTTGGCCTTGAGTTCGTCGTCGGTGAGCGGCATGTCCGATGCGCCGAAGTCGACCGTCTTGGCCTCGATCTGCTTGATGCCGGCGCCCGAGCCGACTGACTGGTAGTTGACTTGCGTGCCGGTGGCCTTGTTGAAGTCGCTGGCCCACTTCGAATAAAGCGGTGCGGGGAAGCTGGCGCCGGCGCCGGTGACGTTCTGGGCGAAGGCGGGAACAGAGGCAAAAGCCGCAACCACGAGGCCGGCAGTTGCGAATTGGATCGTCGTTTTCATGAAGCTTCCTTAGGAGTAGATGCAAACCCTTATTCAGGGCTTGCCGGGACTCTAGAAAGCTTGTGTGACAGCCATATGACATCGTTGGCGGCGTGTCACAGAGCTGTCATGTGATCCATGAGAATGCGGGATCGGGAGCCGAACGCAGATTCGGCAACCCGGATTTCACCCGGGCTTACCATCGAAGCCCATCAGCCACACACATCCAATGCAAAACGGCACCCGTCTGGCCGCAGTCGACCTCGGCTCCAACAGCTTCCGCCTTGAGATCGGCCAGTTGGATCACGGCCAAATCCACCGCACCGAATATTTGAAAGAGACCGTGCGCCAGGGCAACGGCCTCGACAGCGCACGCAACCTCACGCCCGATGCCATGCAGCGCGGCTGGGACGCCTTGGCGCGTTTTGGCGAGCGCCTGGCTGGTTTCAGGGGTTCGCAGGTCCGCGCCGTGGCCACGCAGACCTTGCGCGAGGCGCGCAACCGCGACGAGTTCCTGCTGCGCGCGCGCACCATCCTGGGCTTCGGCATCGACGTGATACCGGGGCGTGAAGAGGCGCGGCTGATCTACCAGGGTGTGGCGCACATGCTGCCGCAGACCGACGCGTCCGAGCAGGAACGCCGGCTGGTGGTCGACATCGGCGGCCGCTCGACCGAAATGATCCTGGGCCGGGCGCTGCAAGCCGACATCATGGAGTCCTACCGGGTCGGCAGCGTTGCCTGGTCGATGAAGTATTTCGAGAAGGGCCAGTTCACGCCGGCGGCATTCCGCGCCGCGCAGATCGCCGCCACTGCCGTGCTCGACGAAGCACTGTCGCTCTACGCCCGCGACCGATGGGACGAAGCCTATGGCGCTTCAGGCACCATCGGCGCCGTGGGCGATGTGCTGGCGGTGGCGGGCGTGGCGCCGCCGGGCATGGTGACGCGCACTGGCCTCGCCTGGCTGGTCGACCGGCTGCTGAAGGCCGGCAATGCCGACAGGCTGCGCATGGAAGGCATGCGCGAAGACCGCAAGGCCGTGATCGGCGGCGGCGTGAGCGTACTGCGCGCGGTGTTCGACCTGCTCGACATCGAGGAAATGCACGTCGCCCAAGGCGCGCTGCGGCACGGTGTTCTCTACGAGTTGCTGGAGCGGGACGAAGGTGTTGCCGACTTGCGTGCCCGTACCGTCACGCGGCTGGCTTCGCGCTTCCAGGTGGATGCCGCGCAAGCCCGCAGGGTCGGCGAAGCGGCCGCGGCACTTTATGTGCAGCTCGACCCCGCGGCGCGCGGCGGCCAGACCACGAGCCGCGCCGGACGGGCGCTGCGCAAGTTGGCCTGGGCCGCGCAACTGCACGAGATCGGCACGCAGATCTCGCACAGTGAATATCACAAGCACGGTGCCTACATCCTCGACAACACCGACGCGCCGGGCTTCGCGGTCAACGAGATGCACGCGCTGGGCCAACTCGTGCTGGGGCATCGGGGCAAGCTGCGCAAGCTGGGGCTGATCCTGGACGATGAAGTCTTCGCGCGCCAACTCCTCGCGCTGCGCCTCGCGGTGATCCTGTGCCACGCCCGGCGCGACCCGCAGGCCGACGCATTGAAGCTCGCCGCGCCGGCCAGCAGAACCTTCGGCATCACGGCGCGCGCCGGCTGGGCAGAAGAGTTTCCGCAATCGGCGCACCTGCTGCGCGAGGAAGTCGTCGCCTGGCAGAAGACCGATTGGGCCGTGACGCTGCGCGGCTGCTGAGCTACAGGAGTTCGGGCGACTGCACGCCGACCACGATCGTCTGCACGTCCCCGTCTCGCTCGCGGGCGCGGAGCCACCAGACGGAGCCCTTGCGCACGGGGCAACTCTCCGCGCTCAAGCCGATCAGTTGCGCAATCGACTGGCCCAGCGAGGGCTGGTGCCCGACGATCAGAACCACCGACTTGCCATTCGGCCAGCCGGCGGCAGCCAACACTTCATCGCCCGTCGTGCCCGGGCTGAGTTCCTCTCGCAATTTGTATTTGCGGCCCAGTGCCAGCACAGTCTGCTCGCAGCGCCGCGCCGGGCTCGACATGATGCGGGTGCCCTCGGGCAGTTGGCGGTCGAGCCATCCGGCCATGCGCTTGGCCTGCTTCTCGCCGCGCGAGGTGAGCGAGCGTTGCATGTCGTCGCACCCTTCGGTCCAGTCGTCTGCCTCGGCATGGCGCCAGAAAATCAAATCCATCTGTGTCCTCGAAAAAAAATCAGTCTCGCGCCGCGGCACGGCTCAGGCCGCGCGAGGCATAGCGGCCCATGAGCGCGTCCTGCGCGCCATGGCCCTCGGTGCCGCGCGGGTCGCGGTCGACGCGTCGATAGGCGCCGTTGGCCTCGAGTTCCCAGGCATCGCGCCCGTCGTAAAGGTAGGCCACCAGGCATTCGTCGATGATGCGCTGCCGCAGCACGGGGTCGGTCACGGGCCAGGCGATCTCGATGCGCCGCATCATGTTGCGGTTCATCCAGTCGGCGCTCGACAGGTAGAGGCTTTCGTCCTCGCCGATGCGGTAGTAGAAGACGCGCGAATGCTCCAGGAAGCGGCCGATGATCGAGCGCACGCGGATGTTGTCCGTCAGGCCCGGCACCTGCGCCGGCAGGGTGCAGGCGCTGCGCACGATCAGGTCGATCTTCACGCCCTTCTGCCCCGCTCGCACGAGCGCCCCGATCAGCGCCTCGTCGGTCAGCGCATTCATCTTTGCGACGAGGCGCGTCGGCTTGCCGGCGGCCGCGGCCGCGCCGAGCGCTTCGATCTGCGCCATCGTGTTCTTGTGCAGGTCGAAGGGCGCCAGCCACATGCGATGCAGCTTGGGCACCTTGTTCTGGCCGGCCATGTGCACGAACACGGCCTCCATGTCCGCGGTGAGCAGCGGGTCGGCCGTGAGGTGGCTGATGTCGGTGTAGAGCCTCGCGGTGCGCGGGTTGTAGTTGCCGGTCGCCAGGTGGCCGTAGCGGCGCAGCTTGTTTCCCTCGCGGCGCGTGATGAGCATCATCTTGGCATGCGTCTTGAGCCCGACCACGCCGTACACCACCTGCGCGCCGATCGACTCCAGCATCTCGGCCCAGTTGATGTTGGCCTCTTCGTCGAAGCGCGCCTTCAACTCCACGACCACGGTCACTTCCTTGCCGCGCCGCACGGCTTCGCGCAGCAGGTCCATCAGCGCCGAGTCGGTGCCGGTGCGGTAGATGGTCTGCTTGATGGCGAGCACGGCCGGGTCGTACACGGCCTCGCGCAGGAAGGCGATCACGCCGTCGAAGCTCTCGAAGGGCTGGTGGATCAGCACGTCGCCAGCCTGCAGTTGCTCGAAGATCGGTTGCACCGGCGACAGCGTCACGGGATACGAAGGCTGGTAAGCCGGAAACAGCAGCGCCGGCGCATCGATCAAGTCGATGAACTGCGTGAGGCGCGCGAGGTTCACCGGGCCATGCACACGGTACAGCGCCTGCGCCGGCAGGTTGAACTGCGCCATCAGGAAGCCGGCGAGCGACTCCGCGCAACTGGCCGACACCTCCAGCCGCACCGCCTGCCCGAAGTGGCGATGCTGCAAGCCCTGCCGCAACGCGGTGCGCAGGTTCTTCACGTCTTCCTCGTCGACCGCGAGGTCGGAATGCCGCGTGACCCGGAACTGAGAGAAGTCGCCCATCTCGCGCCCTGGAAACAGGCTGGCCAGATGGGCGCGCACGATGCTGGAGATGGGCATGCAGAGGTTCTGGCCGCCCGAGATCTTGGCCGGCATGCGCACCACGCGCGGCAGCACGCGCGGTATCTTGACGATGGCGATCGGGTTGTCGCGGCCGAAGGCATCCTTGCCCGCGAGGCGCACGATGAAGTTGAGCGACTTGTTGGCCACCTGCGGGAACGGATGCGCCGGATCGAGTCCCACCGGAATGAGCAGCGGGCGCACTTCGCGCTCGAAGTATTCATGCACCCACTTGCGTTGCGCGGGGTTGCGCTCGCCGTGCGAAATCATGCGGATGCCGTGCGCGGCGAAGGCAGGCATCAGTTCGTCGTTGTAGAGCGCGTACTGCTGCGCCACGAGTCCGTGCGAGGCGGTGGCCAACGCGTCGAAGGACTCCACGGTGTAGTTGCCCTTGCGATCGCCGGCATCGGCCGCGATCAGGTGCGGCGCGACGCGGACTTCGAAGAATTCGTCGAGGTTGGACGACACGATGCAGAGGTAGCGCAGCCGCTCGATCAGCGGTATTTCGGGCCGGTAGGCCCAGTCGAGCACGCGCCTGTTGAAAGCGAGGATGGCATGGTCGCGATCGAGCGGCGTAAGCGCTGCAAGCGTGGCCGATGCGGATTGGGCAAATTCTTTTCGAGTGGGATCTTCGGCTGCGGTGAGCATGGGGTCGATTCTGGGTCAAGTCGCCTTGAAATACGGCTTTGCCTGACCGTATGACAAGCGTATGACGGTTTCATGACAGCCACAAGTTGGCGCGGCGTTCAGCGCTCAAGGAAGTGCCGACGGGCGCGCGACGGCAGGTCGTCGATGCGCACCAGCATCGGCAGGTCGGCGCTGTTGAAATCAGGGTCCCAGGCCGGTGGGCCGAGCACCTTGGCGCCCATGCGCAGGTAGCCCTTGATGAGCGCCGGCGGGTCGACCTCCAGGCTGCCGTCGAGCCGGTCCACCGGCAACGGCAGGCGCGGCTGCACCTGGTATTGCACCGGCGCCATGTGCGTGGCCGACAACTGGCGCCAGATGCTGGCCGCCGCGTTGCCGCCCGGCACGCCGAGGTGGCTCATGGGGATGCTCGCGCTGCCCATCATGGTGTCGAGCTGGTTGCGGGTCATGAAGTCGCCCAGCGCGCGCCAGAGGGCCAGGATCACCCCGCCGTGCCGATGCTCCGCATGGACGCAACCGCGACCCAGCTCGACCATGCGCTCGCGAAAGACGCGCAGCCGGGTCAGGTCGAATTCGGTGTCGCTGTAGGTGCCGCCGACGCGGCGGGCCTGCGCGGGCGTCAGCAGGCGGTAGGTGCCGATCACCTCGCCACTGCGTTCGTCACGCACCAGCAAGTGTTCGCAGAAGTTGTCGAACAGGTCGATGTCGTGGCCGGCGAGCGGCGTGCTGAGGCGCGCGCCCATCTCCCCGACGAAGACGGCATGGCGCAGGCGCTGCGCGGCACGCACCTCGTCCTGGTGCCTGGCCCACTGCACGGTCAGGCCGGCCCTGGTGTCTGGATCGGCACGTTGGGGCCTGTGCAACAACACCGGTTGCTGCGGATTGCGCGGCGTGAGGCGCAAGAGGGCGAAGGCGGGGTCGGGTAGCTCGTTCATGTCCCGGGAGTCTGGTCAGGCACCATGAAAGCCGCATGTCATCGCGATGGCAAATGCGTGAAACTCGACCGCTCGCCGAGAGCAGCTTCCAGGAGATCGCATGGCAACCGAAGAGCGGGTCGAAGTCGAAACACGCAGGCACCAGATGTTCCCGGTGCTGGACGCGGCGGATATTGCGCGCATCACGCGCTTTGGCAGCGCGCGGCACTACCCGGCCGATGCCTGCCTGTTCAAGGCCGGCGAGCCGGGGCCGGGGATGTTCGTGGTGCTGAAGGGCGTGGTCGCGATCTCGCAACGCGATGGCCTGGGCCACGTCACGCCGATTGCCGAGCAAGGACCGGGGCAGTTCCTGGCGGAGGTGGGGCAACTGTCGGGCCGCGTGGCGCTGGTCGATGGACATGCGATGGGCGAAGTCGAGGCGCTACTGGTCCCGCCCGACCAGTTGCGCGCGCTCATCATTGCCGAGGCCGACCTGGGCGAGCGCCTGGTGCGCGCGCTGATCCTGCGGCGCGTGGCGCTCATCGAGGCCGGCGCGAGCGGCCCGGTGCTGATCGGCCCGCCCGATTCGGCCGACGTGCGCAGGCTGCAAAGCTTTCTGGGCCGAAACGGCTATCCGTACCACGTGGTCGATGCCACGCAGGATGCGGACGCGGCAGCCATGCTCGAGCAATACGCCGAAGTTCAACTGCTCGTGGTGTGCCCGAACGGCGCAGTGCTGATGAACCCGAGCGAAGACGCGCTGGCGCGTTGCCTCGGCATGGTGGACACGGTCGAGCATGCGGACCTGTTCGACGTGGTGGTAGTGGGCGCCGGACCCGCCGGACTCGCGACCGCGGTGTATGCCGCATCGGAAGGCCTGCGCGTGATCGTGCTGGACTGTCGTTCCTACGGCGGCCAGGCCGGCGCCAGTGCGCGCATCGAGAACTACCTGGGCTTTCCCACCGGCATCTCCGGCGGCGCCCTGGCCGGCCGCGCGTATGTGCAGGCACAGAAGTTCGGCGCCGAAATGCTGATCCCGGCCAAGGTCGTGTCGATGGATTGCAGCCGTGCGCAGAGTGACGGCGAACTGTCGGTGACCTTGGCCGATGGCCGCAAGCTGCGTTCGCGCACCGTGGTGATTGCCAGCGGTGCGCGCTACCGGCGCCCCGCCGTGCCGCGACTGGCCGACTTCGAAGGCCGCGGCATCTGGTACTGGGCTTCCGCGCTGGAGGCCAAGCTCTGCGCGCAGCAGGAGATCGGCTTGGTTGGCGGCGGCAATTCGGCGGGTCAGGCCGCCGTGTTCCTGTCGCAGCATGCGGCCAAGGTCAACATCCTGGTGCGCGCGCCCTCGTTGGCGGCCAGCATGTCGCGCTACCTGATCGACCGCATCGAGGCCGCGCCGAACATCGAGTTGCACCCGTACACCGAATTGCAAAGCCTGCATGGCGAGCCGGAGCGCGGCCTTGAAGGCGCGACCTGGCGCAACCACCGCAGCGGCGACGAGTACCACTGCGCGGCGCGCAACATCTTCATGTTCGTCGGCGCGGAACCCGAGACGACATGGCTCGAAGGCTGCGGCGTGTCGGTCGATGCGCACGGCTTCGTGCTCACCGGCACGGCGGCGAGCGGCGGCTTTCCGGCGCGGCAGTCGGCGGCATTGGAATCGAGCGTGCCGGGCGTGTTCGCGGTGGGCGATGTGCGATCGGGTTCGGTCAAGCGCGTGGGCGGCGCGATCGGCGAAGGCGCTGCGGCCGTGGCCTTGATTCACCAGCACCTGGCGGGCGCGCAATAGATGGCATGAGCAAGAAATTGGCATGGCGTTTATGCTGCCCGCCATGCCAACGCAATCCCCCATCGACGTCTTCTCGTGGCCCACGCCGAACGGCCACAAGGTCCACATCATGCTGGAGGAGTGCCGCCTCCCTTACGTGGCGCACCCGGTCAACATCGGCGCGGGTGACCAGTTCGCGCCAGCGTTCCTGAAGATCAGCCCGAACAACAAGATCCCTGCGATCACCGACCCGAACGGGCCGGACGGCAAGCCGATCTCCTTGTTCGAATCAGGCGCGATCCTTGTATACCTGGCAGGCAAGACCGGCAAGCTGATGCCGACCGGCGACAGGGCGCGCTACGACGTGCTGCAGTGGCTGATGTTCCAGATGGGCAGCGTCGGCCCGATGCTCGGCCAGGCGCATCACTTCCGCCTGTATGCGCCCGAGAAGCTCCCCTACGCCATCGACCGCTATACCAATGAAGCCAGGCGCATCTACGGCGTGATCGACCGGCAGTTGGCCAAGAGCAAGTTCATCGCCGGCAAGAGCTATTCGATCGCCGACATCGCGATCTTCCCGTGGCTGCGCAGCTGGGAGAACCAGGGCATCACGCTCACCGACTTTCCGCATCTCAAGGCATGGTTCGATGCGATCGCGGCGCGTCCGGCGGTGCAGCGCGGCGTGAAGGTGCTGGCCGAGTTGCGCAAGCCGCTGACGAGCGATGCGTCGCGCGACATTCTTTTTGGCAAGACGCAGTACGAAAAGCGCTGAAACGGCCAATGTGTAGGCCGGACAGGCTATAATCGAGGGCTTGTCGGGGTGTAGCGCAGCCTGGTAGCGCATCTGGTTTGGGACCAGAGGGTCGAAGGTTCGAATCCTTTCGCCCCGACCAAAACATTTAATGGTGACAAGGACTTAGGTCCTTGTCACCATTTTTGTTTCTGCTTGGCCGCGACTAGCCTGTCTAGCCGATGCCGCGACTGGCGGCGTAAAGTGATGAGCAAGCACTGCGGCGCTTGGGCAAACCTTTAGCGCTCCGGCATGCCCGCCGCTCGCAGGCCCTCGATCATTCGGTTGCGGCCGGCAAGAAAGAGGTCGGAGCCGGATGGATTGTTGCTGACGTACCGTTCGATGCTGTTGTAGGGCATCAGCCTGCGATGCTCCGCCATGTTCCTTGCAGCTTCGGCTGTGCGGCCGTGCAGCGCATCGATCGACGCCAATATGCCGTACGAGTTGCCGAAGGTCGGCCCCTCCGCCACTGCGCGCTGTGCCAGGGCGTAAGCCTTCTCGTCGTCTCCAGCGATGAAAGCCGTGCTGGATGCGAGCGCATACGCGGAAACCACGACTCGAGCATCGCGGGGTCCCAGCCTCAGGGCCTCGTCTATCTGGAGCTGGGCTTCATTCGAACGTCCAACGATCAGCAGGCCATTGGCATACCTGAGACGTGCGTTCGCACTGGATGGCGCGCGCTGGACGGCCTTTTCGTAGAGCGGCAACGCCAATGCCGGCTGCCCGCGAAAGACCTGGACGTTCGCCCATCCGATCAGGGAGGAGGCGTCGTTGGGCGCAAGGTTGAAGGCCTTGGCTGCGACGCGTTCCGATTCGGCGACGTCTTTCGGCATCGGCTCGCCTGCGTAGCCATAGCGTTGGGACATCAGCGCAGCGGTCAGGCCTGTGAGTGCTGTGACCGACTCGGGGTCGGACCGCAAGGCTTCCTCGAATCGCGCCCTGGCCCTGCTGACGTCTTGCATTGTCTGACGGCGTTCGATGTCGTCCCACCCTGAAAATGCCAGGTCAGCGGGGTCGAGGCGGTAGCCCGAGGCGCTCACCTTGGCCCGGTGTCTTTCGAAATAACGCCGCCCGAGCCCGCTGGTGGCACGCAGCGCGATATCGAGATTGATGCCAGGATCATTACCGTCGGGATAGTCGTAGTGCTCGGCCCAGACGACTTCGCCGTCGGGCACCGTCTTGACCTGGATGTCGACCGCGACACCGGCGCCGCGTGCCACTGCGCTCCCGCTCATTGCATAGCGCGCGCCAGCGGGCGACGGCGAGCGAATCACGATCGAGCCCTGCCGTTGCGACAGCTGAGAAGCGATCTCGTCCGCGAGACCTTCTCGCACGACCTTTGGCGAGGGTGTACTTCCGATGTCCTGGAAGGGCGTGACGACGATCGAGTAGCGCCTTCCGAGCTCCGCGTCTATTCGGTACGGCTCGGCCCGCATGTAGATCGCGCCAGCGGCGATGGCAGAGACACCCAACGCAAGGGCCAGCGCCAGCGCGCGCCATCTACTGCGCGGCGCAGCCTGATCGGGCGCAGCCGGCATGGTAGATGTCGTCGCATCCGGGTCGATCCTTTCCGGAACAGGGTCAGGCGCAGCAGGCCTGCCAGGCCGAACGTCCGCCTCGAACATGTAGCCGCGCCGTGGGTGCGTCGTGATCAGCTTGGGACCCTGGTCGCCCAACCGACTTCTCAATTCGCTGACGCACTGGAACAGCGAATCCTCGGTGACCACCACGCCGGCCCACAGACTTGCCATCAGTTCGGTCCGGCTGAGAATGCGGCGCGGATTTGCAAGCAGGTAGCGCAGCAGTGCGCCGGGCTTGGGACTCAACGGGATGGCGACGCCATCGCGCCGCAGCAGATCGCGTTCGAAATCAAACTCGAAGTCAGCGAACGAGACGACCGAGGAAATGTCGGCCTCCCCATGGGGCCCCGCAGGAGCGGGCACGTCTCGCTCACGGACCGTCGTTGGCTCGTCGCTCATGGATCCACCCCTCCTGGGATCTGCATCCTGCAGCAGCAGTCTGATTCTGTGCCTGTCTACGTCGCCGTGAAAGGCCTCTGCGCTGCGTTTCTTGCCAGCCATCAAGCGTTGATCAGGACTTCATCGGCAAACGATCAGGTCTTCTTCGGACCACCGGCGCCGCAGGACCCCTATCGTGATGCGTCACCTTCACTGCGAAAGATTGATCATGGACGCAATCGCTTATTTGGCAGGTGCACTTGTCGGCTTGCCAGCCATCCTGGGCATCGCACGAGCTTGGCATCTGCGGGTGATGGTCGGGCCGACTCCATCCCTGTCTTTTTGGATGGGCGTCGTCATTGCGATTGCCTGCGTCGCATGGGTTTCATCGGACGTATATGCACAGGCCCGCAACCCCGATCGCACCTTGCAGGCTCCGGTCGAGGCATCCCCGGGTGAGCCTGCCGCCCAACCCGGTGACGAGGCACAGGCGGATGAATCTGCTCCAGTGGAGTCTGCAATCTACAACCCGTTCTCCACGGGCTTCATCCTCGCGCAGCAGGAGCGACCTTCCGTCGTTTCCAGGTCACTGAGCGCGCCCGAGCCAGAGTTGACGATGACCCTGGCCGCAAGCGCGGCCGGCGCTGTCGCACTGGTCTGGCTGCTGAGGCGAATCTGATGCGAGCTCAGCGATGCCACAGGCCTTGGCACTCAGGGGAGCATCCCTCGGCGGCCCGTGATTTTCCTGCGCAGGCTCGTGCTTCCACGAAGTCGGCGATTCCAACCGTCCTCTGATCTCAAGGAGTCATCATGAACGGAATAGCGGTTTTTCGGCGTTCACTTGGCAAGCATCTCGTCGTAATGGGTCTCGCCGCTGCGGGGGTGACGGCGACTGGCGTGGCCGCCGCCTGTACGTTACCCGGGCACGGTGCACCGCCCTCGGGCTGGATGCAGGAGGAAAGAAACCCGAGGCCGCCGCACGACGGCCCCGGCATCGTCGGAATGTGGAAATCGAATACCTTGTCTCCGACGGGCGACGTCCTCGACTTCGGCACTCAGCAATTTCACAGTGACGGAACAGAATTCCTGATCTCCGGCGGCCGCGCACCGAGCACTGGCGACGTTTGCATGGGTGTGTGGGAGCAGATCGGGCCCGCGACCTACAAGATCAAGCATATCGCCCTTGGGTACCTCAGCAGCGACTCCAGCCCGCCTGTCGTACCCGCTGCGTTCGCGGGCCCGGCGATCATCCATCAGATCGTGACGCTCAGCCCGTCAGGCAACAAATACACAGGCACCTACACGGTCGACATTTATGCAAAGGATGGCGTCACCTTGGTCGGGCACGGCGAGGGCACGCTAACCGGCGTTCGTTTCACGGTGGATTGAGTTGATGCGCTGTCGCGGACCTCCAGGCTCATGGCCCCAGCAGCAAATGAAGCTGAAGTAGTTGGCGCCGAAGACATCGGCGTCAACGCTTCGAGGCAAGCCCGAGGATCCGGTGGCGGTGTTTCAAGCGCTGGTCCGGCTTCACGCATATGCCCTTTGGCGCTTGCCTTCTACGCATTTGGGCGTCCTGTTCGGCCCCTCGTCTGTAGGCAACAGCCCGGCAAGCGAAATCGGCAGTCGCCGGCACGCGAAAGCCCACGGTCCCGTGCATTGTCGACCGGCGCCTTGTCGCGCTCGTCCACACTGCCGGAGACCTCATGCGATCGACCATCCTCCCCGCGTCCACCCTTGCCCTTGCCGCCACGCTTGCGCTCTCCGGTTGCGGAGGCGGTGGTGGGGGCAGCAACGCAACAGCCATCTCGATCGCCGGAACCGCCGCCGCTCCCAGCCGCGGGACGGCGCTCACCGCCGTACCGGACCGCGTCGTGCGCTTGTCCGCAGACCAGTTCAAGCTCCTGCTCGAAGCCGATTCCAAGGGCAAGACGCTGGAAGGCGTCGCCGGCGCGCCCATCTGCGGCGTCGACGTGCGCTACCTGCAGTACCAGACCATCGGCGGCCAGGGCGAGACGACGACCGCGAGCGGCGCCATCATGCTGCCCGCAGGCACCGACCCGGCATGCAACGGGCCGCGGCCCATCGTGCTCTATGCGCACGGCACCGCCACGGAGCACAGCTACAACTTCGCCAACCTGACCGACACCAACCAGCCCGCAGCCTCGGAAGCAGTAGTGGTGGCCGCGATGTTCGCGGCCCGGGGCTACATCGTGGTCGCGCCCAACTACGCCGGCTACGACACGTCGACGCTCGGCTACCACCCCTTCCTGAACGCCGACCAGCAAGGCAAGGAAATGGTTGACGCGCTGAAGGCGGCGCGATCGACCTTGCCCGCGCTTTCCGCCGCGGACAGTGGTGCGCTGCTGGTCACCGGCTATTCGCAAGGCGGCTTCGTGGCGCTGGCGGCGCACCGCGAGATGCAGGCCACCGGCATGGCGGTGACGGCGTCGGCGCCGATGTCCGCGCCCTCCGCCATCAGCCTGTTGATCGATGACACCGCGAAGGGCCTGCCCGAACTGGGCAGCACCGTGTTCTTCCCGCTCATCACCACCAGCTGGCAGAAGCAGTTCGGCAACGTCTACGGTGCCACGAGCGACATCTACGAAGACAAGTACGCCACGGGCATCGACACGTTGCTGCCGAGCTTCTCGTCGAGCGACGACCTGTTCAATTCCGGCAAGCTGCCGAGGTATTCCTTCTTTCCCTCGAACGCCACGCCCGGCCCGTTGGATCCCAGCGTGGCCATCAGTTACGGCGCCGCCAACCTCGTGCGCCAGAGCTACCTGACAAGCTGGTTCAACGATGTCAGCGGCAACCCTTGCGCAGGCAATGCCTTGCCGGCCACGAACGCCTCTGTCGCGACCACCACCCCGCTGGATTGCAAGCCCTCGCTCGGCCTGCGCAAGGCCGCCGTCGCCAATGACTTGCGCAACTGGCTGCCGACACGGCCGGTGCTGATGTGCGGCGGCGTGGAAGATCCGACCGTGAACTTCGCGAGCACCATGGCGACCGCCGGCTACTTCAGGGCGCGCGGCATGCCTGCCGCATCGCTGACGGTGGTGGACCTGGAAGCGTCGGGTTCCGGCGATGCGTACGATGCGGCGCGCGCGGGCTTTGCACAGGCGAAAGCGCAGGAGCGCGCCGACACGGCTGGCACGGATGCCGACAAGGATCAGTCGGTGCAGTTCGCCTACCACGGGCAACTCGTGCCGGCCTACTGCATGCAGTCGACCCGCCTGTTCTTCGAGGGCGTACTGAAGGCAGGCGGCTGACCGGAACGCGCATGAGCCTTTTTCCGGCAGCCGGCCAGTTTCGATGCCGGTTGGCCCGAGAATGATGGCCGGCCCCGACCTTGCGTCGTGACCGGTCTTTTGCTTTGGCAAAATGCTCGACTTCGCGGCGCGTTCGCTGCCGCATCTGCCCGTAGCTCAGTTGGATAGAGCACCTGCCTTCTAAGCAGGTTGTCGGGGGTTCGATCCCCTCCGGGCAGGCCATACGCCACAAAAGCAAACGCCTGATCCCCATCAGTCGGGCATCCGAGCCTCGCGCCATGCCATCGCAAATCCGTTGAACACTGCATCGTCGACGCCCACCGTGACGCGGAAGCGGCTGATGCAGAACCCGGGATCGATCCCGAGCATCTGTCGAACTGTTTGCCGTGCTTCGTCCAGCTTGCCGACGCGCACCAGTGCGGCACACAGATAGGCGTAGGGCACGCTGAACCCGGGGCACGATTCGACGGCCAGGCGAGCATCGTGCTCGGCTCGCTCGAAGTCGCCCGATTGGAATCTCGCACCGGACAGCGCCTGGTACGCCAGATAACGCAGCGCGTCGAAGGGACTCAGTTGCAGTGCCCTGCGAGCGCGTTCGATGGCCAGCGCCGGCCTTCCCGACCAGGCCAGCGCGACCGCGCTCGTCGCGAGCGCCACCACGTTGGACGGGCTCAGAAGCAACGCGCGATCGAAGAGGTCGAAAGCCGCCGCGATGTCATGGGCATCGAACCAGATGACGAAGGCACCGATCGCCAGCGCCAGCGCGTCATCGCTGCCGAGTGCCACTGCGGCGCGTGCGTGCCGGATCGATGCCTCTCGTTCAGCCGCATCGAGCCCGCCGCGGCTGAAGCGCACGTGGTGACACCACGCCAGCGTCGCATGGGCCAGGGCGTACCCGGGCTCCAGGTCCAGGGCCCTTTGCAGCAATGGCATCGCTGGCGCGCAACCCTCGGGCATGAGCGTGTACACGTGCGGCAAGGCGCGCAGCACGAGGTCATAGGCGTCCAGATCGCCGGGACGCTTGCGGCGGATGCGCTCGATCTCGGAGCGACGCAGCCCGGGCTCTATCGCGCCGAGAATGCTTGCCGCGATGTCGTCCTGCAGGTCAAAAACGTCGCCGAGAAGACGTTCATGGCGCTCGGCCCACACCTCGGTGCCACCCGCAGTCTCGGTCAGGCGCGCCGATACGCGAATGCGGTCCCCGGAGCGCCGGAAGCTGCCGTGCAGCAGGTAGTCGGCATGCAGTTCGTGCGCGACCCGCGGGAGATCAACGTCGGCGCCGCGGAAGACGAAACTCGAATGGCGGGCAATGACGGAAAGCCACCTGACACGCGACAGGCCGGTGATTATGTCGTCGACCACACCTTCAGCGAAATATTCCTGCGCTGGGTCGTCACCCAGATACGCGAAAGGCAATACCGCAACGGACGGTCCCCGCCGCCGCAAAGGTTCGACCGCTGTCATCACGGTCGCAGGTTCCAGGCCGATCCCGAGCAAGCGGTAACCGTGGCCAGCGACCGTCATCAGGTGGAGGGCGCCACTCGAATCCCCGGCGAGCACCTTGCGCAGCGCCGACACGTGCACCTGGATATTGTTTTCCTCGACGACGAGCCCGGGCCAGACTTGCGACATCAGTGCGTCTTTCGTGACGACCGCGCCCCGCGCCGACGCCAGCACGCAAAGAATTTCCAGCGCCTTGGGTTTCAGTTCGATGGGCTGTTCGTTGCGAAGCAGCAGTCGGCGCCCCGGATCGAGCCGGAAGTCGCCGAGAACGAACACTTCCTGCGCCATGGGGTGTTGGAGGATTGGAAGTCCGGAGAATTAAGGTCCTGAACCAAGGACCTGTCCGCGCCTGAAGTCCAGTATCGCACCGAGGCCGAAGTGGCCTTGCAGCCAGGCGAAGGACCCGCGATGAAGACTCCGATATCCGCTCCCTGCGCGGCCACGTTCGGCGAGGTCGTGCGCGGGCGCCGCACCATCCGCGCCTTTCGGCCGCAACCTGTGCCGCGCGAAGTCGTGGCCGGGATCCTCGAGTTGGCGGCCCGATCACCCAGCACCTTCAACACCCAGCCTTGGCGGGTCCACGTGTTCGCGGGCCCGGCCCGGCAGGCACTGGTCGACGCGATCCTCGAGGCCCACGCCGCCAACACCGAAGCGCCGTTCACCCCCTTTCCGAATCCGCCGCCCTCGGACTGCTCGGCGCGGCAAGCCGAGTTCGCTCGCTGCTACTACGCATCGCTGTCCATCCGCCAGGACGACATGGTCGCGCGTGCGCGCCAGACCACGCGCAACTACCGATTTTTCGACGCACCGGTCGGCCTGATGTTCTCGATCGACACGCGCCTGACACACAACAGTTGGCTCGATTTCGGCCTGTTCCTCCAGACACTGATGCTGGCGGCCCATGCCCATGGCCTCGGCACCTGTCCGCAAGTGGCCTTCCTTCGCTACGAGCGGCGCATCGCGACGCATTTGCGGTTCGAGGCCAACCAATCGCTGGTCTGCGGAATGTCGCTCGGCTATCCCGACAGCGATGCCAGCGTGAATCAGGTCTGCATGCCACGAGGCGCAGCGAGCGACTTCACGACGTGGCTCGGATTCGATGAACCACTCTGATTGAAATCAACCATAGGGTCCAGATCGCCGCGGCCTGGCAATGGTCAATCCCGGGCAGGCCAATGGCGCTTGATCGCGAGCGCCACGTCACAGCCCACTGCTACCACGGCCCGGGAATGATTCCCAACAATTGGGGCGCCGGCCCCGGTCGGCTTTTCCATCCATTCCCATGAAGGAGACGCAACCGTGACGCGCAAGATCCTGATGCTCTGCGGCGACTACGCCGAGGACTACGAAACCATGGTGCCCTTCCAGGCCCTCCTGGCCGTTGGCCATACGGTCCACGCGGTGGCGCCGGACAAGAAAGCGGGCGACTGGATCCAGACCGCCATTCACGATTTCGAAGGCGCACAGACCTACAGCGAGAAACCCGGCCACCGCTTCACCCTCAACTTCAACTTCGCAGACGTTCAGCCCGAGGCCTACGATGCGCTGCTCATCCCGGGCGGTCGCGCGCCTGAATACCTGCGGCTGAATCCACGGGTGGTCGAACTCGCTCGCCATTTCCTCGCTGCCGACAAGCCCGTGGCGGCGGTCTGCCACGGTGCGCAACTGTTGGCGGCCACCGGGCTTCTGAAGGGCCGCAAGGTGTCGGCCTATCCGGCATGCCAGCCGGAGGTCGAGCTGGCAGGCGCCGAGTTCGCGAACATCCCGGTCGACCAGGCCGTGACCGACCGGAATCTGGTCAGTGCACCGGCATGGCCTGCGCATCCGGCCTGGATCTCGCAGTTCCTGAAGGTGCTGGGCACGCGCATCGAGACTTGAGCGCGCCATCGGAGGAGGCGCTAAAGTGGCGGCCCCTCCAGCCGACTGGAAGACCCACCATGTGCGAAGTTTTCATCAGCGCCGATCCGCAGAGCTACGACAGTCGCACCCGCTCGGTCCGGTTGCACGGAGTCGTCACGAGCATCCGGCTCGAGAACCTGTTCTGGCAGGTGCTCGAGGAGATTGCACAACGCGACAACATGGGCGTCGTGCAGTTGATCGAAAAGCTCTACGACGAGTTGGTGGCGGCGCGCGGCGAGGTCGGCAACTTCGCTTCCTTCCTGCGCGTCAGCGCGCTGCGTTACGAGGCGCTGCAGGCGCAGGGGCGCATACCCGCCGACAACAACGTGGCCATCCGATCGCTGGATGCGCAGGCGGTGCTCTACGCACTGCCACCGGGCTGGGGTCGAGCGGCGCGGGTAGCTGCCGCCAGGTGAGTCAGGACGAAATCCGCGTGAACAACTCCGGTGCGAGGCCGGCCGATTGCGCGGCGTAGGCATGCGTGAGGCTCATGTGATTGCGTTCCGTGCTGGTTCAAGAGGCGTTGCGATTGCCGACCAGCACCGGCTCGGCCCGGTAGCGGTCGGGGAAGACCTTCTTCAGGTTCTCGATCTTGGGCAGGTCGTTGTAGACGATGTAGGGCTGCGACGGATGCAGCGTGAGGTAGTCCTGGTGGTATCCCTCCGCCGGGAAGAAGCGCTTCTGCAGTTCGATGGTCGTGACCACCGGCTGCGAGTAGGCCTTGGCCTTGCCGAGCTGCTCGATGTAGGCCTTGGCGACGCGGGCCTGGTCCGCATTCTGGGCAAAGATGGTCGAGCGATATTGCGTCCCCCGGTCGGGGCCCTGCCGATTCAGCTCGGTCGGGTTGTGCGCGACCGAGAAGTAGATCTGCAGGATACGGCCGTAGCTGATCTGCTTCGGGTCGTAGGTGATCGCGACGGATTCGGCGTGGCCGGTCGCGCCCGAGCCGACCGATTCGTACTGCGCCGATTTCTCGTCGCCGCCGGCGTATCCGGACACGGCGTTGGTCACGCCTTTCACATGCTGGAAGACACCTTGCACGCCCCAGAAGCAGCCGCCTGCCACGACGGCCGTTTCGCTCGCAGCGGTCGAGGCGGCGAGGTCGTCGGCGGGTGCCGGAATCACGACGGCGCTTTCCGCCGCCGTCGACGGGAAGGCCTGCAACGCCGCTGCGCCTGCGACGACGGCGAAGGCGACGGCAGCGAAAGCCGCGCGCCGCGAAAAGCGGGGGTTCCCGGTGTATGCGGGGTCTGTGGAGCGATTGTTCATGGCCAGTCCTTCCGTTGGGTGAATCCAGCAAGCACGAAGACACGTATCCCGTGCTCGCAACGACTTGTCCTGATGCAGTTCGTGTGAACCGCCGCCCCGGTTACAGCGCCGCCCATTGGGCTTGCTCGCCGTGGCTGTAACCGTCAGCGCATCTCGCTCGAACTACAGGATGCCCTCTTTCAAGGAAACCGCTGTGATGCGTTATATCCCTTCTTGCATATCGCGTGCCGCCAGACCGGAAACTCCACGGCGAACTCCGGGGCCTTCGAAAAGTCTCAAGGCCACGGCACCCGTTCGTCGTGCCCCACTTGCCATCTAAAGGACCTGCCATGACTTCACAAGGAAGACGTCTCGCCATCTCCACGCTGGGCCTCGCCATTGCCAATGCGCTGGGCTGGAGCACCCGCCCCGCACTGGCCGCCACCGAGTCGGCCAAGTTCGAGGTCGCCCACACCGATGAAGAGTGGCGCAAGCTCCTCACGCCCAACCAGTACGCCGTGCTGCGCAAGGAAGGCACCGAGCGCCCCTATTCGAGCCCACTGAACAACGAGCACCGCGAGGGCATCTTTGCCTGCGCCGGCTGCAACCTCGACGCCTTTTCCTCGAAGACCAAGTTCGACAGCGGCACCGGCTGGCCCAGTTTCTGGCAGCCGCTGCCCAACGCCGTCGCGCAGACGCAGGACAAGTCG